>NZ_CP042829.1:1526082-1831298 GCF_008838325.1 Tepidiforma bonchosmolovskayae | reverse complement strand
GGAGGGGCCGAAGCTCGACGGGCTGGCGTACCGGCTGACGCAGGACGGGGACCCGGTCTTCGCGGGCGGGGCCGGCTGGCTCCGGGGGCGGGTGCTCGAGCGGTTCGACCTCGGGGATGCGACGGCGTTCCTCGTCGCGGTGACGGAGACAGGCGCGGGCAGCGGCCGGCCGCTGCGGTGGCAGACTGCGCAGGCCGCCGTCGGGGCGGAGTTCCTCGAGCGGTGGGCCGAGAAGAGTGCGCGCGACCGGGCCGCGGCGGCGGAGGCGATGCGCTGGCTGCCGATGGAGAGCTGACCCGGCGGGCCGTCAGGCGTAGAGGACGTGGGTGCGGAGGAACGCTTCGACGGTGCGGTAGAAGTGGTCGATGGTCTCGGACTTTCGCCAGCCGTGGCCTTCGCCGGGGTAGACGTGGTACTCGTGGGGGACGCCGCGGGCGCGGAGGGAGGCGACGATGCTGTCGCTCTGCTCGCGCGGGACGACGCGGTCGATTTCGCCCTGGAAGACGGCGATGGGGTCGCGGATGCGGGCGGCGTGGAAGATGGGCGAGCGCTCGCGGTAGACGGCGGCAGCTTCGGGGAGGGGGCCGAGGAGGGAGTCGAGGTAGCGGGCCTCGAACTTGTGGGTGTCGGCGGCGAGGGTGAACTGGTTGGCGACGCCGAACATGCAGATCGCGGCTTTGTAGACGCCGGGATACTGGACGAGCGACTGGAGGACGGTGAAGCCGCCGGCGCTGCCGCCCATGATGACGAGCCGGGAGCGGTCGGCGAGGCCGCGGTCGGCGAGGGCGAGGGCGCCGGTGCGGGCATCCTCGACGTCGTAGATGCCCCAGCTGCGGCGGAGCTTGAGCATGTAGGCGCGGCCGTAGCCGGTAGAACCGCGGTAGTTCGGGAGGAGGACGGCGTAGCCGCGGGTGGCGAAGAACTGGGCCTGGGGGTTCCAGGTAGCGGTGACCTGGCTGGTCGGGCCGCCGTGGACGAGCACAACGAGCGGGGGCGCGCCCTTCCCTGCGAAGCGGTCGCTGGCGGGCGGGTAGTAGAGGCCGTGGGCCTGCTCGCCGTCGAAGGAGGTCCAGCTGACCGGCTCGGGGGCGGAGAGCGCGGAGGCGGGGACGAGTTCGCTGTCGCTGCGGCGGAAGACGTCGACGCGGGGCGCCGCCGGGTCGGCGAGGTCGATGGCGATGACGCGCGGGGGCTGCCGGCCGCCGCTGGCGACGACGGCGAGCCGCTCGGCGGCGGGCGAGGCGGCCGGGGCCGAGAACGCGGTGTAGCCGGGCAGGGCCGGGGAGAGGTCGCGTTCGGTGCCGGTGCGCGGGTCGAGCAGGACGAGGCGGTGGAAGCCTGCGGTCGAGCGGATGACGGCGAGGGCGCCGGATGGGAGCTCGGCGAAGGTGCGCATGCCGTGCATCCAGGCGGGGGTGCCGTGCTCGGCCTCGCCGGACGTGAGCTGGCGGACCTGGCCGGTCGCGAGGTCGCGCCGGTAGAGGTGGCCCCAGCCGGTTTCGTCGCTGACGTAGCAGAGGCCGGCGCCGTCGCGGGTGAAGAGCGGCTGGAAGATGCTCACTTCGGGGCCGCCGGCGACGACACGGGAGGCGGAAAGCGCCGGGAGGGGACCGGAGGTATCGAGGTCGGCAAGGCGGAGCTCGGTTGCGTCCCAGGGCATGCTGGGGTGGTCCCACTCGACCCAGGCCAGGCGGTTCCCGGCGGGGTGCCAGACCGGCTGCATGTAGAAGTCGCGGCCCTCAGCGAGGCGGCGGGGCCACTGGCGGCCTTCGGCGTCGACGACGGCGATGCAGTCGACGTCTTCGAAGGAGTGAACGTAGGCGACCCAGCGGCCATCAGGAGAGACGGCCGGGCTCGAGGCGGCGCCGAAGGGCGGGGTGATGGGGCGGGCCGGGCCCCCGGCGAGGTCCTGGCGGTAGATGCGCTGGTCGGCCTGGCCGACGAAGAAGGCAGCGCCGCGGGCGAGGGTGACATCGCCACCGCCGTAGCCGATGAAGGCGCGGACGGAGATTTCGGGGGTGAGGTCGCGGGTGGCGGCGTCGTCGAGGCGGCGGGTGACGATGACGCCGCGGTCGGAGCGGCCTTCGACCCAGGCGAGGGCCTGGCCGTCGGTATCCCAGGCGGGCTCGTTGAGGCGGAGGGCGACCGCGAGGGCGGACGGGGTGATGGGGCTCGGCCAGAGGCCGAACATGCGCTGCTCAGGTGCCATGGGGCCGATTGTACGGTGGGGTGCGGGCAGGCGCCGGGCGGAGGTCAGGCGCGGGGCTGGGTGATGCGGAAGTGGTTGCCGAAGGGATCGCGGGCGCCGCAGTCGATGCCGTAATCGCGCTCCATCGGCTCCTGGGTGATTTCGACGCCGCGGGCAACGAGGGTTTCGAACGCGGCGCGGCAGTCGTCGGTGTAGAAGATGAGGAAACCGCCGGCGGCGCCTTTGGCGACGAGGTCGCGAACCTGTGCGGCGGTTTCGGGGTCCATCATGGGGCCGCCGGGCTCCTGGAGGAGGATTTCGCGGTTATCGCCGGGGACGCCGACGGTGAGCCAGCGCATGACCCCGAGGTCGACGTCGGTGCGCACTTCGAGGCCGAGGGTGTTGACGTAGAAGTCGAGGGCGGCGTCCTGGTCGAGGACGTAGATCTGAGAGATGCCAACCTGCGTGAACATGGGTGGGAGTGTAGCGCGCGTTCCGCGTTCGGGAGCGAGGCCGTATCCTTGGCGGCGATGCCCACACGTCTTGCCCCCGTTTCCATCGACGAACTGAAGGCCATCGCGAAGCGCATCCGGGCGCACATTGTGCAGATGGTCTACGAGGCGCAGAGCGGGCACCCGGGCGGGTCGCTCTCAGCGGTCGAGCTCGGCGTTGCGCTCTACTGGAACCATCTCCGCTGCGACCCGGCGAATCCCGAGGACCCGAATCGCGACCGGTTCATCCTCTCGAAGGGCCATGCGACGCCGTTCTACTACGCGGTCCTGGCCGAACGGGGGTTCTTTTCGACGGAGCTCCTTTCGGGGTTCCGGAAGCTGGGCAGCCCGTTGCAGGGACACCCGTCGATGAAGGCGCTGCCGGGCATCGAGATGTCGGGCGGGTCGCTCGGGCAGGGGCTGTCGTTCGCGATCGGGCATGCGCTTGCGGGTCGCATGGAGGGGCGGGAGTTCCGGTGCTGGGTGATGCTGGGCGACGGCGAGCTGAACGAAGGGCAGGTGTGGGAGGCCGCGATGGCGGTGCCGCACTTCGGGCTGGGGGACCGCATCATCGCGGTGGTGGACCGGAACGGGATCCAGAACGACGGGTTCGCGGACCGGATTATGCGGACGAACCCGCCGGCGATGTTCGCGGGGTTCGGGTGGAAGGTCATCGAGTGCGACGGGCACGACATGGCAGCGGTTGACGCAGCGCTCTCGGAGGCGGAGCAGCCGGACGAGCGGCCGCGGGTGGTGGTCGCGCACACGGTCAAAGGGAAGGGTGTCTCGTTCATGGAGAACAACCCGGGCTTCCACGGGAAGGCGCCGACGCGGGAGCAGCTGGAGCAGGCGCTGGCGCAGATTGCGGAGGGGCTGGCATGACGCAGGCGGCACCGGCAGCGGCAACGCGGGAGGCGTACCCGTACGCGCTCATCGAGCTGGTGGAGCAGGGCGTGGACGTGGTGGCGATCGACGCCGACCTTTCGGTTTCGACGATGGGGTACCAGTTCGGGGAGCGGTACCCGGACCGGTGGTACACCGTCGGAGTGGCCGAGCAGAACATGGTGGGCATCGCGGCGGGGCTGGCTGCCTGCGGGAAGACGGCGTTCATCGCGAGCTTTGCGGTCTTCCTGCCGGGGCGCTGCTATGACCAGCTGCGGACGTCGGTGGCGCAGCCGCGGGGCGGGCTGAACGTGAAGTGCGTGGCGAGCCACGGCGGGATTACGGTCGGCGAGGACGGAATGAGCGCGCAGGCGATTGAGGACCTTGCGCTGGCGACCTCGCTCATCCCGTTCGATGTGGTGGTGCCGGCCGATTTCGAGGCAGCGAAGCAGGCGATCGTTGCGGTCGGGAAGACGACGCGGCCGGCATACGTGCGGACGGGGCGGCCGAAGGTGCCGGGGATCTACGGGAGCGACTACCGGTTCGAGCTGGGCCGCGCGACGAAGCTGCGCGACGGGAGCGACGTGACGCTCATCGCCTGCGGTGTGCTGGTGGGCATCGCGCTGGAGGCGGCGAACCTGCTCGCGAACGAGGGGGTCTCGGCGCGGGTGCTGGACATGGCGACGATCAAGCCGATCGACCGGGAGGCGGTGCTGGCGGCGGCGCGGGAGACGGGCGCCATCGTGACCGCGGAGGAGCACCAGACGACGGGCGGGCTCGGGACAGCGGTGGCGCGGGTGCTGGCCGAGACAGTGCCGGTGCCGATGGCGTTCGTCGGCGTGGACCGGTACGGGACGAGCGGGAAGTGGGACGAGCTGCTGACCTACTTCGACCTGACCCCGGCGCGGGTGGCGGCTGCGGCGCGGGAGGCGATCAGCCGGAAACGGTAGCGGCGGGAGCGTCCGGGCCGGTGCGCGGCGCGAACCTCGCCAGCGCCTCGAGGACTTCCGGGACGTGGGCGGTGACGCGGAAGTCGTGGCGAAGGGCAGCGCGGATGACGCCCTCCTTATCGATGACGTAGGTCACGCGCGGGGGCATCCAGGGGATCCAGCCCTTGGCGTCGTAGCGTTCGCGGAGTTTCCCATCGGGGTCGGCGATGAGCGGGAAGGGGAGGGCATGCGTTTCGCGGAATGCTGCGTGGCGGTCGGCGGGGTCGCCGGAGACGCCGATGATGATGGCGTCGTAGGCGGCGATAGCGCCGTAGTTGTCGCGGAAGGAGCAGGCCTCGGCGGTGCAGCCCGGGGTGAAGTCCTTCGGGTAGAAGTAGAGGACGACGTTCTTCCGGCCGCGGCAGTCGGCGAGGCGGAAGGTAGAGCCGTCGTCGAGGGTGGCGGTGAAGTCGGGAGCGGGCGTGCCGGGCTTGAGCATGGGCGGTAGAACCTCGGGGCAGGGTGTGGCGCTACTGGGTGCGGAAGCAGGCCTGGATGGCGGCGGCGGTCTCGGGCGAGCCGATGAGCTCGCCGACCTCTTCGGCGCGGGCCTCGCCGCGGATGAAGCGGAAGAAGCCGCTCGTGTCGGTCTTGAGGATGACGTCGGCATCGGGTGCGCCGTTGCGGCGCGGATGGAGGTGGCCGTCGTGGATATCGAAGGTCCAGGCGTTCTGCTCGCCGGCGTCGGTGATTTCGATGGTCATGCGGGCATGGAGGTCTTCGGCGCGCTCGGGGTGGAACGAGAAGGTGGGGATGACGCGGACGGCGAAGTCGTGGCTGACGCGGGTGCCGACGTGCTCTTCGCGGATGGGTTCGACGTACTTGCGGCCCCAATCGAGGAGGGCGAGGAGGATGGGGCGGATGTGCCAGCCTTTTTCGGTGAGGGTGTACTCGACGCGGGGCGGGAGGGCCTTGAAGTAATGGCGTTCGACGATGCCCATGGCCTCGAGGCGGCGGAGGCGGTCGGAGAGGACGTTGGGGGACATGCCGGAGCAGCTTTCGAGGATGTCGTTGTAGCGGTGCAGGCCGGACATGAGGTCGCGGATGATGAGGAGGGTCCAGCGGTCGCCGAGGATATCGAGCACCTGGGCGATGACACAGGGGAGGTTGTAGGTACGGCCTGTGTCGGATTCGGCGCGCTGGGCCATGGGTGGTGCTCCGGTATGGGTAGTGTCAAGGTTGTGCGCGGCGCTAGCGCCGGGACTATTGACATGATAGCGCCGGATGCTATGATTCGCCTACGAGCGCTGCTACAGAAAGGCTAGTACCAGCACTCCACTGGAACTAGCCTAGCCCAGGGGCAGTTGCCGGGTCAACGAGCACGGAACAAATGGAAAGGGGGTCCACCACCATGGCTGAAGCCACCATCGAGACGACGAAGGCTCCCGAAGCTGGTCACTTCCACCGCTGGCGGATCGAAGAGCCGAACGGCCCGACGAGCCGCGGTGTCTGCAAGGTCTGCGGCGCGGAGAAGGAATTCAAGAACTGGCTCGCCGAGGGCGACTTCATCACGAACGAAGAGCACCGGGCGATGGCCTCCGCGGCCTGAGCCTCCGTCCTCGAGGGCAGCGGGCGTCCTCTCCCGCCCGCTGCGCCACCGCACCAGCCGCCGCCCTGCCCGGGGCGGCGGCTTTCGTTTGGCGGGACGGGGGCGTGCGTCTCAGATGACGCCGCGAGCCGCGAGGGCCTCCAGCTCCGCCGGCGTGAGGCCGAGGAGCCCGCAGTAGACCTCGCGGTTGTGTTCGCCGAGCGCCGGGGCGGGGCCGGGAACGGCGCCGGGCGTAGCGGTGAGCCGCGGCACGATGCCGGGCTGCAGCACCGGGCCGTAAATGGGCGAGTCAAGGGTGATCACCTGTTCGCGGGCGAGGTAGTGGTCGTCGGCGACGATGTCGCTGACCTGGTAGACCCTGCAGGCAGGTACGCCGTAGCGGTCGAGGGCCGCCTGGGCTTCAGCGAGGGTATGGCGGGCGACCCAGTCGCGGATGATGGCGTGGATGGCCTCGTGGTTCGCGAGGAGGTTTTGCCGGGGCGTGAAGCGGGGGTCGCGGACGAGCTCGGGCTGGCCGATGGCGGCGCAGAGCTTTTCGAAGCTGCGCTGGGTGGTGGCGTTGATAACGAGATCGTAGCCGTCGGCGGTGGTGAACTGCTCGGCCGGGACGACGCCGGGGTAGTAGTTGCCGCTGCGGGGGCGGTCGCGGCCGGTGAGGCCGTAGCTGGCGGCGTGGGTGCCGCTCATCCGCCAGACGGCTTCGTAGAGGGCGACGTCGACGTCCTGGCCGCGGCCGTTGAGGTCACGAGCGCGGAGGGCGGCGAGGGCGCCGAAGGCCGCGAAGATGCCGGCGCCGTAATCGGCGATGAAGTAGCCGGGGCGGACGGGCGGCCGGTCGGGGTAGCCGGTGACGGCGGTGATGCCGGAGAAGGCGAGGGCGACGCGGTCGAAGGCGGCGCGGTCGCGGTAGGGACCGGTCTGCCCGAAGCCGGAGATGCGGACGACGACGAGGCCGGGGTTGGTTTCGCGGAGCGTCTCTGGGCCGAGGCCCCAGGCTTCGAGGGCGCCGGGCCGGAAGTTCTCGACGAGGATGTCGGCGGTATCGACCAGGCGGCGGAAGAGCGCGCGGCCTTCGTCGCAGGCGAGGTCCAGGGTGACGGACTTCTGGCCGCGGTTGTCCTGTTCGAAGGAGAGATTGCCGCGGTTGGCTTCGCCGGTTCCGGGCGGCTCGACCTTGATGACTTCGGCGCCGAATTCGGCGAGGAGGGTGGCGCAGAAGGGCGCCGCGAGGATCTGGCCTGCGGAGATGACCCGAATACCGGCGAGGGCGGGGAGGACGGGCGGCATGGTGACTGCGGATGATACGGTTCGCGGGATGGCCGATGCACGCGAGGGGCCGCCGACGTTCTACGAGCGGGTGTACGCGCTGGTGTGCGCCATCCCGCCGGGCCGGGTGATGACGTACGGGCAGGTGGCGCTGGAGCTGGGGGCGCCGGCGGCGGCCCGGGCGGTCGGCTACGCGCTGGCGTGGCTGCCGGCGAACACGGAGGTGCCGTGGTGGCGGGTGGTGAACGCGCGCGGCGGCATCAGCCTGCGGGGCCGGGGCGAGGAGGCCGACCTCCAGCGCCGGCTGCTGGAGGACGAGGGAGTCCGGTTCGACCGCGACGGGCGGATCGACCTGCAGCGCTACCGCTGGTTCCCTTCGGATGGCGGCTGACCGGACTCGCGGGCGAGCTTCGTGCCGGGCAGGTAGTAGCGGTCGTGCCAGATGCCGCGATAGGGTTCGCCGCGGACGGGCATGCGCCAGGTGCGGATGCGGGCACCTTCGAGCGGCACCCGGATGAGGGCGCGGGGCTGGTCGATGGTTTCCTGGATGTAGTGCTCGGCGGCCTCAGGCGGGACGTAGCGCATGGCGATGCGGCGGTAGAGGTCGCGCCAGGCGGCATCGTCGCCGGGCTGGCGGACGACCTCGGCGACGCCTTCGATGACCACTTTGCGGTAGGGCGGATTCTGGTCGTCAATGGTGAGTGCGACGCGGGGGTCGTGGCGGACGTGGTCGAGCCATTCGGAAGCGGCGCGCGGCGTAATGTAGATGGCGCCGTCTTCGCAGATGAACCAGACGGGGGTGACGTGGGGAGCGCCGCTGCTATCGACGGTGGCGATGCGGCAGAGAATGCCGGGCTGCTGGAGGAATTCGTCGCGTTCGCGGCGGTCGAGGGCGGGCATGGGGACCTCCGGGCGCGCTGGAGCGCGGTTTGGGTAGGATACGGGCAACGAACCGAACCGGGAGGGATGGACCGATGGATGAGCAGGCGCAGGCCGCGAAGAAGACGCTGCTGCGGATGATCCCGTACGGGCTGTACGTGCTCGGTGTGCGCGACGGCGACGAGGTTTCGGCGGCGGCGATCAACTGGGTGACACAGACGTCGTTCACGCCGCCGCTGGTGGCGATGGGCGTGAAGAAGGACAGCGGGGCGTACGCGCTGCTGAAGCGCACGGGGACGTTCGCGCTCTCGTTCCTCGAGAGCGGGCAGGGCGACATCGCCTATGCGTTCTTCAAGCCGACGACGGTCGATGGTTCGCGGATCAACGGGCAGGAGACCGAGACGGCGAGCAACGGGGCGCCGGTCATCGCTGCGGCGCCGGGGTACATCGAGGGGCGCGTGGTGGGCGAGGTGGACCTCGGCGACCACAGCTGCGTGGTGGGCGAGGTGACGCACGCCGTGCTGAAGCGGGAGGCGAAGCCGCTGACACTGGACGAGCTCGGTGTGAAGTACGGCGGCTAATCGAACCAGCGGGCCTCGCCGGGGGCCAGCTCGACCACGCGGGTGTAGCCGCGGTGGAGGACGGCGACCGTGCGGGGATAGGGCCGGTCGTTGCGGAGCTGGAGCCGGCCGCTGACCGGACGCTGGTAGAGCCCGGCGGAGGTGATGTGGCCGGAGTCGCCCACGAGCCGGGGCGTCCGGGCAGGGGCGTAGACCTGCCAGAGGGTGCCTTCGTGGGGACGCAGGTAGACGTCGCCCATGGGGAGCGGCCGCCGGTTCCAGACGTCGAAGCCGACCTCGCCGGGCTTGAGGAGCTCGGTCCAGGGCACCCAGAGCGGCGCATCGGACCAGTTGAGGACGCCGACGAGGGCGCGGCCGCCGCCGAGTTCGGCGCGCCAGGCGCGGGGCGCGGGGCCGTCGCCCGGCTCGACGGGGCGGGCGGCAACGCCGGAGGGCGGGAAGAGCGCGAGGGCGAGCTCGCGGCGGGCCGGCGGCAGCTTCGGGAGGTCGTCGCTGGCGACGACCATCCCGCCGCTGAGGGCAATGGCGGTGGCGAGGAAGCGGGTCTCGGCTTCGCCGAGTTCGGTGTCGGTATCGCGGACAATGAGGCAGTCGGGGTCGTTGACCCACCAGCGGCCGTGCATCCAGTTGCGCTGGAGGGTGAGCCGCATGGCGTGGCGGACGGAAGGATTGGGACCGGCGGCCCACGTTTCCTTGACGTCGGGGCCGACGCGCATGGCATCGACGAGGCCGATGGCTGGCCCGAAGTGGCAGGTGCAGCCGAGGAGGAAGACACCGTCGCCGGCCTCGTCGCGGATGATTTCGAGGCCGCGGCGGAGATTGGCGAGGGCGGTGGTCCCGGGCCGATGGTAGCGGACGGATGAGGCCGGGCGGGCGGCGTAGGAGCAGGCATCGAGCTTGAGGTAGGTGTAGCCCCACTCCCGGACAACGGTGCGGATGACGTTGCGAAGCCAGGCTTCGGCCTCGGGGTTGGTGCAATCGAGGATGGCGCAGCGGCCGAGCCAGGTCTGCACGAAGACGGTTTCGCCGGCGGGGGTGCGCAGGACCATGCCCGGGTGGTCGCGCAGGGCGGCGGAGTCTTCGTGGAGGACGAAGGGGGCCAGCCAGAGGCCGGGGCGGTAGCCGGCTTCGCGTATGCGGGCGGCGAGGGCAGCCATGCCGGATGGGAACTTCTCGTTCGGGACCAGCCAGTCGCCGGTGCAGGACTGGTAGCCGTCGTCGACCTGGAAGACGTCGGCCGGGTACCCGTCGCGGACCATCTGCTCGAGGTTGGCGAGGACGTCGGCTTCGGAGACGCGGTTGTAGAAGTAGTACCAGCTGCACCAGCCGGTCGGCACGGACCCCGGGACGCGTGCGCCCATGCGGGCCGCGACCTCGTCGGCGTACTGCTCGATGAGGGCGAGGGGGTCTCGCCCTTCGCGGAGGGCGATGGGCGGCAGGGTGACGGATTCGCCGGGAGCGAGTTCGAGGCCGTCGACGTCGTAGACGAGGGCGATGCGGGTGACGGTCGTTTCGCCGGGGTCGAGGGTGACCTCGACGTCGAAGAAGAAGCGGTCGGGCTGGAGGCAGGCGGCGAGGAGGGCGGGGGCCGGGTGGTAGGGGAGCCAGAGGAGGGCCTGGTCACGGCTGATGTACGTGACTCCGTCGTCGGAGGGGCGGGCGAAGCGGCCGTCGTAGCCTTCGGGGGCCGGCGTGCCGAAGTTCCGGACGAGGGCATCCATCTGCATGTAGCGGCCGTGGATCCAGAGCCAGCCGTCGGCGGCGGGGGTGTCGCAGTCGGCAGCGAGGCGGACGTCGCGGGGCGCGATGGGAGCGGATGTTGTGTTGGCGAGGGTGATGGAGAGGGTGCCGACGGCGGCGTCATAGCGGAAGGCGCAGTCGAGGCCGGAGGGGAGGTTCTCGGGAACGAGCCAGAGGTCCCAGGGGAGGGTGCTCATGGCGCAACGTTACCGCGCCGGCCGGCTTCGGCGTAGCGGCGGGCGGCGGCAAGCGTCGCCGATTCGGGCGTCTTGCGGGGGCGGGGCGCGGCCAGTATGGTGCCGGCATGAGTGGTATACGCTTTTCGAACGCGCCGCTGGGGCGGAGGGGCGCGTTTCTGCTCGCATCGGCCGCCCTCGCCATGCTGATCGCCGGGATGTCGGCCGCCGGAATACTCGGGGCCAGGGAGGGCGGCGGGCAGGATAGCGGGGTCGTGGCCGCGCGGACTCCGCCCGCGAACCCGGCCGCGCTCACGCTCCGGGAAGCATGGGACGCGACGGCAGAGCACATCCGGGGCTGGGGGCCCACCTGGAAGATTGCGGCGCTGGCGAGCAGCGACGTGTACGACAGGCCGGATTCGACCAGCGGCAGCGACGGCCGGCGCGTGACCTGGCAGGCAGAGGTTGTCGACACGCCGAGCGGTGCGGTGCGGTGGGTCCGGCTGACTGGCGGGGAGCTGGTCGACGCTGTTGCGCCGGGACTGACGACGCTGGCAGGCAGCGCGGCAGGTCTCGAACGCCCGGCCGTCGATTCTCCCGAGCTGCTGGCGCGGGCGCTGGCGGCGCGGCCGTCGCTTGGGCCTGGGACGGACAAGGCGATCGGATTCCACTTCAGCTACGGGGCTGACCCGGTGGCCGGCCGGCCGGCCATTGCGGTGCTGGGGGCAACCCGGGGAACACCGGCCCGCGTGGTGCTGGACCCGGAACGGGGCGAGGTGCTGCGGGCGGAGGCGCTCCAGGCGTCCGGAGGGCCGCTGCTGGTGAGCGCGGACCGGGGCCGGACCTGGACGGCGGCGGGGCTCGAAGGGCTGGTGCGGGCGGTGACGGCCGACCGCGCCGGCGGGTCAGAAGCGCCGCTGTACGCGGCGGCATGGTCGGGTGACGCGCTGGGGCTGTGGCGGTCTGCCGACGGGGGCCGGTCGTGGGCGCGGGTGGCGGTGCTCCCGGCGTCTGCCGGTCCGGCAGCCCATGCTGCGGCAGCGGGCGTGCTGGACGGACAGGAGTCGGTGGTGGTGGCAACGAACGGCGGGCTCTGGGCGTACCGCGTGGGATCGCGGCGGCTGGAGCAGATCCCGGCTCCGGGGCTGGTCCTGGACCTCGCCGTTGATGGGGACGGGAGATGGCACGCGGCGGCGATGCAGCCGGGCGACCCGGCATCGGCGCGGGCGTACACTCGCGACCCCGATCCGGGGAAGGGGTGGGTGCGGGCGGGAGACGCGCCCGCTTCGGCGCTGACGAGCGGCCCGGAGGTGCTGCCGTACGACCGGGCAACGGTGCGCATGGCCGTGGCTTCTGACGGCGCGCTGGTGCGGACGGCTGCCGGGGGGATTGAGGTGTCGACGACCGGGGGTGCGTCGTGGGACGGCGTGGCCGCTGGTGCGTTCGACCTGATTGTTGCGTCGCCTGACGGCGCGACGCTCTACGCGGTGCGGTACCCGGCGGTCGTGATGCGGAGCCTCGATGGCGGGCGGAGCTGGGAGGAGGTCGCAACGGTACCGGGCACGCGGGACGCGGGGCTGTTCGCGCCGACGGCAACAGTGGTGCTCGCCGCGGGCGGGGGTTCATTCGGGTGGCAGCCGTTCTGAGGAGGGTACCCGGATTCAGAAGGTCAGCGGGGCGATAGAGCGACGACAGGTGCCTCCTTACAGGATGCGCCGAGTGAGGCGGCGGGGTGTTACGGGGCGGATTCGGCGTAGCGGCGGGCGGCGGCGAGGGATTCAGGGGTGCCGATATCGAACCAGGGGCCTTCGACCGGGACGGCGCGGAGTTCGACGCCCTCGCCGACGGCGGCTGCGAGGGCCCGGGGGAGTTCGTACTCGCCGCGGGGGGACGGTTCGAGCCGTTCGACCCGAGGCCAAACCCAGTCGTCGAGGACGGCGGGACCGGCGTTGTTCCAGTTCGTGGCCGAGGTGCCGGGCGGCGGCTTCTCGACGATACGGGTGACGCGGAAGGCGTCGTCGATGTAGACGGCGGCGCCGGCCCAGGGGTCATCGACGGGGTTGACGAGGATGGCGCCGCCGCCGGGCAGGGCTGCCGCGAGAAGGCGGGGGTAGTTCTGCGGTTCGACGAAGATGTCGCCCCAGGTGGCGAGGAACGGGCCGGGAGCAAGGAGCGGCCGGGCGAGGGCGACGGCGCGGGCGGTGCCCTCGAGCCGCTCCTGGGTGACGAACTGCACGGTCAGGCCCGGGACGGGGCTCGCGGCGAGTGCTTCGAGGACGCGCTCGCGGAGGTGGCCGACGACGATAACGGCCCGTTCGATGCCGGCCGCAGCGAGGCCTTCGAGCGTGCGGAAGAGGAGGGGCCGGCGGCCAACTTCGAGCAGCGGTTTGGGGGTGTCGGCGCCGAGTGCGCCGAGGCGGGTGCCCCGGCCGGCGGCGAGGACGACGGCCTGCCGGGCGGTCACAGGAGGGCGGCCCCGGCGGAGGGCTCGACGGCGAAGGCGGGGCCGCCGGCTGCTGCGACGGCAGCTTCGATGACTGCCGCCTCGCGGCCGCGTTCGCAGGCTGCGATGGCGAATCCGCCAAAGCCGGCCCCGGTGAGGCGGGCGCCGGCGGCGCCGGCCTTGCTCATCGCAGCGACGAGGGCATCGAGGGCGGGCGTGGAGCAGCGGTAGTCGTCGCGGAGCGAGGCGTGGGAGGCGAGCATGAGCTCGCCGAGGGCGCGGAGGTCTGCGGCCTCGACGGCGGCGCAGGCGAGGTCGACGCGTTCGGCTTCGGCGAGGACGTGGCGGGCGTATGCGCGGACGGGCAGGACGGCGTCGGGGTCGAACGTGTCGGCGGAGAGCGTCACGAACCGCTCGACAGGGACGCCGAGCGAGGCCGCGGCTTTGCGGGGGGAGACGCGCGCGGGGAGTTCGTCGACGAGGATGGGGGCGGCGTCGATGTCGGCGACGTTGCCGAGCACGGGGGTGCCTTCGACCTCGGCGCCGAGCATGTCGGCGATGAGCGCTGCGGAGACGCGGGTAGCGACGACCCGTTCGTTGTAGGCGGCCCGGGCGGCGCCGCCCTTGGGCGCCGGCTGGCCGGAGGAGGCGACGACGAACGCCCAGTCGGGCGGGACGGGCAGGTGGCGTGTCGATGGGGGAAGGAAGTCGATACGGAGCAGGTGGCCAGCCCGGGCGAGGGCGATGACCTGCTGGTCCATGCCGCCGGTTTCGGCGCCAGCGAGCCGTTCGGCGCGGGCAGCGAGGGCGACGAGCGCGGGCGGTTCGATGCCGAGTCCGAAGAGGGCATCGAGCCCGAGGAGGAGGCCGACGACGAGGGCGCTGGAGGAGCTCAGGCCGCTGGCGGGCGGGAGGTCGGAGGCGATGGCGACCCGCGCGCCGCGCCCGGCGATGCGGCCGTCGAGGACGGCGAGGGCGGCGGCGAGGTAGCGGTGCCACGGCTCGGCGATTGCGGCGGGGTCGGCATCGAGGGGGAGCGACGCGGGCACCGGAAAGCCGGCTGAGACGGCTTCGAGCCGCGGGGTATCTGCGGGGCCGACCGCGAGGAGCGTGGCGCGGCCGATGGCGAAGGGGAGGACGGGGAGGCCGTTGTAGTCGGTGTGTTCGCCGATGAGGTTGACGCGGCCGGGGGCGCGGACGAGGAGGGCGGGTTCGGCGCCGAAGTGCTCGCGAAAGGCCGCGCGAGCGGCGGAGGCGGGTTCCACGGGGGTATTATCCGGCCATGACGACCGTGACCACACCTTCGAACCGCGCGATGCCGACCACCCGGGGGATGAACTTCTTCGAGGCCGACCCGAACCTCGAGCGGGCGCTCCGGGTTTATGCCGGGCCGGAGGATGCCGAGCGGGCGCTGCCGCACCTGCGGGAGGTGGGGCGGTGCGCGGGCGACGAGCTGGACGAGCTGGCGGCGCAGGCGGATGCGAACCCGCCGGTGCTGCGGACGCACGACCGGTTCGGGCAGCGGGTGGACGAGATTGTGTACCACCCGGCGTTCGTCGAGATGCAGCGGCTCGGCTTTTCGCGCTTCGGGTTTGCGGCGATGTCGCACCGGGAGGGGGTGCTGGGGTGGCCGGGCCGGGTGCCCCACGTGGTGAAATTCGCGCTGAGCTACGTGTTCGTGCAGGCGGAGTTCGGGCTGTTCTGCCCGATTTCGATGACCGACTCGGCGGCGCGGGTGCTGCGGATGTTCGGTTCGCCGGAGCTGCAGGGGCGGTACGTTCCGCGGCTGACCAGCACCGATTTCGGCGAGCTGATGCAGTCGGCGCAGCTGCTGACGGAGCGGACGGGCGGGAGCGACGTGGGGGCGAGCGAGTGCGTTGCGCGGCTTGTCGACGGCGAGTGGCGGATCTGGGGCGAGAAGTGGTTCTGCTCGAACGCGGGGGCGGATGTGCACCTCGCGCTGGCCCGGCCGGAGGGTGCGCCGGCGGGCACGAAGGGGCTGGGGATGTTCCTCGTGCCGAAGCTGCTGCCTGACGGGAGCCGGAACCGGTACGTCATCCGGCGGCTGAAGGAGAAGCTGGGCTCGCGGTCGATGCCGACGGGCGAGTACGAGTTCGAGGGGGCGACCGGGTACGTGGTGGGGGAGATCGACCGCGGCTTCGCGCAGATGGCGGAGATGATCAACGTCTCGCGGCTGAGCAACGGGATGCGGGCGGCGGCGCTGATGCGGCGGTCGCTGCTGGAGGCGGCGGTCCATGCGCGGGGCCGGGCGGCGTTCGGGCGGGCGCTGTTCGACCTTCCGCTGGTGCGGGAGCAGCTCTTCGAGATGGTGCTGGACAGCGAGGCGGCCCTGGCGATTGTGCTGTTCGCGGCGCAGGCGCTCGACCGGGCGGATGCGGGTTCGGAGCACGACGAGCTGGTGGTGCGGATCACGACGCCGCTCATCAAGTACGCGAACTGCCGGCGGGCGCGCTGGACGACGGGGATGGCGATGAACATCCGCGGGGGCAACGGGTACATCGAGGAGTGGGTGAACGCGCGGCTGCTGCGGGATGCGCACCTTGGGAGCATCTGGGAGGGGGCGGAGAACGTGGTGGCGCTGGACGTTGCGCGGGCCGCGATCCGGAACGGGGCGCACGAGGCGCTGTTCCGCGAGCTTGAGACGCGGCTGGACAGTGTGACCGACGAGCTGGCCCGGCGGGAGGCGGCTGCGGTGCGGGAGGAGGTGGGCCGGGTGCGGCGGCAGTTCGAGCGGCTGCTGCAGGCGAGCGAGGACGAGCGGGAGGCGAAGATGGCGGCGATGTGCGACCGGCTGGCGGCGGCGGTCTGCGCGAGCCTGCTGACCGTGGAGGGCGACCGGGAGGCAGCGTCGGGTCATGGTTATGGCAAGCTCGTGGCGGCGCGGGAGTACCGGCGGCGGTACCTGGAGCGACAGGACCCGCTGGAGGCAGACACCGGGGCGCTGCGCTGGGTCGGGGCGCTTATCGATGGGGCGCCGGTGCCGGCGGCTGCGCTGGGGTAAAGGGGCCAGACCGAGACGCCGGCGTGCGGGGCAATCCGGGGCGGGCCGAACTGCGGAGGACGCGCCGGGCTAGGGTGCCGGCGGAAGGGGCGCGTCGCCGTATTGGTTCGCGTGGGGCTGGGAGGGTTGGGCGCAGAGTACGATGAGCGCGATGGTGCCGAGGATGGGGATGAGCCCGATCAGCTGGAGCCAGCCGGACTGGCCGATGTCGTGGAGGCGGCGGGCGGTGACGGCGATTGAAGGCACCAAGCCCGCCAGCAGGAACAGGTAATAGAGCGCGATCAATGCCCCCGCAATTCCCGACAGGAGGAAGAAGGCCAATCCGACCAGGAACTGGCCGAGGGTAAACCACCAGAACTCGGAGCGGCTGGCGCGGCCTTCAAAAAGGGCATACCGCTTCCAGGGCGAGAGCCACCACTGGATTGGAGTGGGCTGCTGGGCGACCTGCATCGACTGTTCCCCCGGAAATGAATGCGGCGAACTGTATACGGGCCCGCCGTCGCCCTGCAAGAGCCTGGCGGGCTCAGCCCTGTTTGCTGTAGTCCCAGGAGATGTAGCGGGTTGGGGTGACTTCGATGTAGGCGGTGTCGGGGCCGACCTCGGTGGGAAGCTGGTCTTCGGGGACGCCGCGGCGGCGCATGGCTTCGCGGCGGAGCTGGAGCGCTTCGGCGGGGTCGGTGATGACGCGGCCGGTGCCCTGGATGCAGACGCCTTTGATGTCCTGCGAGGTGGTGCCGGATTCGAGCATGACGGCGACGGCGGGGTTGCGCTCGATGTTTTTGGTCTTCTGGGTGCCCTTGCGGCAGCCCATGTAGATTTTTTCGCCGAGGCGGAAGTAGCCGATGGGAACGGTGTGGGGGTGGCCGCTGGGGCTGATGGTCGAGAGGGCGATCCAGCCGGGGCGGGAGTCGAGGAAGGCATGGATTTCGTCGAGGGTCATTTTGGCGGGCATGGGGCCTCCGCGGGTGGATTCCCAGGGCGAAAGGTAGTGTGCGGTTGCCGCAGCGGCGCTGTCGAGTGAGGATGAGCCGGCAGTTGCGGGAGGTTTGCGCATGGCGCTCTACGTGAGGTTCGAACGGCAGGACGGGCGGCGCGGAGCGGGGCTCCTCGAAGGGGAGACGATCCGGGTGATCGCGGAGCCGTTCTGGGAGGAGACGCGGCCGACCGGGGAGTCGGTCGCGCTCACAAACGTGCGGCTGCTGCCGCCGTGCGCGCCGCGGAGCATCGTGTGCGTGGGGCTGAACTATGCGAGCCACCTGCAGGGGCGGCCGGCGCCGGACCCGCCGACGCTGTTTTTCAAACCGCTCTCGAGCATCGCGGGGCCGGGCGACCCGATCGTGCTGCCGGCGAACTGCGGGAGGGTCGACCCTGAAGGCGAGATTGTCATCGTGATTGGGCGGCAGGTGAAGGGGGCAAACCGGGAGCAGGCAGAGGCGGCGATTTTCGGCTACACGGCAGGGAACGACGTCTCGGCGCGGGCGTGGCAGCAGCAGGACGGACAGTGGTGGCGGGCGAAGGGAAGCGACACGTTCGGCGTCTTCGGGCCGGCGATTGTGACGGGGCTGCGGCACGACGAGCTGGAGGTGGTGACCCGGGTGAACGGCCGGGAAGTGCAGCGGGGCCGCTCGACGGAGCTGATCCGCGACATCCCGGAGATTGTGCGGTATGTGAGCGCGGTGATGACGCTGGTGCCGGGGGACATCATCTACACGGGGACACCTGGCAGTCCGCCGGAGATTCGGCCCGGGGACGTGGTGGACGTCGAGGTGACGGGTGCGGGGGTGCTCCGGAACCCGGTCGCAGCTGCCGGGCAGGACCATGCCGGGGGAAGCGGCTGAAGGGCCTAGTGGTGGCCGTGGACGAGGGAGAGGAACTCGGCGCGGGTGACGTGGGAGTTCTTAAAGTCGCCGCGCATGGCGCTGGTCACCATGCGGGAGCCGGGCTTTTTGACGCCGCGCATGGTCATGCAGAGGTGCTCGGCTTCGATGACGACGGCGACGCCGTCGGGCTGGAGGACCTCCTGGATCGCCTCGGCGATCTGGCTGGTGAGCTGCTCCTGGATCTGCGGGCGGCGTGCGTAGCCTTCGACGACCCGGGCGAGCTTGGAGATGCCGACGACGCGGCCATCGGGGATGTAGCCGACGTGGGCCTCGCCGTGGAAGGGGAGGAAATGATGCTCGCACATGCTGTAGAAGGGGATGTTGCGGAGGATAACCATCTCGTCGTGGGCGACTTCGAAGCCGACGCGGAGGTGTTCGCGCGGGTCGTAGAAGAGACCCTCGAAGATCTCGGCGTACATTTCCGCGATGCGGCGGGGGGTATCGACGAGGCCGTCACGGGTGGGGTCGTCACCGATGGCCTTGAGCAGCTCGATGACGGCAGCGCGGATGCGGGCCTGGTCGGGGCCGGCAGTGGTGGTCACAGGCGTGGCTCCCGGGAGATGATCATGTCGATGGTAGCAGGCGCGCGGCCGGGGGATGGCGACGCCCCTGACAGTTTTGCAGGGGATTGCAGGTGCAGTGGCTCGCGGCAGCGGCGGCGGTCCTGGTTCTACTGGCCGTGATGTTCACGGCGGGGTACGCCGGGCTGCGGCGGCACCCGGCGGGCCGGCGGTTCCTTGCGCTTCGCCGCGGAGCGAAGGTGCGGTTCCTGCGGGCGTTGCTTCGGGGAGGGCGGCTCGGGTGGACCGGGAAGCTGGCGATACTTGGGCTGCTCGGGTACCTGCTCCTGCCGTTCGACCTGGTGCCCGACTTCATCCCGGTGCTGGGGCAGGCGGATGACGTCGCGGTAGTGGTGCTGTTCGCGTGGCTGCTGATCCTGGCGGTGTCTTCGGCGTCGCTGGAGGCGGCCTTCCGGGAGGCGGAGGCGGGAGGCCGTTCGCCCGATGCGGAGGGGGACGAAAGGCCCTAGAGCGGGAGCAGGGCCGGGTGCAGGCTACGCGGGACCGCCGCGGTTTCTGTGGTGCCCCGGCGGCGCGGCGCGAAGGCAGGTGAGACGCCCCGGTCCCCCATTCCGGGATGTGCCTTCGCGCCGCTTTCTCGTTTCCGGGGGCTAGCGCTGGAGAAGGGCGCGGGCGAGCTCCTGGATTTCGGCGATGACGCGCGGGTCGCCGGAGCGGCCGGCCCAGGCGCCGATGCCGAGGCAGGCGGTCATGACGGTGGTGATCAGCATGCGGGCGGCGGCGTCGGCAGGGACGGGCCGGAATTCCCCGGCGCGGATGCCGGATTCGATGAGGTCGGTGAAGCTGCGCTGGAGCCACTCGGCGTACTCGTCGTCGAACGAGCGGTTGCGGGCGGCCAGGCGGAAGACGGAGACGAGGAGGCGGCGGTTCTCCTCGAGGTAATCGGCGATTGCGGCGAGGGCGGTGCAGACGCGCTCGACGGCGGGGGTATCGGCGGCGACGGCGGCGCGGTAGCGGGCGACCGATTCATCGCGGGAGGCGCGGAGGACCTCGCGGAGGAGGTCTTCCTTGGAGGCGAAGTAGCCGTACAGGGTGCCGACGCCGGTGTCGGCGCGCTCGGCGATTTGCTGGATGGAGGTTTCTTCGAAGCCGTGCTCGTGGAAGAGCTGGCTGGCGGCCTGGAGGATGGCGGCACGGGTGCGGGCTTTGCGGCGCTCGAGGCGGCCGGGCGCAGTAGGGGCTGCGGTCATGCTGTCTCCGGTGCGGGGGTTCGATGCCGGGCGCCGGCCGGGGACGGTCGGTGTTCGGACTCGAATCCAGTGTACGGCCGGTTCGAGCAGGCGGCCAGCGCAGCCTACGCAGCTTCGGCGTCGGACCGGGATGCAGCCGACGGCGGAGCGAGGTCTTCGAAGATTTCGAAGCTGTTGCCGCCGGCGTGTTTCACGAGCCGCTTGGCGCTGGCGAGGATGGCGGCCAGCTCTTCGTAATCGAGGTGAGCGACCCGTTCGAAGGGGCAGCCGGCGATGGAGACGGTGAGGGTGATATCGGCCGGGAGTTTGCCATCGGGGTCGAACCAGCGGGGCCTGCTGAGGACGCGATAGCAGGCGGCGCGGAAGGGCTCGAGGTCGTCCTCGTGGACCGCCACGATGAAGTCGTCGCCGCCGACGTGGCCGATGAAGACGTCGTGGCGGGCGGCGTTAGCGGCATCAACGAGGATGCGGGAGAACTCGTAGATGGCGGCATCACCATGGGCGAAGCCGCAGGCATCGTTGAAGTGCTTGAAGCGGTCGAGGTCGGCGTAAAGGAGATACCAGCCGGCGGGCTCGGCGCGGAGGCGTTCGAGGTGCTCTTTGATGCGGCGGTTGCCGGGGAGGCCGGTGAGGGGGTTGAGGTTGCGGGCTTCGGCGACTTCCTCGGCGAGGACGGCCTGGAGGAGTTCGTGGACCCGGACGATGCCGGCGAGCTGCGTACCTTCGAGGACGACGAGGGGGTCCTGCTGGAAGGGGGCGGCGCGCTCGAGGGCGGCGCGGGCGGCGGTCCGGGGGGAGGCGGATGCATCGACGCAGGTGGCGGGGACGCAGAGCTGGCTGGCCGGGCGGCGGCCGTTGAGAGGGAGCCCGAACTGGCCGGACATGCGCTCGAAGATGCGGCCGCGGGTGACGATCCCTTCTACCCGGGAGCCATCGAGGACGACCACGGCCTCGAGGTGGCGGTTGCGGGCGAAGTGGTCCATGAGGCGGGCACCGGGGGTATCAGCGCTGACGGTGGGGGTGATGGTCACGAGGTCGCCAACGCGGCTGACAACGGGGGCGTCGCGGCGCTGGCGGTTGGCGCGGTGGATGGTGCGGCGGGCTTCGGCTGAGATGGGAAAGGGAAGGGGCTCGGGCCGGCCGAGGAAGTAGCCCTGGCCGAAATCGGCGCCGAGTTCGATAAAAGCGGTCAGCTGCTCGCGGGTTTCGATGCCTTCGACGATGACGCGGGCGCCGACCTGGCGTGCGAAGTTACAGATAGCTTCAACCATTGAGCGGCGGCCGCGGTCGAATTCGATGTCGCGGGCGAGCCAGCGGTCGAGCTTAATGAAGTCGGGCCGGAGTTCGACGATGGACTGGAGGCTGGAGGGCCCGGCGCCGGCGTCGTCGATGGCGAAGAGGAAGCCGGCGGCACGGAAGGCGCTGACGATGCGGCGCATCTGGTCGAAGTCGCTGATGGCGCGCTCTTCGGTGATTTCGAGGACGACGCGCTCGGGCTGAAGGCCGTGGCGGCGGACGATGGACTGGAAGGACGAGGGGGAGAGGAGGCCGGAGATGAGCGCGGTCGGGGTGCAGTTGATGAAGAGGAGCTGCTCGTGGGCGAGGAGCTGGCCGAGGCGGGCGACGGCGGCGAGGCGCCAGGCGTGGTCGACCTGCTCGAGGAGGTCGCAGGCGCTGGCGGCGGCGAGGAACTCCTGCGGGCTATCGAGCGGGGGCGGCGCCTCGGGGCGAGAGAGGGCCTCGTAGCCGAGGACATCGCCGGTGGAGAGGGAGCCGATCGGCTGGCAGAGGGTGCGGACGGCGCCGGTTTCGAGCACGTGGCGGACGGCCCGGCGGGCGGCGGCTGCGGACAGCGTCGCGGCGGGTGGGCCGAGAGGCGGCATGGGCGGCGGCGCTCCTTTTTGCGAAAAGCTCACCGGGAGTGTCGGAAGGCAGACCGCGCCCGCGTACCGGGTTTCGATGTCTGTTAAATGAGCTGTAACCGGCCGTCACCCGGCTGCATCCGGGGCGTCACGGAGCCGGGCGGTCGAGGCGGTTCCGGTAGATGCCGGGGTGGCTGCCGGGGATGGGGACGGCGCCGACGGTGCGCTCGTAGAAGGCGGCCGGGCCGACGCTGCCGATGATCGCGTATGCGTAGCCTTCGGCGGCCATGGCGTGGAGGGCGAGGAGGAGAAGGGCGGCGCCGATCCCGCGGCCCCGCTCGGCTTCGGCGACGCCGGTGGGGCCGAAGAAGTTGGGCCGGGTGGCGTGGAAGCAGGCGAAGCCGAGGACGTCGCCGCCGCGCTGGGCGATGAAGCAGGTGGCGGGGGTGCGGGCGAGCGCGACCTGCGTTTCATCGACCCAGCCGGGGAAGTGGGCCCTGACGAAGCCGAGCACGGCGGAGCGCTCGTAGGCTTCGGGGCGGCGGCAGACGATACCGGCGGCAGCGAGCCGGGCAAGGGCAGGCTCAACCGGCGGGAGGTCGTACAGCCGGACGAGCATGTCGGTCACGGGGCGTCAGGCGAGGGCGCCGCCATCGAGGATGAGGGTCTGCCCGGTGGTGAAGGAGCTGGCGGGGCTGGCGAAGTAGACGACCGCGCCGGCCATCTCATCGGGTTCGCCGATGCGCTTGAGCGCGGAGGACTGGACGGAGTTCTTGAGGATGGCCTCGTTCTCCCAGAGGGCGCGCGAGAACTCGGTGCGGATGAGGCCAGGGGCGATGCAGTTGACGCGGATGCCGTCGGCGCCCCACTCCTTCGCGCAGACCTGGGTGAGCATGATGATGGCGGCCTTGGAAACGGAATAGGCGCCGAGGCCGGTGGAGGCGCGGAAGCCGCCGGTCGAGCTGACGTTGATGATGGAGCCGCCCTGGCCGTGCTCGAGGATCGCCTGGCGGACGAGCTTGCTGAGGAAGAACACGGATTTGACGTTCGTGTTCATGACGGTATCCCAGGCGCGCTCGTCGAGGTTCGCGACGGGGCCGAAGACGGGGTTGGTCGCGGCGTTGTTGACGAGGATGTCGATGCGGCCGAGCTGGCGCTTCGTCTCGGCGACGAGGTTTTCGAGGGCGGCCATGTCGCGGACGTTGGTGGGGACGGCAATGCCGCGGCGCCCGGTGGCGCGGATGGCGGCGACCGTCTCTTCGAGCGACTCGGGCTTGCGGGCTGCGACGCAAACATCGGCGCCGGCTTCGGCGAGGGCGATGGCGATGGAGCGGCCGATGCCGCGGCTGCCGCCGGTGACGATGGCGACCTTGCCGGCGAGGGAGAAATCGGCGATGGGCACAGGAGCCTCCGGAAATGGGGTATGGGTGGGCGGATTCTATCCCGGGCTGGCGCTGTGCGCCGGGGTCAGTGGCTGACCAGGTTCCATTCGCCGGTGCGCAGGTGGTGGACGTCGTTGAGGGACTGGAGGGCGCGGACGCCTTCGCCGGCGAAGACGACGGAGATGGAGGCGTGGGCGGGCCGGAAGAACATGTCGTAGGGGCTCCCGATGATGTGGCCGATGTAGGCGTTGATGACGCCTCCGTGGCAGGCGATGACGACCCGTTTGCCCTGGTTGCCGGCGATGATGGCTTCGACGGCGTTGACCGTGCGCTTCCGGAATTCGAAGGAGGATTCGGAGTAGGGGTAGACGTCCCACTTCCGTTCGCGGAGCATCCGCTCGCGGATGCCAAGGAGGAGGTCGCGGCCGAGGAATTCGAGGGCGGATTTCTCGGGCGGGATGTCGCGGAAGATTTCGACTTCGCGGAGGTCGTGGACGACGACCGGTTCGAGCCGGTGATGGCGAGCGATGGCGCGGCCGGTTTCGAGGGCGCGCTGGAGCGGGCTCGCGTAGACGGCATCGACCCGGTCGACGGAGAGGCGGGCGGCGACGGCGTCGGCCTGCTGGCGTCCGCGTTCGCTGAGGGGCGGGTCGAAGGTATCGCCGACGGGGCCGTTGCGGGGGTCGGGGATGAACTGCTCGCCGTGGCGGACGAAGATGAGTTCGGTGACGCCTTCGACATCGGTCAGGAAGGCGCGGTCGAAGATCATGGGTGAGCGTGCAGGGCCGTGGGACATGGCTGCTCCCGGTCGGGTGGTATCGGGACGGACTATCCCAGATGCGGGTGAACGCGGAAAGCGCCGGGCGGCCTATGATGTGGGGCCATGAAGGCGCCGCACGTTTCGGTGATGCTGCGCGGGTGGGATATCCGCACGGGAACGACGGGCGGGATGGTGCTCGATGCAGCCCGGCGGGCGGAGGCGCTCGGCATCGACGGGCTGGTGGCGGGCGACCACGTGACGTTCTACGGCTTCGGGAACGACGGGCTGGTGACGCTGACAGCGGCGGCGGCGGTAACGGAGCGGATCGACCTGAAGACGGCGGTGTACCTGCTGCCGCTGCGGCACCCGGTGCCGGTGGCGCTGCAGGTGGCGCAGCTCGACCAGCTGAGCATGGGGCGGTTCACGCTGGGGATCGGGGTGGGCGGCGAGGATCCGCACGAGTTCTGGAGCTGCGGGGTGGACCCGCGGACGCGCGGCGCGCGGGCGAACGAGGCGATCGCCATCTTGCGGCGGCTGTGGACGGAGGACGGGGTGACCTTCCGGGGGCGGCACTTCACACTAGAGGAGGTGACGGTGTACCCGAAGCCGTTCCGGCCGGTGCCGATCTTCGTGGGCGGGAGGAGCGAGGCGGCGCTGCGGCGGGCGGGCCGGCTGGGCGACGGGTACACCGGCATCTGGCTGACGCCGGAGCGGTTCGGGGAGGCGATGGAGCGGGTGGGGGCCTTTGCGCAGGAGGCTGGGCGCGACCCGGGCGCGGTTGAGGGCGGGATGCAGTTCTGGACGAGCGTGGCGGCGGACCGGGCGGCGGCCCGGGAACTGGTGGCGCGGGGGATGGAGGCGACCTACCGGCTGCCGTTCGAGCGGTTCGAGCGGTACACGCCGTTCGGAACTGCGCGTGAGGTGGCGGAGTTCATCTGGGCATTCGTGGAGCGGGGCGCCCGGCACGTGAACCTGATTACGACGCAGACGACGCCGGAGGAGGCGATCGAGCGGGCGGCAGAGGTGCGGGCGGCGCTCCACGAGCTGGCGGACTGAGCCAGCGGCGCGGGCCTGCCGCACGGGCGCGGGCTCGGGTATCCTTCGGGCGTGGCGCGGATAGCGGTCATCGGCGCGGGCGCGGTCGGCGGCTATTACGGCGGGCGGCTGGCGCTGGCGGGGCACGACGTGCGGTTCCTCGTGCGGAGCGACTACGCTGCGTGGAAGGAGCGGGGACTGCGCGTCTTCAGCAAGGACGGGGATTTCGCCCTCCCGGACGTCCAGGCGTTCCGCGACCCGGCCGAACTGGGGACGGCCGACTGGGTAATTTGCGCGCTGAAGGCGACGGCGATCGACGAGGCGGCGGACCTGATTGCGCCGTGCGCCGGGCCGGAGACGCGGATCGTGGCGCTGATGAACGGGCTGGGGAACGAGCAGCGGCTGGCGGAGCGGTTCCCGGCGCGGCGGATCTTCGGGGCGATGGCGTTTGTCTGCATCAACCGGGGCGAGCCGGGCGTCATCCACCACCTCGAGTACGGGCGCGTGTCGGTGGGGCACCTCGAAGACGACCCGGCGGAGACCGCGCTGCTTGCGGAGCTGTTCCGGGGGGCGGGCATCGAGACGGTCATCGCGCCGAACCTGCGGTACGCACGCTGGGAGAAGCTCTGCTGGAATGTGCCGTTCAACGGGCTGAGCGTGGCGGGCGGCGGCATCGGCACGCGGTCGATTCTCGACGACCGGGAGCTGCGCGCCTTCGCCGAGGGTGCGATGCGGGAGGTGGTGCGGGTGGGCAATGCCGACCTCGCGGCAGCGGGGAGCGAGGCGCGGCTGGACGAGGAGGACGTGGTGCGGCGGATGTTCGCCCAGACGGAGGCGATGGAGGACTACCGGACGAGCATGGTGATCGACTACGTGCTGGGGCGGCCGCTGGAGGCGGAGGCGATCCTCGGGAACCCGGTGCGCCGGGCGCGCGAACTCGGGGTTGCGGCGCCGCGGATGGAGGCGCTGTATGCGCTGGTGCGGCATGCGGACCTGGCACGGCGGGGGGAGCGGCGGCTGCTGACGCCGGAGGACCTGCGGCTGCCCCATTCCGTTGTTTGAAGAAACTTACAGGCCGGTATAGACTCCCGGGGCACTCGCAACGACTGTGACCCATGGAGGACTGGATGACCGGGATTCGTGAACTGCTGATCGATGGGATCGAGCAGGTGAACAGCTGGTGGGACGACGCGCTGAAGAACCTGACCGACGAGCAGGCGAACTGGCTGCTGCCGGGCAACACGGTGAGCATCGGGTTCAATGCGTGGCACGCGCTCCGCACGCAGGACGATATCGTCAATTTCGTCCTGCAGGGGCGGAAGCCGACCGTGTGGATGTCGGAGGGGTTTGCGGAGCGGCTCGGCCTGCCGCCGGTGGGGCAGGGGACGGGGATGCCGCTGGAGGATGCGCGGAAGCTGCAGGTGCAGGTGGCGCCGCTGCGGGAGTACAACCAGCGCGTCAAAGAGGTGACGCTGGAGTTCATCAAAAACGTCCCGCTCGAGGACCTGGAGGCGATTCAGCCGATTCGGCCGCTGGGCGAGATGCCGAAGTGGAAGGTGCTGCGGCAGGTGGTGATGACGCACAGCTTCATGCACCTGGGCGAGGTGAACGCGATCAAAGGCGCGCAGGGGATGGCGTTCGGCATCTAACCCCGAAGCAGGTCGGCGACGCCGGGCCCGCGGGCGTAAGATGGGCGGGGACGTACCGGTCCTCCATACAGGAACAGGACCGGCGCCGGGCGGCGCCCCCGGGAGGCTGACAATGACCTGGCACCATATCGCGCGGATGTCGATTGCAGCTGCGGCAGCGCTGGGCGCTGTTCTGCTGGGCGGCTGCAGCGAGAAGGACGAGCCGGCTCCGCCGGCGGCCGGAACGGCGACCGCCGCGCCAACCGGCCAGGCCCAGTCCTCGCCGACGGCGCCGGCACCCAGCCCGACGCCCGCGCTGACCGGGGTGTGCCCGCCGAACCCGGACCCGGCCCCGGCGACCGTCGCCGTCGTGACACAGCCGGCCCCGAACGCGAGTGTGACGAGCCCGCTCACGGTGACGGGGATGGTCGAGGCGTTCGAGGCGACTTTCCAGGCGCAGCTGCTCGATGCGCAGCAGAACCAGCTCGCGCACGTGGTGGGGATGTCCCAGGCGGGGCAGATGCTTTCGCCGTTCAGCGTGCAGCTGACGTTCTCGGTTTCGGCGCCGACGCCGGGGTGCCTGCGCATCTACCAGCAGAGCGCGAAAGACGGTTCGGACACGAAGATCGTGCACGTGCCGGTGGTGCTGATGCCGTAGGGCTAGCGGCTGGCGAGCCGGCGGGCAGCTTCGCGGAGCGTTTCGTCGGACTTGGAGAACGTGAAGCGGACCATCCGGCTGCCGGCGTCGCTGCCGGGGCGGTAGAAGCTGGAGCCGGGGACGGGGGCGACGCCGATGTCGCGGATGAGATGGTGGGCGAAGGCGGTGTCGTCGCCGTCGAACCCGAGGGCGGAGAAGTCGGCCATGATGTAGTAGGCGCCTTCGGGCTGGTGGCAGGCGAAGCCGGCCGCGCGGAGGGCCTCGAGGAGGATGGCGCGCTTGGCGGCGTACATCTCGCGGAGTTCGGGGTAGTAGGCATCGGCCTGTTCGATGGCGACGGCGGCAGCCTCCTGGAGCGGAGCGGGGGCGCCGACGGTGAGGAAGTCGTGCACCTTGCGGAGCGCATCGGTGAGGTGCGGCGGGGCGACCAGGTAGCCGAGCCGCCAGCCGGTGACGGAGAAGGTCTTGGAGAGGCCGCTGATGGTGATGGTCCGCTCGTACATGCCCGGGAGCGTGGCCATGGGGATGTGCTCGCGGCCGTCGTAGAGGATGCGCTCGTAGATTTCGTCGGTGATGCAGAGGGTGTCGAACTCCTGGCAGAGGGCAGCGATCTGCTGGAGCTCGGCCCGGGTGAAGACCTTGCCGCTGGGGTTATTCGGCGTGTTGACGATGATGGCGCGGGTGCGCGGCGAGAAAGCCCGGCGGAGCTCGCCGGGGTCGAAGGAAAAGCCTTCGCCGCGGAGGGTGACGAAGACGAGGCGCGCGCCGGACATGGCGGCATCGGGCACGTAGTTTTCGTAGACGGGCTCGAAGACGATGACCTCGTCGCCCTCCTCGACGACGGCGAGCATGGCGCACATCATCGCCTCGGTGGCGCCGCAGGTGACGGTGACCTCGCGGTCGGGGTCGACCTCGAGGCCGTAGAAGCGGCAGGTCTTGTCGGCGATGGCGCGCCGGAGGCGGGGCGCGCCCCAGGTGATGGCGTACTGGTTGATGTCGGCGTTGATAGCGTCGACGGCGGCCTGCTTGATGAAGGCGGGGGCCGGGAAGTCGGGATAGCCCTGGGCGAGGTTCATCGCGCCGTGGAGCATGGCGAGGCGGGTCATCTCGCGGATGACGGACTCGCTGAAGACGCTCGTGCGGCGGGCGATGTGGGTGCGGGGCATCGACCGGAAAGGTTACACCACGACGTGCTCCCGGTATTCACCGAAGACGCGCCGCCACATGTTGCAGACCTCGCCGACGGTTGCCCCGGCGTTCACGGCGTCGAGGATGTAGGGCATAGTGTTCGCCTTCGGGTCGCGGCTGGCGTTTTCGAGGGCCTGCATGGCGGCGGCCCAGCGCTCGGGGTCGCGCTCGGCGCGGTGCTTCTTCAGGCGGGCGAGATGGCGCTTTTCGCCCTCGGGGTCCATGCGGAGGATGGGGATCTCTTTCGGTTCGTCGAGGACGTACTCGTTGACGCCGACGATGATCCGGTCGCGGGTGTCGACTTCGCGCTGGAAGCGGGCGGAGGCGTCAGCAATCTCCTTCTGGAGATAGCCGGACTCGATGGCGGGGATGACGCCGCCGAGGGCTTCGATTTTCTCGATGTAGTCGAGGGCGTCGCGTTCGATGTCGGCGGTGAGCCGTTCGACGAACCAGGAGCCGCCGAGCGGGTCGACGGTGTTGATGACGCCGGTCTCGTGGAGGATGACCTGCTGGGTGCGGACGGCGAGGCGGGCGGCCTTGTCGGAGGGGAGGGCGATCGCCTCGTCCATGGCGTCGGTGTGGAGCGATTGGGTGCCGCCGAGGACGGCTGCGAGGGCCTGAATGGCGACACGGATGAGGTTGACCTCGGGCTGCTGTTCGGTGAGGGAGACGCCGGCGGTCTGGGTATGGAAGCGGAGGACCCAGGAGCGGGGGTTCTTTGCGCCGAAGCGCTCGCGCATCTGGCGGGCCCAGATGCGGCGTGCGGCGCGGTACTTGGCGATTTCCTCGAAGAAGTCGTTGTGGGCGTTGAAGAAGAAGGAGATGCGGGGCGCGAAGCTGTCGATCTCGAGGCCGCGGGCGAGGGCCCACTTCACGTACTCGATGCCGTCGGCGAGGGTGAAGGCGAGCTCCTGGGCGGCCGTGGCGCCGGCTTCGCGGATGTGGTAGCCGGAGACGGAGATGGGGTTCCAGAGCGGCATCTCTTTCGATGCGAACTCGATGGTGTCGGTGACGAGACGCATCGATTCGGCCGGGGGATAGATGAACTCGTTCTGGGCGATGTATTCCTTGAGGATGTCGTTCTGGAGGGTGCCGGCAAGCTTCGCGCGGGGGATGCCGCGTTTTTCGGCGGCGGCGATGAAGAGGGCCCAGACAACGGGCGCCGGGCTGTTGATGGTCATGGAGGTGGTGATTTTGTCGAGGGGGATGCCCTCGAGGAGGAGCTCCATGTCGCCGAGGTGGTCGACAGCGACGCCGCAGGCGCCGAATTCGCCTTCGGCCCAGGGGTCGTCGTGGTCGTAGCCCATGAGGGTGGGCATATCGAAGGCGATGGAGAGGCCGTTGTTGCCGGCGGCGAGCAGGTCTTTGTACCGCTGGTTGGTCTCTTCGACGGAGCCGAAGCCGCTGAACATGCGGATGGTCCAGGGCTTGCCGCGGTAGCCGGTGCGGTGGATTCCGCGGGTGAAGGGGTAGTTGCCAGGGAGGTTGATATCGCGTTCGTAGTCGAGGTCCGCCGTATCGGTCGGGTCGTAGACGCGGTTAATGGGCCGGCCGGAGACGGTCATGAAGGGACCGGCGAGCTCTTTGCCTTCGCGCAGGACGGCCTCGTCGTATTCGGCGCGAAGCTGGCGGGCGCGTTCGGGGTCGACGTGCATGGCGGACTCCGGTAGGGGCGGGTTTTGGCCGGCTGGCCAAAGGTGTCGCACGTACTGTACACGAACGGGGGAGGGGCGCGGGAGGGGGCGGGATGCGTTTCGCGCGGCGGGCAGGGTACGCTCGGGGGCATGGCGAAGGACGAGAGTTTCGACATCACGACGGGCGCGGACCTGCAGGAAGTCGCGAATGCGATCAACCAGGCACGGAAGGAGATCGGTACACGGTTCGACTTCAAGGGGGTGGTCGCCGAGATCGACTACGAGCACGGGACGAACCGGTTCGTGCTGCACGCGCAGGACGACTACAAGCTGGAGGCGATGTGGCAGGTGGTGGCGCAGCGGATGGTGGCGCGGAATGTGCCGCTCAAGAACCTGGTGCGGGGGACGCCGCAGAAGGCCTCGGGCGGGACGCTGCGGCAGGAGGTGACGATCGTCCAGGGGATTGAGCAGGAGATTGCGCGGAAGATTGTGAAGTTCATCAAGGAGCAGAAGTACAAGAAGGCGCAGGCGCAGATCCAGGGCGATGCGGTGCGGGTGAGTTCGCCGAGCCGGGATGAGCTGCAGCAGGTGATCCGCGACGTGAAGGCGCAGGACTGGGGGATCGAGCTGAAGTTCGGGAACTTCCGGTAGGCCGCGCCGCTCAGACGGGGCGGTGGAAGACCTGTTCGAGGGCTGCCCGGCGGCGGCGCTCGGCGTCGCGCTGGAGGGCGAGGCGGCGGTCGACCCGGCGCTGGTTGCGCGCCTCGTAGCGGATCCAGCCGACGATGATGGCGGCGAGGACGGCGACGAAGAGGAGGTTGCCGGCGAGCCAGAGGATCATGATGGCGATGCGCTGGTCGGTGATCGGGTCGGGGGCCCAGCCGGGGGCGCGGGCGGCGAAGCCGCTGTGCATGGCGGTGTTCATGCTCAGGAACATGCCGCCGAAGAGCGCCTTGTGGGTCATTTCGACGAAGACGTAGAGGGCGCGGAGGGGGTAGGGGAGGCGCCAGCGGGCCGGGTCGATGGCGAGGGCGGGTATCCAGAAGAGGAGGCCGGTGAGGAGGAGCGAGGCGAGCTGGAGTTCGCGCAGGAGCGGGTGTTCGGCGGCGAGGTCAGTTAGGCGGGTGAACTGCCAGAGGTAGGTGACGACGGCGAAGAGGAGCCAGGTGAAGACGGGGAAGGTGAGGACGGCGGCGAGCCGGCTCCGGTAGAGGGCGCGGAGGCGGCGACGGCCGGCGGGCGAGGCGACGCGGAAGGCGAGGGTGAGGGGCGCGCCGAGGAGCAGGAGGGGCGGCGCGACCATGGTGAGCAGGAGGAAGCCGAGGAAGTTGATCCAGAGGACCCGGTTGCCGAGGTGCTCGATGGGGGTCACCGCGGCGGCGAGGACGACTGCGACTCCGGCGGCAAAGGCGGCTGCGCGCCAGCGGGGGTGGGCGCCGGCGGCGGCCCGCCATGCGCGGGCATAGGCCGCGAGGGCGAGGATGGCGGCCGGGAGCCAGAGCGGGTCGAGCGTCCAGCCGGCGAAGGTCACGGGTCAGCGCACTCCGAAGGCTTCGAAGGTGAGGATGGTGTAGGTTTCGCGGACGTGGGGGATGGCGTGGATGTCGCGTTCGATGACGCGGCCGATGCTGTCGATGTCGTCGACGTAGAGCTTGGCCAGGAGGTCGTACTGGCCGGTGATGCTGTAGCACTCGGAGAAGGAGGGCACTTCGGCGACGCGGTTGGCGACGGCGGTGGTGTGGCCGGGGTCGGTTTTGATCATGACGAAAACAGCGCGCATGGGATGAGTGTACGCCACCGCCGGCCGGTCCCGGCGGTAGCGATGGTCACCGACGGCGGGCCTGCGGGGAGCGGCCGAATGGCGGAGACAAGGCGGCCGAACGTCAGTAGTCGGTGCCGGGCCGGCCGGCGAGGGCGTCGCGCTGCTGGGCGAGGCGGCTGCGCTCGGCGAGGAGTTCGAGGATGCGGAGGGCCTGGGCGGGGGTCGGCTGCTCGCCGGCTTCGAGGAGGAGTTCGCGGACCTGGCGGTCGATGGCCTCGATGCGGCGGTTGAGTTCGGCGATGGTCGGGCCCGGCGTGCCGCCGGACCCCGGGACCGGCGTGCCGCCACCGCCCGGCGTCGGCTGGGGCGTGGCGCCGGGCTGCGGCGTTTGGCCGGTCTGGCCGGGTCCCGGCGTGCCCTGGCCCGGCACGGGGGTGCCATCGGCGGAGGGGGCCGGCGTGCCGGGTGCGCCATCCGGAGCGGGGGACGGCGACTGCCCGGGCGACGGCGACGGCGAGGCCGAAGGCGTGGCGGGGGGCGAAGGCGAGGGGGCGGGCGACGGCGGATAGAGCAGGCGGAGGACGACCTCGAAGTCGTGGCGGGACGCGTCGTCGGCGGGGTCGAGGAGCAGGGCATCGCGGAAGGCGGAGAGGGCTTCGGGGAGGCGGCCGGCTTCGAACTGGTGGTGGCCGATGCTGGCGAAGGCGCGCCGACGGATTTCCGGGTCGTTCGATTCGAGGGCGCGCCGGGCGGTGCGGATGGCGTCTTCGTAACGGCCGGCGGCGTGGTAGGCGGCGGCGAGGTTGAGGGCGATGGCCGGGTCGTTCGGGCGCTCGACCTGGGCCTGGAGGAAGGCCTCGATGGCGGCTTCGGCGTCGCCGGCTTCGAGCGCGGCGCGGCCGCGTTCGTTCGCTTCGTAGGCCGGGGAGGCGCAGCCGGCAAGGAGGAGCAGGAGGAGCGGCGCGGCGGCGGGCGCGAGGAGGACGGCGCGCCGCGGCCGGAACCGTTCTACGAGGGTGCCGAGGATGACGACGGCGAGGGCAGCGCCGGCGAAGAGCTGGAACCGCTCGACAGGGAGGGTCGTGGTGCGCTCGTCGAGGCGGGTGCGCTCAAGGGCGCGGATGCGGCCCTCGACGACGCCGGGGACGACGGCGAGATTGGTGCCGAGGTAGCGGCCGCCCGCGGCAACTGCGAGCGCGCGGAGGAACGGCTCATCGAGGCGGGAGACGATGGGCTGGCCGGCGGCATCACGCCGGGGACCGACGCGGCCGGTGATGGGGTCGACGGCAGGGACGATGCCGCCCTCGGGGGTGCCGACCCCGGCGACGAGCAGCTCGACGCCGGCGGCGCGGAAGCGTTCGGCGACGGCAGCGACGTCGCCGCCGAGGTTGTCGCCGTCGGTGAGGAGCAGCACGAGGCGGCCGGCGGAGGAGTCGTCGGCGAGGAGGTCGAGGGCGAGTTCGAGGCCGCGGGCAACGTCGGTGCCGCCTTCGACGAGGACGACGCCGGTTTCGAGCGATTCGACGACGCGGGCGGCAGCAGCGGCGTCGGTTGTGAGGGGGAAGCGGATGCGGGCGCTGCCGGCAAAGATGACGAGGCCGATGCGGTCCCCGGCGAGACGGTCGATGGACTGGACCGCGGCAGCCTTTGCGGCAGCGAGGCGGGAGGGTTCGACGTCGGGGACGTCCATGCTGCGGGAGATGTCCATGACGATGACGAGGTCGGCGCCGGTGCGGGGAACCTGGGAGACGCGGGTGCCCCAGCGCGGCTGGGCGGCGGCGACGATGGCCAGGGCAGCAGCGAGGCTGTAGAGCACCGCGGCGGTGATAGAGGGGCGGGAGGGGAGGAAGCGGGAGAGGCGGCGGGCGCGGCGCCGCCCGCGGGCCATGCCGAAGGCCCAGGCCGCGAGCGCGAGGAAGGGGAGGGGCAGGAGGAGAAGCGCCCAGGGGTGGGCGAAGGTGATGCCGCTCATGCGGGGAGCCTCCGGAGGAGGGTGCCGGCGAGGAGGAGTTCGAGGGCGAGGAGCGCGGCCCCAGCGCCGGCGAACCAGGGGGCGAAGTAGTCGTAGTCGTCGAAGGATTCGCGGGTGATGCGGGAGCGTTCGAGGGAGGAGATTTCGTCGTAGACGTCGGCGAGCTGGCCGGGGTCGCTGGCGGCGAAGTAGCGGCCGCCGGTCTGGGCGGCGATTTCCCGGAGCAGGCGTTCGTCGATTTCGCGACCGCGGTCGATGGGCGAGGGGCTCACGACGCCGATGGTATAGACGCGCACCTTGAGCGCGGCGGCGAGTGCTGCGGCAGCCTCAGGCCGGATGGATGGGGCGTTGTGTTCGCCGTCGGTGAGGAGGATGACGACGCGGCTGGCGGCGGTGGATTCCTGCAGCATGGAGAGGGCGGCGGCGAGGCCGACGCCGATGCCCGTGCCATCGGGGAGGAGGCCGGAGTCGAGGTCGGCGACCATGCGGTCGAGGGCGGCGTAGTCGGTGGACGGCGGGGAGAGGGGGAGGGCGTCCTGCTGGAAGACGACGAGGCCGACGCGGTCGTTCTCGCGGGAGCGGATGAACTCGCGCACGACGTCTTTGGTTACGGCGAGGCGGGTGGAATCGCCGAAGCTCGCGAGCATGGAGCTGGAGAGGTCGAGGGAGAGGACAATGTCGATGCCTTCGCCCGGGACGAGCGTGCGGGCGTCGCCACGGCGGGGCCCGGCGACAGCGATGGCGAGGAGGACGACGGCGAGCACGCGCAGCGCCGGCAGGGCGCGTGCGAAACGGAGGCGCCAGCCCGGGCGGGCCCCGGCGAGCGGCGGGATGGCAGCGACGGGCACGGCCGGGCGGGGGCGACGGACGGCCCACGCGAGCGGGATGGCGAGGAGGGCGAGGGCGAGCCCCGCGGGGGCGGCGAATTCGAGGCCGTTCACTGCGGCCCTCCGATGAGTTCGTAGGCCATGGCGAGGTCGGCGCGGCGGCGCTCGGGTGCGGGACGGTAGCCTGCGTAGACGACGGCGTCGCACTCCTCGAGGAGGCCGCCGGCGAGGCGGGCGACCCAGCGGTCGGCGCCGGAGGCTTCGAGGCGGGCGCGGAGCTCGGCGGCGGTGAGGGCGGTGGCGGGGATGGCGAAGCGGCGGGCAAGCTCGGCGCGGACCGTGGCGGCGAGAGCGCGGTAGGCGGCGACGGGGTCGGTATCGATGGCGGATTCGGCGAGGAGCAGGCCGGGGAGGGCGGGTTCGGCGGGCGGGGGCGGAGCCGGCACGGGCCGGGCGGGGCGGCGCGCCAGCCGCCGGATGAGCATGGCGGCGCCGAGCAGAACGACTGCCGCGGCTGCAACTGCGGCGGCAGCCAGCGCGGGGCGGAGGAGCGGGGATTCGGCGCCGGCAATGGCAGCCGGGGGCGGGAGCGGGGTGAGTTCGAGCGGGGCATCCGGGAGGAGGGTGGGGAGGACGGCGATGGTGACCGGAGGGGGTTCGAGCGTCGAGAGCTCGGCGCCGGCAGCGACGGCGATGGTCGGGGAGAAGGGGAGGTCGCCGAGGGCGAACGGGGCGACGACGGCTTCGAGCAGCCACTCGGTGCCGGCGGACGTGGTGCGGAGCTGGCGCGGAGGTTCGAGACGCACCAGTTCGACGGCGCCCCAGCCCGCGGTGCCGGGGGCGAGCTCCGGCTGCCTGCCCGGGGGAAGGACGATGCGGACCGCCAGGCGGAGGTGGTCGCCGATGCGGGCGCTGGCCGGCTGGACCGTCACCTCCGGCACGGGGGCGGGCTGGGCCCGGGCGCCGGGACCCGCGAGGGCGGCGGCGAGGACCGCAAGCACGCCGAGCAGGGCAGCCGGGAGAGCGCGGCGCATCATGCGGCGGCCCCCCGGCGGCGGAAGAAGCGGAGGAGGGCGGGGACGTAGTCCTCGCCGGCGACGGCGCGGATTTCGTCGATGCCGAGCTGGCCGAAGAGGGCAGCGCGGTCGGCGTCGAGTTCGCGGACGCGGCGGGCGTAGGCCTCGCGCACGGCCGGGTCGCAGGTGTCGAGCTCGAGCACGGCGCCGGTTTCGGCGTCGGCCACGGTGACGACTCCGGCATCGGGGAGGGCTTCGTCGACGGGGTCGCGGACGGTGACGGCGATCAGGTCGTGGCGGCTGGCCGCGGCGCGGAGGCGGGCCGGTTCGACCGGAGCGAGGAAGTCGGAGATGAGGAAGACGGTGGCGCGGCGGCGCTGTACGCCGACGAGGTACTGGAGCGCGGCGGCGAGGTCGGTACCGGGATGCGCCGGGCGGGCGCGGAGGATTTCGCGGATGACGCGGAGGACGTGGGTTGCGCCGCCAGCAGGGCGGACGTAGCGCTGGGGGCGGCCGGCGAAGAGGAGGAGGCCGACGCGGTCCTTGTTGCGGACGGCAGCGAGGGCGAGGACGGCGGCGATTTCGGCGGCGAGGGCGCTTTTTGCGACGGGCGCGGCGCCGGCGAACTGGGAGGCGGAGACATCGACGACGAAGATGACGGTGAGGTCGCGGTCTTCGCGGTAGCGGCGGATGAACGGCTCGCCGGTGCGGGCGTAGGCGTTCCAGTCGAGGGCGCGGACGTCGTCGCCGGGGACGTAGGGGCGGAGTTCATCGAACTCGAGGCCGCGGCCGCGGAAGACGGCGTGGTATTCGCCGAGGAAGAGGGTGTTGACGAGGCGGCGGGCGCGCAGCTCGATGGCGCGGACGCGGGCGAGGAGCGCGGGGGTGAGGGGGTCATCGAGCGCGGGGGCTGCCCGGGAAGGAGCGGTGCGGGGGAAGGGGATGGGGAGACGGAGCATGCGACCCCCGGCAGGGAACGTTCAGGGCACGTCGACGCCTTCGAGCAGGCGGTCGATGAGGTCGTCGGGCGTCAGCTCGCGGGCGTCGGCTTCGTAGGTGGTGATGATGCGATGGCGGAGTGCCTCGTGGGCGACCGCTTTGACGTCATCGGGCGTGGTGTAGCCGCGGCCGTGGAGGAACGCGTGGGCGCGTGCGGCGAGGGCGAGGCTGATCGAGGCGCGCGGGGAGGCGCCGAAGGCGATGAGTGGCTGGAGGTCGGGGAGGCGGTAGTCGGCGGGGCGCCGGGTGGCCGCGACGAGCTGGGTGATGTAGTCGCGGATGGCGTCGTCAAGGGCGACCTCGTGGACGGCGGCGCGGGCATCGAGGATGGACTGGCGGGAGGCGACGACGCCGACGCGGGGCGGCTCCGGGGCGAGGCTGAGTTCGAGGACCTGCCGCTCCTCGGCGCGGGAGGGGTAGTCGACGCGGACCTTGAGGAGGAAGCGGTCGAGCTGGGCCTCGGGCAGGGGGTAGGTGCCTTCCTGCTCGATCGGATTCTGGGTGGTGATGACGAGGAAGGGGTCATCGAGCGGGAAGGTCTGGCCGCCGATGGTGACCTGGCGCTCCTGCATCGCTTCGAGGAGGGCGGACTGGACCTTGGCGGGGGCGCGGTTGATTTCGTCGGCGAGGACGAAGTTGGCGAAGATGGGGCCCTTGCGGATGGTGAACTGGCCATCGCGGGCGTTGAAGACCTCGGTGCCGACGAGGTCGGCGGGGAGGAGGTCGGGAGTGAACTGGATGCGGACGGCGTGAAGGTCAAGGGCGCGGGCGAGGGTGGAGACGGTGAGGGACTTGGCGAGGCCGGGGACGCCCTCGACGAGGATGTGGCCGTTGCAGAGGAGGCCGATGAGGAGGCGGTCGATGAGGCGGTCCTGGCCGATGATGACGCGGTGGACCTCGGCGCGGACGCGGGCGAGGGTATCGGCGGCGAGGGCGGCGGCAGGCGGGAGGGCGGATGCGCCGGGCGGCACGGCAGGCTCCGGGGCTACAGGGTGCCCGTATTGTAGGCGGGCGGCAGGTAAAGCCGGGGGGTGCGCGCTTTCCCGGCGGCGCGGCGGGTCAGTCGTCGATCGGGGCCTCCGGGGCCGAGAGGTCGAGGCTGGCGCGGGTGAAGCTGACGGCCCAGACCCGGCAGGCGCCGTGGTCGAGGAGGGCGCGGGCGCATTCGCGGGCTGTGGCGCCGGAGGTGATGACATCGTCGATCAGGCCGACGACGAGACCATCGAGGGGCGGGCCTTCGGCGGCGAAGGCGCCGGCCAGGGCTGCGGCGCGGGCGGCGGCCGTGCGGCGCACCTGGCTGCCGGTGTTGCGGACGCGGCGCAGGCGGGCCGGGGCGGGCGGGAGGCCGGCATGGCGGAGGAGGAGTTCGGCCTGGTTGAAGCCGCGGTCGCGCTCGCGGCTCCGGTGGAGGGGAACGGCGACCCAGCCGTCGACGGGGAGAGACGCGGCAAGCGGGGCCACGCGGGCGGCCATCAAAGGAGCGAGGGCGCGGTAGCGCTGGTATTTGAGGCGGTGGACGAGGGCGCGCGCGGCGCCGGCGTGTTCGTAGACGGAGCGGACGCCGGCGAGTTCGCGCCAGCCGAAGCAGCGGGGGCAAAAATCGGCTCCGTCCCAGGCGGCGGAGCAGTTGCCGCAGCGGCCGGGACCGACGGCAGGCTCGAGGCGGGCTTCGCAGGCGGGGCAGAGGGCGGTATCGAAGGCGCCGCAGCCGGCGCAGCGGAGGGGAAAGAGGAGGTCGACGGCGCGGTCGAGCAGGGTGCGGGGACGCATCGCGGGGAGGATAGCAACCGCCGGCACCGGGCGGGGCTACAATGGGGGCATGGGTTCGGTCACGGTGCTGCTCTTTGCTTCGCTGGCGGAACGGGCCGGGACCCGGCGGCTCGAGGTCGAGGTCGGCGAGGGGGAGCTGGTGCGGGACGTGCGCGACCGGGTGGTGGCGCGATATCCGCAGCTGGCCGCGGCCGTGCCGACGCTGATGTATGCGCTGGACGAGGAGTACGCGCGGGAGGATGCGCCGGTGCGGGCCGGTGCGACGCTCGCGCTGATCCCGCCGGTTTCGGGAGGTTGACGATGCTGATCCGGGTGACGGAGGAGCCGCTTTCGGCGGACGAGGCTGCGCGGGCGGTGGCCTCGCCGGCGGCCGGGGCGATCAACGTCTTCCTCGGGGTGGTGCGGAACACCAACCTGGGGCGCGCAGTCTCGCACCTGGTGTACGACGCCTACCCGTCGATGGCGGAGAAGGAGATGCGGGCGATCGCGGAGGAGGCGAAGGCGCGGTTCGGGCTGGAGGGCTGCGCGATCCTGCACCGGACGGGGCGGCTGGAAATCGGGGAGACGAGCCTGGTGGTCGCGGTGAGCTGCGGGCACCGGCGGGAGTCGTACGAGGCGGGGCTGTGGGTCGTGAACGAGGTGAAGAAGCGGGTGCCGGTGTGGAAGAAGGAAGTCTGGGAGGACGGGGAGGAATGGATCGAAGGGCCGGAATCGCTGGGGATGCAGCAGGCGCCGGCGAGCATGCGCCCATGACGAGCCACCCGCATGCCTTCAGCCGGTACTGCATGCACTGCGGGCAGCGGCTGACGACGGCGATCCCGGAAGGGGATACGAAGCGGCGGATGGTCTGCCTCGATTGCGGGTTCGTGCACTACCTGAACCCGCGGCCGGTGGTGGGCATCATCCCGGTACGGGAGGACGGCCGGCTGCTGCTGGTGCGGCGGACGATCGAGCCGCGGAGCGGGACCTGGGTGTTCCCCGGCGGCTACATGGACCTCGGGGAGACGGCCGAGGAGGCGGCGATGCGGGAGACGCTGGAGGAGGCGCACCTGGAGGTGGCGGACCTGCGGCTGGTCGGGGTGTTCACGCGGACCGGGCCCGGGATTGTGGTGATCGTGTACGAGGGGCGGGCGCTGGGCGAAGGGGCGCCGGGCCACGAGACGAGCGAGGTGCGGTGGTTCGCGCCGGAGGCGATCCCGTGGGACGAGCTGGCGTTCGACAGCACGGAGGCTGCGCTGCGGGCGTGGGCGCAGCAGCGCGGGCTGGATATCCCGGGGCTCAGGGCAGGGTGAGGAGCGGCTCGGAGCGGGCAGCGGTGCCGTACTCGAGGGCTGCCGGTTGGACGCCGGGAGGGAGGTCGAAGGCGACCCAGCCATTGACGGCATCGCCGGCTGCGAGGGTGCCCGTGTGCAGGGCGGGCTCCTGGTTCGTGAGCGCCCAGCCGTAGCGGACGCCGTCGCTGCCGCGGAGCCGGATGGAGGCGACGCTGTAGGCGGCGCCGGGCTCGACAGGTTCGAGGCGGAGGAGGATGCCGACGCGGCGGAGCCCGGTCTTGACCGGGTAGAGCCCCGGCGGTTCAGGGTCGGCAACCCGGAGGACGGTGAAGCGGATGCCCCGGTGCACGGCGGAGGGCGAGGGGTCGGCGGGGGGCGCATCGGGGCCGTCCAGTGCGGCCGGGCGGGCGAGCGGCTCAGCGGAAGGCGGTGTGGTCACGGAGATGCGCTCGGCTTCGCGGGCGAGGAAGACGGCGAGGCCGACGAGGAGCAGGAGCACGCCAGCGGCGAAGATCGCGAGCCCGCGCTTCCAGGTCACGGATGCATCGTAACGGCTGGAGCGTTACCGCGTGCGCCGGGAGGGACGGGGCGGGCCGCCTGCGCCGCGGCCGAGGTGGTAGTGTGGGGCGAGGATGACAATGATGGCGCCGGCGCGGGGGTCGGCGATGCGGGCGACGATTCGGGGATTGACGGCCTGGAGCTCCTCGAGGGAGCGGTCGGAGGTGACAACGGTCGGCAGGCCGGCGACGTGGCGGTAGTTCACGACCTGGTAGAGCTTTTCCTGGGCCCAGGGGGTGGCGGCCTGGGCGCCGAAGTCGTCGAGGACGAGGAGGTCGGCGGTGCGGACGCGTTCGAAGAGTTCGTCGTAGGGGAGTTCGCGGCCGGGTGCGAAGGAGGCGCGGAGGTGGTCGAGGAGGTCGGGGACGACGGCGAAGACGACCGACTGGCCGCGTTCGAGGGCGCGGTTGGCGATGGCGCCGGCGAGGTGGGTCTTGCCGCAGCCGTTGGTGCCGCAAAAGACGAGCCAGCCCTGGGGGTCCTCGGCGTACCTGCGGGCGGCGTCGAAGGCGGCTTCGAGGGAGGCGCGCTCTTCCTCGCGGAGGCCCGGGACGCGGGTCTCGAAGGTGCGGAACTGGCAGGCGGCGAGCCGCTCACGGCTCATGCCGCCGATTTCGAAGTAGCCTGCGGCCTGGCCGCGGCCGAGGGTGATGACGCGGGCGAGGGCAGGGTCGAGGAGGCGGGTGGCGAGGCGCGGGTCAAGCGCGGCGGGCGGGGTGCTCGTGGTGATGACGGTCGGCAGGGCGAGGTTGAAGCGGTGGTTAATGACCTGGAGCAGCTTCTCGCGGGCCCATGGCGTTCCGGACGCGCCATCGAGGTCGTCGAGGATGAGCAGCGGGGCGTTGCGGACCTGTTCGAAGACGCGGTTGAAGGAGAGGTCCTCGTCATCGGTGTCGTAGCCGGCGCGGAGGTGGTCGAGGAGGTCGGCGACGACCATAAAGAGGACGGGGTGGCCGAGTTCGATGCGGCGGTTGGCGAGGGCTGCGGCGAGGTGGGTTTTGCCGGTGCCGGAGGGCCCGGAGAGGACGAGCCAGCCTTCGGGGCGCTCCGCGTAGGCGCGGGCGGCGGCTACGGCGGCTTCGAAGGCGTCGTCGGCGCCGGTGCGGCCGCGGGGGTTGAGGGTGGCGAAGGTGAAGCGGGCGAGGGCGCCGATGTTGCTGAGGCGGGTGAGCCGTTCGCGGCGCTGGTCTTCGGCTTCATCGAGGACGCAGTCGCACGGTTCGGCGCGGCCGAAGCGGGGATGGCCGACGGGGTAGGGGCGGCGGACGAAGCCGGCGCCGCGGCAGATGGGGCAGGCGGCCTCCTCTTCGGGGTCGGGGGAGTCAGCGGTAGCGGGCGATGCTGCCGAAGGGTCCGCCGAGGAAGCGGCGTTTCGCGTCTTCGAGAGAATCTCGTCCAGTCGTTTCATCGGGGCGGCCCTCCAGAGCCCAGGTCTCGAGCATGCGCTGGATGTAGCGCCAGTTGCGGATGTTGCGTTCGGCGGCTTCGCGGAAGGCGTCTTCAATCCAGTCTGGGGGATAGGCGGCTTCGGCCTCAACGAGCTTTTCGGCGACGAGGGGGGTGATGGTGCCGATGTGCTCTTCGTAGAGGCGGAAGATGCCGGGGCGCTCTTCGCGGGCGCGGAGCGGGGCGACAGCTGCGCCGGGCCGGAGTTCGAGTTCGCCGGCGAGGGCGCGGGCTATCGACCGGCGGGCAGCGGGGGTGTTGACGAAGTAGAGGGCTTCGGGGCCGCCGGGGCCGCGCACTTCAAGGGCGAGGAGCGCGCGGAGTTCGAGGCAGCGCTGGAGGCCAGTATCGAGGCCGGGGCGGCCGCCGGCGAGGCGTTCGAAGGAGAGGCGGGCCGGCTCGTGGGCCCAGATGGCTTCGGCGGCGACGCAGCGGGGCTCGGCCTTCAGCTCCTGCGTGAGGCGGGCGACCCAGAGGAAGGCGAGGAGGTCGCCGGGGGCCTCCATGCGGGGGAGGACGGCGGCGAAGAAGAGGTTGGGGATGGCGGTGGCCTTGCCGATGCCCGGGAAGCCGGCGAAGGCGTCGGGGTCAGAGGAGGTCGTCATCGGTCTTCAGGACCCAGTCTTCGAAGCGTGCGAAGGGGGCGCGGAAGCGGAGTTCGATGGTGCCGATGGGGCCGTGGCGGTTCTTGGCGACGATGACCTGTGCGACGCCGCGGGGGTAGGCGGACTCGGGGAGGTCGGGGTGCTGCTGGGCCCACTGCTCAGGGGTGACGTAGAGCTCTTCGCGGCTGAGGAAGATGACAATATCGGCGTCCTGTTCGATGGAGCCGGAGTCTCGGAGGTCGGAGAGCATCGGGATGCGGGGGTGGCGGTTTTCGATGGCGCGGGAGAGCTGGGCAAGGGCGATGATGGGGACATCGAGCTCGCGGGCAAGGCTCTTGAGGGTGCGGGAGATGTAGGAGATCTCCTGCACGCGGTTTTCGCGGGAGCTGGTGGACTCGCCCTGCATGAGCTGGAGGTAGTCGATGATGATGAGGTCCAGGCCGCCGGCCTGCCCGGCGAGGCGGCGGGCGCGTGCGCGGAGCTCGGCGACGGTGAGGAAGGGCGAGTCATCGAACCAGATGTTGGCTTCGGAGAGGCGGGATGCGGCGTTGATGACCTTCCGCTCTTCGAATTCGGTGTTCTGGCCGAGGCGGAGACGGTTGCTTTCGACGCCGGCTTCTGCACTGAGGAGGCGGACGGCGAGCTGCTCGGCGGACATTTCGAGGGAGAAGACGGCGACGTTCGCCTTCTGGAGGATGGCGGCGTTGCGGGCGATGCCGAGGGCGAAGCTGGATTTCCCGACGCTGGGGCGGGCGCCGATGATGACGAGGTCGGAGCGCTTGAAGCCGCCGAGGAGGGTATCGAGGTCGGTGAAGCCGGAGCGGATGGCGGAGATTTGGAGGCGCTCGGCTTCGGCGGGGTCCTGTTCGAGGTAGGAATCGAGGACCTGCCGGATGTGGACGAAATCGCGGAAGGACTCGCCACCGCGGAGGCGCTGGATGAGCGATTCGGCGCGGGTGAAGACGGTTTCGATTTCGGCCGGGGCCTCGTAGGCCATCTGCATGATGGCTGCCGCCGCGTGGATGAGGCCGCGGTAGGTGGCATCGCGCTTGACGATGCGGGCGTAGAACTCGACGCCGATGGAGGTGGGCAGGCGGCGGATGATGTCGGCGAGGAAGGTTTGGCCGCCGACGTCCTCGAGCTGGTCGCGGACGGCAAGTTCGTGGGCGACGGTGATCTGGTTGATGACTTCGTCGCGGTTCCAGAGGGCGAGGCAGGCGTCGTAGATCCAGCCGTGCTTTTCGCGGAAGAAGTCGGAAGGCTTGAGGATGTTGACGACCGCGAGCATGGCATCGGGGTCGACCATGAGAGAGGCGATGACGGCCTCCTCGGCCTCGATGTCATGCGGAGGGAGGCGTTCGAGGGGTGCGAGGGTCATGGGTGAAGGAGGGACGCGGGAGACGCTGGCGTGCGCGGCGGGGATGCGAGTCCTGTCCCTACGGCCCTCCTTTCGCGGTTATTCGGCGGGTTCGGCGGCGGGCGCTTCGGCAGCGCGGGCGGCCTGCAGCTTTTCGACCACGGGCTTCGAGGCGGCGTCCGGGACGACGTCGACGGTGACGGTGACGCTGACGTTCCGGGTGAACTTGATTTCGACGGGCCGCTGGCCGAGTTCGCGGATTGGCTCGGGGAGGAGGACCTGCTGGTGCTCGAGCTCGACACCGGCGGCCGCCTGGATGGCGGCGGCGACATCGCGGTTGGTTACGGAGCCGAAGAGGCGGCCGGTTTCGCCGACGCGGGCCTCGATGCTGACGACGAGGTTTTCGAGCTTCGCGGCGATGGCGCGGGCCTCGTTATCGAGCTTCTCTTGGCGGCGGGCCTCACGCTGGGCGATGGCGTTCGCGCGGCGGAGGTTTTCCTTCGTGGTGGGGCCGGCGATGCCGCGGGGCAGGAGGAAGTTGCGGGCGAAGCCGTTCCGCACTTCTTTGACTTCGCCGGCCTGGGCGGTGCCTTCAACGTCTTCGAAAAAGACGACCTTCATGATGACCTCGGGGTTTGCGGGATGGCCCGGCGGGTCCCGGCGGGGTGGAATCCCGCCCGGTGCGATCCCGGGGGCAGGGTAGAGAGGTCAGCATACCGGTTCCAGCGATTATGGTCAGGTGTGCAAGGTTTTGACGGGACGTTCACGTTCGCGCTGGCTTATGGATAGCAGCTCCCGGCGACAGATGCTGTCGCGTGCCGGCGGAAGGGGCGCGATTCGCGGCGAAGCAGCGAGCGTCCTACGCTGTGGGCCATGGGCTATGAGCAGCCGGTGCTGGTGATTTTTCACGGGGGCACGGGCACGGGCGAGGCGGAGCGGCTGATGGCCCGGGCGCGGGTGGCCGCGGCCCGGGAGACGGCGCGGGCGGCGCTGGCAGCGGGCTTCGAGGCGGTCATCGTGGCGACGGACGACCCCGGGGCGTTCGAACCGCCGGAACCGGGGATGCTGCTCGATGCGGACCCGGCAGGGGAGCCGTTCGTGTACCAGGAGCGGCTGGTGCGGCTGATCGAGCGGTACGGGCTGGCGCGGCCGGCGGTGATGGGGTCGGGGTCGGTGCCGCTGCTCGGCGCGGAGGAGTTCGCGCTGGTGGTGGAGCAGCTCCAGGCGCGCGACGGCCGGTTTGTGACGAACAATTTCTACTCGGCAGACCTGACGGGGTGGACGCCGGGCGAGGCGGTCCGGCGGCTGGGCCCGTTCGGGCGGGACAATCTGCTGCCGCGGCGGCTGCGGGACGAGGCGGAGCTAGCGCCGGTGATGCTGCCGCGGACCACGGCGACGCAGTTCGACCTGGACACGCCGACGGACCTGGCGGTGCTGGGGCTGGCGCCGGGGGTTCCGCCGGCGCTGCGGGCGGCGGCTGTGCCGGTGGCAGGGCTGACGGAGCGGCTGCGGGCGGTGATGCCGCTGCTTTGCGACCGGTCGGCGCAGCTGGTGGTCGCCGGGAGGGTGGGAAGCCAGGCGTGGCAGTACCTGGAGCGGGAGACGGCGTGCCGGGTGCGGGTGTTCAGCGAGGAGCGGGGGCTGGCGACGGCGCCGGAGGGGCACCGGCCGCGGAGCCTGCTCGGCTTTCTGCTGGAGGAGGTCGGGCCGGAGCGGTTCTTCCAGCGGATGGCGGAGCTGGGGGACGCGGTGGTGATCGATACGCGGGTGATCGAGGCGCACCTCGGGATTACGCCCTCGCGGGAGGACCGGTTCCAGAGCGACCTGGGGGCGTGGGAGCGGGTGGCGGAGCCGGAGCTGCGGCGGTTTACGAAGGCGGCGCTGGAGGCGCCGGTGCCGGTGGTGCTCGGCGGGCATTCGCTCGTCTCGGGCGGGCTGATGGCGCTGAACGACGCAGCCTGGGAGGGGCGGTAGGCCCAGGCGCGGCAGCGGCGCCAGGTCCTCAGCGCGACTGGGCTTCGTAGACGGAGGCCATGCCCTCGAGCATGACATCGGCGAGGGAGAGGACGTTTTCGATGGCGTCGACGGCCTCCTCGGCGGAGAGGCCGGCCTCGGTGGCGATCTGGGCGGCCGTTTCTTCGAGGGAGCGGCGAAGCGCGTTGAAGGTGGCGACAGCGGTGGTGAGGCTGATGTGCTCGCTGACGAGGGTGCGTCCGTACTCGCGGCCGATGGAGCGGGCATCTTCGATCGCCCGATCGCGCCTGGCCTCGCCGGCGATGATGCGGGAGAAGAGGTCGACGACCTGGCGGCCAAGGAGGCGGAGCCGGTCGAGGGCGTCGGGGCTGAGCTGGTCGAAGGCGGGCGCTGCGTGGGCGGCGCGGCCGCGGGGATGGAGGCGACGGCGGACCCTGGCGGTGGCGAGGTCGCTGATGCGGGAGGGGTCGCGGGCGGCCTGCTGGGGGGCCATGCTGGCGACGATGTGTTTGAGGTCTTCGGCCAGGATGCGGCGGTGGCCGCCGCTCGTCCGGTAGGAACGGATTTCCCCGGCATCGGCCCAGCGGCGGATGGTGGATTCGCTAACGCCGAGGAGTTTGCTGGCCGCGCCGAGGGTGAGCCAGCGGCTGCTGCCGGTTTCGAGCTCGGGCAGGGGGTCGTCAAACTTGTCCAAAGCGTGCCAATTCTTTCGCCATTCGCGGGAAGGTGTCAATGCGGGGGCGGCGCCGGGCCATCGCCGGGCGCGGGCTCGCGCAGTTCGGCCGCACGGCGGATGACGGTATCACCGAAGCGGTCGCGGAGCTCGATGAGGGCCCGCTGGAGGGCGGCCGGCGCGGCAGTTTCGCCGAGGGCGAGCTGGCGGGCGCGCTCGGTGAGGCCGGTGACGCCGAGGCCGATCAGGCGGACCGGCCGGCGGGCGTGCTCGGCCCAGGCGGCTTCGAAGAGGCGGAGGGCCTCGCTGTACAGCTCATCGGCGAAGAGGAGCTGCCGGCCGGGTGTGTGGGAGCGCGTGAGGGTTTCGAAGGGCGGGAAGCGGAGCTTGAGCACGACGGTGCGGGCGGCGCGCTGCTCGCGGGCGAGGTCGTCGGCGACGCGCTCGGCCTGGCGGAGCAGGGTGGCGCGGAGCACGTCGGCGGAGGGCTCGTCGCGGCCGAAGGTGTGTTCGCGGGAGATGGAGCGGCGGTCGGGGCGGAGGGCGACGACGGGTCCATCGGCGATGCCGAGGGCGCGCCGGCGGAGGTCGGCGCCGTGGCGGCCGAACTTCGCGACGAGGACCGACTCGGGCAGGGCGGCGAGGTCGCCGATGGTGGCGACGCCGAGCCGTTCGAGGACCGCGGCCGTGCGGCGCCCGATGCCGGGGAGGTCGCGGACGGGGCGGGGCGCGAGGAAGGCCGCCTCCTCGCCGGGCGGGACGCGGAGCAGGCCGTCCGGCTTGGCGGCGTCGCTGGCCACTTTCGCGACGAGGCGGTTCGCGGCGATGCCGACCGAGGCGGTGATGCCGATTTCGTCGCGGACGCGGCGCCGGATGGCTTCGGCGATTTCGACGGGGGTGCCGAAGAGCTGCTCGGAGCCGGCGACATCGAGGTAGGCTTCGTCGACGCTGACCGATTCGACGACGGGGGTATAGCTGCGAAGGATAGCGTGGAAGGTCTTCGAGGCGGGTGCGTACCACGAGAAATCGGGCGGGAGGAAGACGGCGGAAGGACAGAGTTCGCGCGCGCGGAGGGTGGGCATGGCGGAGCGGATGCCGTAGCGGCGGGCCTCGTAGCTGGCGGTGCTGACGACGCCGCGGGGCCCGAGGTAGCCGACCACGACCGGTTTTCCCCGGAGCTCCGGACGGCGGAGGAGCTCCATGGCGACGAAGAAGGCGTCGAGGTCGACGTGGAGGATAGTGGCGGTGCCGACCATTTGTTCGGATGGTAGCAGGCAGGGAGCCGCGCGTGACGGGGCGGGGTGTATGCTGGGGGCATGGAGTACCTGCGGCTGGAGAATCTGCCGGAGCTGCGCTCGCCGGTGTTCATCTGCGCGTTCGCGGGGTGGAACGACGCTGCTTCGGCGGCGACGAATGCTGCGCGGTTCGTGGTGCGGCGGTTCGGCGCCCGGAAGTTTGGGAGCTTCGACCCGGAGCCGTTTTTCGACTTCCGCGAGGTGCGTCCGCAGGTGCGGCTGACGGTGCGGGGGGAGCGTGAGGTGATCTGGCCGGCGAACGACCTGTACTACGCGCGGAACCCGATGGGGCCGCACGATGTGCTGGTGTTCATCGGCACGGAGCCGAACCTGAAGTGGCGGACGTATGCCGGGGAGCTGGTGGAGCTGGCCACGTGGATGCGGACGGATCTCGTGGTGTCGCTCGGGGCGCTGCTGGCGGATGTGCCGCACACGCGGCCGGTGCGGGTGACGGGGAGCGCCTTCGACCCGGCGGTCGGTGAGCGGCTGGGGCTGCAGCCGTCGCGGTACGAGGGGCCGACGGGCATCGTGGGGGTGCTGCACACGGCGCTGCGGGATGCGGGGCTGCCGGGCGCGAGCCTCTGGGCGAACGTGCCGCACTACCTGACGGCGAGCCAGAACCCGGCAGCGACGGCGGCGCTGTTGCGCCGCATTTCGGGGCTGCTCGAGGTGGAGTTCGACCTTGCCGAGATGGATGCCGCTGCGCAGCGGTTCGTGGCCGAGGTGGAGGGAGCGCTGCAGGCGAACCCGGAAGCGCAGGAGTACGTGCGGCGGCTCGAGGCGAGCTACGAAGAGGCGAGGCTCGAGGCGCCCCAGCTGCCGCGAGGGGAGGACCTCGTGCTCGATATCGAGCGGTTCCTCCGGGAGCAGCGGGAAGGCCGGGGCGACGAGTAAGTCTCAGGCGGCCGGCCGACCGCGGGGTTCGCCGGGGAGCAGGAGCGCATCGAGGACGGCGTAGAGGCCGACCAGCACGAGCGTGATGATGGCGACGCGCACAAGGCGGCGAATGAGGCGGAGGGGCATGGCAGCGAGCGTTCGCATTGGGGTTACTCCCTGCTCACGCGCGTGATGACCTCTTCGTTGAAGCGGTCGAGCGTGGCGAGCTTCTCGTCAAGGGTACGGCCGATGGTGAAGCCGGGGATGATGAGTTCGTTGACTCCGGCTTCGGCGTACTGCTCGACGAGCGCCCGGAGTTCGGGGCCTGTCCCGCCGAGGACGGGGCGCCCGGAGGCGCGGACGCGTTCTATGAGCGACCGGTCGTCGGTCATGACAAGGAGCGCCTGTGCGGAACGGCGGATGGTGCGGGGGTCGCGGCCGAGCTCTTCGCAGTAGCGGTCGAGGATTTGGCCTTTGCGGGCGAGGACTTCCGGGGTGCCCCAGGCGTTCCACTCGTTTGCGTAGCGTGCCGCGATGCGGAGGGTGCGCTGTTCGCCGCCCCCGCCGATGAGGAGCGGGACCGGGGACTGGACCGGTTTCGGCTCGAGGGGGGCATCGGTGAGCTGGTAGTAGCGGCCGGCGAAGGTGGTGCGGCGATTGGCGAAGAGGCTGGTGATGACGTGGCAGGCTTCTTCGAGGCGGGAGAGGCGGCCGCCGACGGTTGAGAATTCGATGCCGTAGGCGCGGTGTTCGTTCTCCTGCCAGCCGGCGCCGAGGCCGAGGACGAGGCGGCCGCCGCTGATGATGTCGACGGTGGCGGCCATCTTGGCGAGGACGGCAGGGTGGCGGTAGGTGTTGCCAGTGACGAGCGGGCCGATCCGGATGCGGGGGACGGCTGCGGCGAGGGCAGCGAGGGTGGTCCAGCATTCGCCGACGGGGGCGGAGACGTCGGCATCGTTCGGCATGAAGTGGTCGGCGTAGTAGACGCCGTCCCAGCCGGTGGCTTCGGCGTGGCGGGCGATGGCGAGGGTTTCGGCCCAGGGGTCGTTCATGCTGGGCCAGACGGCGAATTTCACGGGCGGCGCTCCGGATGTGATGTGGCGAGCATCGTACGCCGCACGGGCGGCAGCGTCAGGGGCGGCGCACAACTACACGGTAGAGGGGGGTGCCGCCGCGAAGGCGAACGAGGAGCTTGTGGAGTTCGACGACGACGATGACGGAGGCTGCCACCGGGATCATCCGGAGCCAGGCTTCGAGGGGGAGCGGCTCGACGCGCAGGACGTACTGGGTGGGCGGGAGGTAGAGCGAGGCAATGTGGAGCCCCAGGGCAGCCGCTGCGGCGTAGAAGAGGAACGGGTTTCCGAGGGGGCTGCGGGCGAAGGCGGACTGGCGCTCGACGCGGACGTTGCCGAGGTGGAAGTTCTGGAAGAGGACCATGGTGGTGAGGGCGACGGTGCGGGCGGCTTCCAGGCTGGCGCCCTGGTCGAGTTCCCAGCGGAAAAGGGCGAGGGTGCCGATGCACATGACGATGCCGGCGACGACCGTGCGCTCCCAGAGGAGGGGCGAGATGATGCCTTCGGAGCGCCGGCGCGGTGGGTAGCGGAGGACATCCTTTTCGCCGGGTTCGAAGGCGAGGGCGACATCCTGGAGGCCGTTGGTGACCAGGTTCAGCCAGAGGAACTGGGCAGCGACCATTGGCACGGGCCACTGGAGTGCGACGGAGGCGAGAATGGCGATGAGGAGGGCGGCGCCGGTGGAGACCAGGAAAAAGGTGACCTTGCGGACGTTTTCGAAGGTAACGCGGCCTTCTTCGACGGCGGCGTAGATCGTGACGAAGTTGTCGTCGGCGAGGACCATATCGGCGGCTTCGCGGGCGACGTCGGTGCCGGAGCGGCCCATGGCGATGCCGATATCGGCGGCGCGAAGGGCGGGGGCGTCGTTGACACCGTCCCCGGTGACAGCGACAACGTGGCCGTCGGCGCGGAGGGCACGGACGGTGCGGAGCTTATGTTCGGGCGCGGCGCGTGCGATGACGGCAATCTCGCGCAGGCGGGCGCGGAGGGCTTCGTCATCGAGGGAGTCGATTTCCGGGCCAGGCAGGACGGGGGCGCCCGGAGGGGCGATGCTGAGCTCGGCAGCGATGGCGCTGGCGGTGATGGCATGGTCGCCGGTAATCATGATGACGCGCATGCCGGCCTGCTGGCAGCCGCGGATCGCCTCGCGGACGCCGGGACGCGGCGGGTCCATCATCGCCTGGAGGCCGAGGAAGACGAGGTCGCGGGGGTGATCGTCGAGGTCGGGCGGGCCCTCGAGGGGGCGCCAGGCCATGGCGAGGACGCGGTAGCCGCGGCTGGCGAGGTCGTGGGCGGCCGCGAGGATGGCGGCGCGGTCCACCGGCGCTTCGCCGTCAGCGGTGAGCATGCGGGTGGAGCGCTCGGCGATGCGCTCCGGGGCGCCCTTGACGAACCAGGCCGTGCGGCCCTCCCAGGTGCGGCAGCTGGCGGAGTACTGACGCTCTGATTCGAACGGGATATCGGCGAGGACAGGGGCGGCGCGGAGGTCGGCAGGTTCGAGGCCGACAGCGATGGCAGCGAGGAGGAGGGCGGCCTCGGTGGGGTCGCCGCTGGTTTCGTAGCCATCATCGGTGAGGAAGGCGTCAGCCTCGTTGGTCATGACGCCGGTGACGAAGAGGAGGCGCTCCAGTTCGGAGATGTCCGGCGCCGGGCCGGAGCCGGGCGGCGGCACGGGGCGGGTGCCGGCCGCCGTCCAGGCTTCGCGGACGGTCATGCGGTTTTCGGTGAGGGTGCCGGTTTTGTCGGAGCCGATGACGGTGGTGCTGCCAAGGGTTTCGACGGCGGGGAGCTTGCGGATGATGGCGTTGCGGCGGGCCATGCGGCGGACGCCGAGGGCGAGGGCGATGGTGAACGCGACAGGGAGGCCCTCCGGGACGACGGCAACCGCGAGCGCCACCGCGACGAGGAACATCTGGGAGGGGGATTCGCCGACGATGACACCGAGGACAAAGGAGGCGAGGGCCCCGGCCGCAACGAGAATTCCGATTGCGCGGGCGAAGCGCTCCATCCGCTCCTGGAGGGGAGTCGCAGGGAGCTCCTGGGCACGCATGCTGCCGGCGATGGCGCCGAGTTCGGTCTGCATGCCGGTGGCGACGACGTACCCGCGGCCGCGGCCGCGGACGACGACGGTGCCGGAGTAGGCCATGCAGGAGCGCTCGGCGATCGGGGTCGCGGGGTCGGGGCTGGGGTCGGCGGATTTCGCGACCCCTTCGGACTCGCCGGTGAGGAGGGCCTGGTCGACGACGAGGCCGTTGACGGCGATGAGGCGGATATCGGCGGGGACGCGCATGCCGGATTCGAGCAGGACGAGGTCGCCGGGGACGAGGTCGCGGCTGTCGATGTCGCGTTCGTGGCCGTCGCGGATGACGCGGGCGCGGGGGGCGACGAGGCCCATGAGGGCGCGGACGGAGCGCTCGGCGCGGCGCTCCTGAGTGAAGCCGATGGTGGCGTTGAGGGCGAGGACGGCCGCGATGACGCCCGCATCGATCCATTCCTCGAGGGCGAGTGTGACCAGCGCGGCGACGAGGAGGATGTAGATGACCGGGGAGGTGAACTGATGGAGGAGGGTGGCGTACCAGGGCGGCGGCGGGACGGGGTCGATCACATTGGGGCCGGAGCGGGTGAGGCGTTCGGCGGCCTCCCGGCTGGCCAGGCCGTGCGGGCCGGTACCCAGCACGGCAGCGATCTCGTCGGCGGGGAGGGTGTGCCAGGCCGGAACGGGCGGCTGCTCAGCCACCGGACGGTTCCCCGGGGGGCGCGACGAGGAGGAGGGGCAGCGGGCTGGAGCGGACGAGGGCATCGGCAACCGAGCCGAGGAGGAAGCGGAGGGCGCGGCCACGGCCGTGGGTAGAGAGGGCGATGTGGGTCGCCGCGGATTCGCGAGCGACGCGGATGGCGGCGGCGGCGACCGATTCGAAGGAGCGCGCGGGCTCCACGCGGCGATGGACCACCTGGACGCCGGGCATGGCGGCCTCGAGCTCTTCGAGGGCGCGGGCGAGTTCGAGTTCACGTTCGCGGGGGGCTTCGCCGAGGGCGGGGACGGCGACGGCAAGCAGTTCGACCGGGACAGCGGAGCCGGCGAGCAGGCGCGTGAGGCCGGGGCCGACCGCGGCGGCCGTGGGGCTCCCGTCGGTGAGGGCGAGGACCCGGACCGGGGCAGGGCTGCCGGGTTCGAAGCGGGGACCGATAGCGACGACGGGCATGGGAGCGGCCCGGACGATTTCGCCGAGGCTGCTGAGGCCGGGGCCTTCGCGGGAGTCGACGGCGAGGAGACGTGCATCGAGCTCGATGGCGCGGCGGACGGGCGGGGCCCACTCGGGTTCGCCGTTGAGGCGAAGGGCGAGGCCGGCGGGCTGGACGCCGGCGGGGAGCATCGCCTCGAGGTCGGCGGCCGCGGAGCGGATGGCGGCGACGAGTTCAGCGGGGCGGGCCGGGTCGGCGCTCGCGGCGGGGTCGAAGACGGCGGTGCCGATGAGCGGCAGGCCGAGAGCGTCGGCAAGCGGCCGGGCGGCCGCGGGGAGGGCGTGGAGGTCGGGGAGGGGAAGTGCGCAAAGGAGAGCCATGGCGCCAGTATGGCGGAGCTTCGGCGGACCCGGGAGGGCCGAATGGCCGTGGCGATTGGGGACGTGGCGGGCATCTGTTGCGGAATGGGGCGAGTGCTACAGTGAAGGTGCCGTGGAAGGTGGCGAAGGTCCTGAGCTCACGCCGCTGGTCGGGGCGGGCGGCCGGGTGACGCGCTACCGCGTGGCCCCTCCGCGGGCGGGGATCGTCGAGACCTCGGCGGGACACTACGAGGCGACGCGGTATGCGGAACGGCGGCGCGGGCTGGCCGGCCGGGCGCTGGCTCTGAAGGATGTCATCGTCGGCGAATCGATTCCCAGCGCGCGGCTGGGGGAGCAGCGGCTGAGCAACCGAATTGCGCTCGCGGTGTTTTCGTCGGATGCCCTGTCGTCGACGGCGTATGCGACGCAGGAGATCCTGTTCGTGCTGGTGCTGGCGGGTGCAGCGGGGATGCAGTACTCGCTGCCGATCGCGATTGGGATCGTTGCGCTGCTGGCGACCGTGGTGACGAGCTACCGGCAGACAATCCGGGCCTACCCGCACGGGGGCGGCGCCTACACGGTGGCGCGGGAGAACCTCGGGACGGCTGCGGGGCTGCTGGCAGCGAGCGCGCTGCTCATCGACTACACGATGACGGTGGCGGTATCGGTGGCCGCGGGGATGGACGCGCTGGCGTCGCTGGACCCTGGTCTCCGGCCGGCAGCGCTGGAGCTGACGATTGGGTTCGTGGCGTTCATTGCGCTGATGAACCTGCGGGGGGTGCGGGAGTCGGGGGCGGTCTTCGCGGTGCCCACCTACCTGTTCGTGGCAATGATGGTCTCAGCGATTGTGGTGACTTTCGTGCGGGTGGTTGCCGGCGGCGGCAATCCGCTGGCGGCAGGTGAGCCGCGCGAACCGCTGGTGGCCGCGCAGGGCGTGACGGTCTTCCTGCTGCTGCGGGCGTTCGCGAACGGTTGCACAGCGATGACGGGTGTGGAAGCGATGAGCAACGGGGTAGGCGCCTTCCGTGAGCCGGCGTGGAAGAACGCGCAGAAGACGCTGACGGTGATGGCGTTCCTGCTCGGGTTCATGGTGCTGGGCCTGACGCTGATGGCGCGGCATTTCGGGTTCGTGCCGAGCGAGAACCAGACGATTCCGAGCCAGCTGGGCGCCGAGGCGTTTGGGGATGGGTCGGTGCTGTTCTGGGTGTTCCAGCTGAGCACGACGGGCATCCTGCTGATCGCGGCGAACACGGCGTTTGCGGACTTCCCGCGCCTCTCTGCGATCCTTGCGCACGATGAGTTTCTCCCGCGGATCTTCACCCAGCGGGGGAACCGGCTGGTCTTCAGCTACGGGATCATGACGCTGGCGCTGCTGGCGATGGTGATGCTGACGGCGACCAATGCGACGACGACGCGGCTCATCCCGTTCTATGCGCTCGGGGTCTTCATCTCGTTCACGCTGAGCCAGGCCGGGATGGTGCGGCACTGGTGGCGGGAACGCGGCCGCGGCTGGGCGGCTGCCATGGGGCTGAACGGGACCGGGGCGGTGCTGACCGGCATCGTGACCGGCGTGATTGCCGTTGCGAAATTCCGCGAGGGCGGCTGGGTCGTGCTCGTCGCAATGCCGGTGCTGGCGCTGCTGCTGTGGGGCGTGCACCGGGCGTACCGGCGGCTCGAACGGCTGCTGCACGTGCCCGTGGAGGCGGTGTTCGACCTGGCCCCGCGGGGGAAATCGGGCACGCCGGTGGTTGTGCCGGTGCAGCAGGTGAATACGGCAACCGTGATGGCGCTTGCCGCGGCCTGTGAGCAGTCGCGGGATGTGACGGCGGTGCACGTGGTGGTCGACCCGGACCGGCCTTCCGACCTGGAGGCGCGGTGGCGCATGCAGTTCCCGCGGCTGCCCCTCGTGGTGATTGATTCGCCGTACCGGAACGTTGCCGACCCGTTTGCGCGGTATGTGGAGGACCGGTTGCGGGAGCCGCCCTACGAGGTGGTGGTCTTGCTGCCGATTGTGGTGCCGGGGAAGTGGTACGAGCGGCTGCTGCTGAACCAGAGCGCCGGCGCTATCGCCCGGAAGGTCAGCGGGCGGAAGCGGGTCCGGGTGGAGCGGTACGTCTACCAGCCGGGCGGACTGGGGCGCCGGAGGCGGGGGCTGCTGGGGCGGCTCCGGGGCGGGCGGGCCGCGGAAATTCGGTAATTTCCCCTACGCGGAGGGGAGGCGCCCTGGGCTAGTATCCGCGCTGAGATGCGGAGGGACGGGTGAGGGTTCGTCTTGTCGCCGCTGCGGGCGGCGCGGAGGAGCTTGCAAACGGGCTCCGCGCAGCGGGGCATGTGCTGGCGGCGGACGGGCAGGAAGAGGGGCCTGCGCCGGTTGTGGTGGTCGACGGCGTCAGCGGCGCGGAGGCGGCGCGGTGGGCGGCGGAGGCGGAACCGGGGCCGCTCCCGGTGGTCGCGGGACTGACCGACATCCCGGGAGGGGTGGAGGCGGCGCTCAGTGCCGGGATTGCCGACGTCTACCCGGCGGGGGACGTGGCTGCCCTGCTGGCGCGGCTGGCGGTGCTCGAGCGGCTGGGGCCGCAGGAGGCCGGCGCTGGCCTGGCTGCAACGGCGGTCAACGATGCCATGTTCACGCTCGGGTTCGACGGCCGGCTGCGGTGGGTGAACCCGGCGGCGGAGCGGCTGACGGGCTACCGCCGCGACCAGCTGGTGGGGATGCACATTTGGGCGCTGGTACGCGACCCGGCGGAGGCGGCGCGGGCCGCCGAGGAGCTGCAACTGAAGCGGGATGGGCTCCTCGATGCGTCGCTGCTCACCCTGCACATCACTACGGCAGCGGGCGAGGTTGTGCCGGTGGAGGTGAACAGCCGGGTCGTGACGCGGGAGGGCCGGCCGTGGGCGGTGGAGGGGGTGGCGCGGGACCTGCGGCCGCGGCGGGCGCTGGAGGAGCGGCTGCGGCAGGAGGCGGAGCTGTTCGCACACCTCGGCGTGGCGGCGGTGGCAACGGACCGCGAGGGCAGGATCCTGACGTGGAACCGGGAGGCGGAGCGGCTCTTCGGGCGGAGCGAGGCGGAGATGCGCGGGATGAACGCTATGGAGCTGGTGGCTGCGGCTGCCGGGGAGGCGGCGATGCGTGAGGTTGCCAGGCTGGCGGCAGGGGCCGACGTAACGGTCGAGCTGGAGCTGCGGCGGGCCGACGGGTCCAGCTTCCCGGCGCTGGTGCGGGCGACGCCGCTGCGGGACGAGCGTGGGGCGGTGGTCGGGTCGGTCGGAGCGATCCTGGACCTCAGTGCGGAGCGGGCGCGCCAGGCGGAGCTGGCGCGGCTGGCGGCAATTGTAGAGTCGGCAGAAGACGCGGTTATCGGGCGGGACCTGGAGGGGCGGATCACGAGCTGGAACCGCGGGGCGGAGCGGCTGTTCGGCTACACGGCAGCGGAGATGGTCGGCGGGCTGGGCCTCGAGACGGTCCCCGGGCACCGCCGGGAGGAGTACCTCGCGCGGCTGGCCCGCATCGCGGCGGCGGCAGAACGCCCCCACGACCCGGGCGCGGCGCCGGAGGTGGTGGAGATGGAGCGGATGGACCGGTGGGGGCGGGTGTTCCCTGCGCAGGCATCGACGTTCCTGGTGTACGACCGGGACGGCCGGCCGACGGGCGCGGCATCGTTCGTCCGCGACATCAGCCGGGAGCGGGCGATGACGGAGGCGTTGCGCGAGCGGGAGGCGCTGCTGCGCGGCATCTTCGAAAGCACGAGCGATCAGCTCTGGCTGCTGGAGACGGATGGGAGACTCGTCACGTTCAACCCCTCGGCGGAGGCGTTCGCATTCCAACAGTTCGGACGGGTGCCTGCCCGGGGCGCCACAATTGCGACGTTCTTTAGGGATCGGTGGAGAGCCGCCGCAGAGGCGGCTGTCAAACGGGCCCTCGACGGCGAGGCGACCGTCGCCGAGATGCCATTCACCCGGTCAGACGGCGGCAGACTGTGGTTTAGCGTGCACGTTACCCCGGTTCGCAGTGACGGCGGCGCGGTCACCGGCGTGCTGGTGGCCGCGCGGGATGTGACGGAACAGGTCGCGGCGCGGCGGGAGCTGCGCCGGGCGCGGGAGGAGCTGGCTGCCGAGTACGCGAAGCTCGCGACGATCATCGAGAACTCGGATGAAGGCGTGGTGCTGCTCGACCGCGACCTCCGACTGATCGCCTTCAACTCGACCTTCGCCGAAGGGACGCGGCTCCGGCGGGGGGTTTCGCCGGAGCCGGGGATGCCGTTCGAGGCGTGCGTTTCGCCGGAGAGCGCGGCGTACCTCGTGGCGCGGGTCCGTGAGGCGCTCGGGGGCCGATGGGTCGCCTTCGATGTGCAATCGCAGACGCCGGGACAGCAGCGCTGGTTCGAGGTGCGCATCCGGCCGGTCACCGGGAAGGACGGCGAGGTGACCGGGGTGGTGTACACCGGGAGGGATGTAACCGGGCGGCGCATGCTGGAGCTGGAGCGCGAGGCCGCGCTCGCCGAGGCCCGGCGGCTGGCGACGGTGGTCGAGAGCTCGACGGAGGCGGTGGTCGCCATCGGACGGGACGGGCGGATTGAGAGCTGGAACCGGGCGGCGGAAGAGCTCTACGGATGGACGGCGGACGAGGCGCTCGGTCAGCCGCTCACGATGATCCTCCCGCCGGAGGAAGCGGAGCGGGGCGCTGCGCTGTTCGCGCGGCTGCTCTCGGGGGAGGCGCTGCGAGGCGAAATGCCGCGGGTCACGAAAGATGGGCGGCGCATCCTTGTGGAGTCGGCGTACTTCCCGCTGCGCGACGCAGCGGGCACGGTCGTCGGCGTCGGGTGCACCTCGCACGATGTGACGCGCCAGCGGGAGATGGAGCGGCGGATTGCGGAACAGGCGGCCGACCTCGAGGGCACGCTCCGGGCGATCCACGAGGGGCTGGCGCTGCTGGACCCGGAAGGCCGGGTGCTCCTCGTGAACCCGGCGATGCAGGAGGCGATCTCCGGCATCTCCGGGGTCGTGCCCGAGCCGGGGATGCACTGGGAGGAGGTAGTGCCGGAGGAGCACCGGGCAGGCTTCGGCGAGGTCGTGGCGGCAACGCTGGCGGGGGAGACGCCGTCGTTCGAGCAAACCGTGACCGACCGGGCGGGGGAGGAGCGGGTGCTGGAGCTCTCGTTGGGGCGCGTGCTGCTGGCCGACGGGAGCGTCCGCGGCGTTGCGGTGACGCTGCGGGACGTGACGGAACGGAAGCGGACGGACGAGCGGCTGCTGCAGGCGCAGAGGGCGGAGTCGCTGGCGGTGCTGGCCGGGGGGATTGCGCACGATTTCAACAACCTGCTGGTGGGCATCCTCGGGAACGCGGGGCTGGCGCTGGCCGAGCTGCCGCCGGAGTCGCCGGTGCGGGCGACGATTGCGGATATCGAGACCGCGGGGCAGCGGGCGGCCGACCTGGCGAAGCAGATGCTGGCGTACTCGGGTCGGGGGAAGTTCGTGGTCGGGCCGCTGCAGCTGAACGCGCTGGTGGAGGAGATGGCGCACCTGCTGCGCGTGTCGGTGGGGGCGGGCGTGCGGCTGGTGCTCGACCTGGCGCCGGGGCTGCCCCCGGTGGTGGGGGATGCGACGCAGCTTCGGCAGGTGATCATGAACCTTGTCATCAACGCGTCGGATGCGATTGGGCAGGGGGAAGGCACGATCCGGGTCACGACGTCCGCGGCATCGGGACGGCCGGAGCTGTTCGCCGGGGCGGTGGTGACGCCGGAGGAGCTGGCTGCGGAGTATGTGGTGCTGGAGGTGGCCGACACGGGCGCGGGGATGGATGCGGCGACGCTGGCGCGGATTTTCGACCCGTTCTTTACGACGAAGTTCACGGGGCGCGGCCTTGGGCTGGCAGCCGTGCTGGGGATCGTGCGGGGACACCGGGGCGGGATTGCAGTGACGAGCGCACCGGGCGAGGGGACGCGGTTCCGGGTGATGCTCCCGGCGGCGGCCGCGGCTGCGCAGGAGGACGATTCCGGGCGCCCGGAGGGCGAATGGCGGGGCGCGGGGCTGGTGATCGTCGCCGACGATGAACCGGGCGTTCGGAAGGTGACGGCGCGGGCGCTGAGGGGGATGGGGTTCGAGGTGATGGAGGCCGAGGACGGGCAGGCGGCTGTGGAGCTGTTCGAACAGCACCGCGACCGCGTGGTGCTGGTGCTGCTGGACATGACGATGCCGCGGATGAACGGGCAGGCTGCGTTCCGGGCGATCCGGGCGCTGGACCCGGGGGCGAAGGTGGTGCTGATGAGCGGCTACACGGAACAGGAGGCGGCCGAGCAGTTCAGCGAAGGCGGACTGGCCGGGTTCCTCCAGAAGCCGTATGAGCTGCGGGGGCTGCAGGAGCTGGTGCGGCGGGTGGCGGGGGATTCGACGCCCTAGAACATCTGTACGTTATACTGCCGGCGTGACCGAGGAACGGCTGGTGGCGCCGCAGGCACAGGCCGAGGACGCGGAGCTGGAGCGTTCGCTGCGGCCGCGGCGGCTCGAGGAGTTCCCGGGGCAGGAGCGGACGAAGCGGAACCTTGCGATCGCAATCGCGGCGGCGAAGCAGCGGGGGGAGCCGCTCGACCACGTGCTGCTGTACGGGCCGCCGGGGCTGGGGAAGACGACGCTGGCCAACATCATCGCGCACGAGATGGGGGTTTCGATCCGGACGACGAGCGGGCCGGCGTTCGAGCGGCCGGGCGACCTTGCGGCGGTGCTGACGAACCTGAAAGAGGGCGACATCCTCTTCGTCGACGAGATTCACCGGCTTTCGAGCGCGGTGGAGGAGATCCTCTACCCGGCGATGGAGGATTTCGCGCTCGACCTCGTCATCGGGAAAGGGGCCGGGGCGCGGTCGGTGCGGCTGGCGATGCCGCGGTTCACGCTGATCGGTGCGACGACGCGGTATGCGATGGTGAGCGCGCCGCTGCGGGACCGGTTCGGCTCGGTGTACCGGCTCGATTTCTACGAGCCGGAGACGCTGGCGCTCATCCTGCGGCGGTCGGCGTCGATTCTCGGGGTGGCGCTGCCGGATGATGCGGCGATGGAGATCGCCCGGCGCTCGCGGGGGACGCCGCGGATTGCGAACCGGCTGCTGCGGCGGGTGCGGGACTTCGCGGCAGTACGGAACGGCGGCGCGGTGACGGTGGAGGCGGCGCGCGAAGCGCTGGCGATGCTGGAGGTTGACGAACTGGGGCTGGACGAATCGGACCGGGCGGTGCTGCGGGCGGTGGTCGAGAAGTTCAACGGGGGGCCGGTCGGGCTGGAGACGATTGCAGCGGCGATTTCGGAGGAGGCGGACACGATCATGGACGTGTACGAGCCGTTCCTCCTGAAGTGCGGTTTCCTGAACCGGACGCCGCGCGGGCGGGTGGCGACGGAGGCGGCGTACCGCCACCTTGGGCTGGAGCCGCCGCGGGACCGCCCTGCGCAGGCCGCGCTGTGGGACGGCGCTGGGGCGTCCTGAAGCGGCTGGTGGTGGCGCCGCGGCCGGGGGCGGTGACGGCAGGGTTCGGCCAGAGCGGGTAGAGTGACCGGGACATCACGCGTTTCGGAGGCGGTTCGATGCCCTGGGTTGTGAGTGTGTTCCTCGCGGTGATTCTCTGCGGGGCGGTGTTTGTGGTCGGGCGGGCGGCACGCGGTGCGGCGGCGCCGGGCACGCCCGAGCGGATTCGCGGCGGAATCATCATGGGCGCCGCAGCTGCCGTGTTCGTCGCCTGGGTCGGGGTGCATACGGCGCTCCGCTCGGTGAAGCCGATCGAGGCTGGCCACGTGGGGGTGGTGTACCAGTTCGGCGAGATTGTGGGACAGAAGCCGGAGGGGCTGCAGTTCATCTGGCCGTGGCAGGACCTGCGCATCGAGAGCGTGCAGGTGCAGCGGTACCGGTTCGAGAACATCACGGCGTTTTCGCAGGAGACCCAGGACGTCTTCTTCATCGCGACGCTGAACTACTCGGTGTCGCCGTCGGCGGTGCAGACGCTCTACCGGACGGTGGGCCCGCGCTGGTTCGACCGGCTGATTGAGCCGCGGGTGCTGAACTTCTTCAAAGAGGAGACGGTGAAGTACCAGACGGTGGACGTCGGCCCGAACCGGGAGAAGATCCGGTCGGCGGTGCGGGCGCGGCTGAGCCAGGAGCTGGCGCCGTTTTCGATCGAAATTAACGACCTGCTGATCGACAACATCGAGTTCAGCGCGGAGTTCAAGGCGGCGATTGAGCAGAAGCAGATTGCGACGCAGGATGCGCTGCGGGAGCAGGAGCGGGTGCGGCAGCGGCAGTTCGAGGCGCAGCAGCAGATCGAGCTGGCCCGGGGCGAGGCGGAGTCGATCCGGGTGCGGGCCGAGGGCCAGGCGGAGGCGAACCGGCTGCTCGCGCAGTCGCTGACGCCGGAGGTGATCCAGTTCCAGGCGCTGCAGAAGCTGGGCGATAACATCCAGATTGCGCTGCTGCCGGCCGGGCAGGGGATCATCATCGACCCGGCGACGCTGCTGGGACAGAACCCCGGGAATCGGTAGCCGCGGCGCGGGGGCAGAGGGAGCTGGTAGGCTGGCGGGATGCCTGAGGCGCCTGTCGGCCGCAACCTCCGCCTGCTCGGGGCGTTCTGGTTCCTGCGGGAGTTTCAGCTGTGGATCCCGGTCTGGATTGTCTACCTGACCTTCGAGCGGGGGTTTTCGTTCACGCAGATCACGGCTGCCGAGAGCCTGTACCTTGTCGGGGTCCTTGCGCTGGAAGTGCCGACCGGGGCGATTGCGGACCGGTTCGGGCGGCGGGTGTCGCTGGGGCTGGGGGCGATCAGCCTGGCGTCCTCGGTGACGATTTTCGCGTTCACGACGTCGCCGGCGGTGCTGTTCGCGTCGTTCGCGTGGTGGGCCGTCGCGACGACGCTGATGTCGGGGGCGGATATGGCCCTGCTGTACGACACGCTGAAGGCGGCCGGGCAGGAGCACCGGTACGGACGGGCTGCCGGGCGCGGGCAGGCGGTGTCGTGGGCGGGGGCGGGGCTGGCGACGCTGTTCGGCGGGCCGGTGGCCGCGGTCCTCGATATCCGGGCGACGATCCTGATTGGGGCGGCCACGTGCCTGGCGGCAGCGGCGATCGCTTTCGCTCTCTGGGAACCGCCCCGGGCGGCAGCGACGCACGAGGGCGGTGTCCGCGGGTACCTCGGCACGATCGGCCGGGCGTTCCGGGAGGCGTGGGGCACCAGGGCGATCCGGTACGTGGTGCTGCTGTTCGGCGTGGCCGTCGCCGGGATTGAGACGGTGCACTACCTGGTCCAGCCGTACCTCGTGGAGAACGGGGTCGAGGTCGGCGCGGCGTTCTCGCTGCTGCAGGTCCCGCTGTTCGCGGCGGGGATGGCCGGCGCGCTGGCTGCGGGGCGGGTGGAGCGGCTGGCAGGGCCAATCGGTGCGGTGCTCGCGCTCGGCGCGTGCGGCGCGGTGCTGCTGGGGATGCTGGCGCTCTCCCCGACCCTGTGGCTGTACGGAGCCCTGCCGGCGCTGATGGCGCTCAATTCGTGCGCGTACCCGCTGCTGACCGGCGCGATCAACCGGCAGGTGGGGTCGGAGCGGCGAGCGACGGTGCTCTCGATCGGGAGCATGAGCCTGAGCATCGGGATGGCGGTGCTGGCGCCGGCGATCGGGTTTGCCGTCGACACGTGGGGCGTGGGCGCGGCCTTCGGGCTGGGCGCGGCGGCAGCGGCGGCGGGCACGCTGGCGTTCGGCGGGCCGGCGCTGGCGGCGTGGAGGTCGCGTGCGCCGGACGCCGGGCCGGCGGCGGAGCCGGGAGCGGCCGGCGGACCGTAAGGCTCCTGCGGGCGACAATACCGGCTGCCCCTCAGAACGACGTTTCGGTACGGAAAGGCGGTGGCCGATGACCGGTTTGTTCGACATTTCCGGGAAGGTGGCGCTCGTCACGGGCGGGTCGCGCGGGATCGGGCTGATGATTGCGCGCGGCTTCGTGGAGGCGGGCGCGAAGACCTACATTTCGTCGCGCAAGGCGGACGTGTGCGAGGAGGTGGCCGCGGAGCTTTCGAAGACGGGGACGTGCATCGCCATCCCGGCGGACCTGGGGACGGAGGCAGGCTGCCGGTACCTCGCGGACGAGATCGCGAAGCGGGAGGAGCGGCTCCACATTCTCGTGAACAATGCCGGGGCGAACTGGAATGCGCCGCTGGCGGAGTTCCCGGATGACGCCTGGGACAAGGTGATGAACCTGAATGTGAAGGGCGTGTTTCACCTGACGCGGTTCCTTGTGCCGTTGCTGGAGCGGGCCGCGACGGATGACGACCCGGCGCGGGTGATCAACATCGGCTCGATCGACGGGCTGCAGGCGCCGACCTTCGACACCTACGCGTACTCCTCGAGCAAGGCGGCGGTGCACCACCTGACGCGGCACCTGGCGCAGAAGCTGGCGCCGAGCCGGATTACGGTGAACGCGATTGCGCCGGGGCCGTTCGAGAGCAAGATGATGGCGGAGACGCTGCGGCGGTTCGGCGACAGCATCCGGGCGAGCAATCCGCTGGGCCGGATCGGGCGTCCGGAGGACATGGCGGGGACGGCGATCTACCTGGCGTCGAAGGCGGGCGCGTACGTGACGGGCGTGGTCCTGCCGGTCGACGGCGGCATGTCGACGCGGCACCAGTAGGGCCGGGTCAGAAGGCGAAGGGGTCGGAGCGGGCGCGCCGGGCCGACCGGTCGGCGACGATGACGAGTGCGATGAGGAGGAGCAGGACGGCGAGGAGGATGCCGCCCGCGGTGGCGAATGCCCAGGCCGGCGGGCGGAAGTCGGCGGGGGTGTCGCGGAACGCGATGATGGCGCCGAGGACGATGGCGACTGCTCCCGCGGCGCCGAGTATGCCGCTGGTGACGAACAGCTCGGCAGCGACGAGGGCGAGACCGAGGGCGATGAGCACGAGGCCGGCAGTATCGACGGGCAGCAGGCCGAAGCCGAGGAAGCCGAGGATGACGGCAATGGCGCCGGCCACACCCGGGACGCCGAGGCCGGGCGAGAAGAGCTCGATGATGATGCCGAGGAAGCCGATGGAGAGGAGCAGCGAGGCGACCGCCGGGTCGGCGATGAAGGCGAGGAACCGCTCCCAGACGGTCATCTCGAGGTTGATGCGGGGGGCCGCCAGGAGGCCCGTGAGTTCGGCGGTGACGCCGGGGCGGAGCGTGACGGTGCGTCCTTCGCACTGGCGGAGGAGGTCATCGAGGTCGGCGGCGACGAAATCGACGACGTCGAGGCGGGCGGCCTCGTTTTCGTTGACGGCGACGGCCTCGCGGACGGCCTGCTCTGCCCAGTCGGCGTTGCGGCCGCGGAGTTCGGCGATGCCGCGGATGTAGGCGACGGCGTCGTTCTCGATTTTCTTGCCGAGGGTGCCCCCGATGTCGGAGCCGTCGGCGTTGATGGCGGAGGCGGCGCCGATGGCGGTGTTGGGGGCCATGGCGGCGATGTGGCCGGCCATGGTGATGAAGGTGCCTGCGCTGGCGGCCCGGGCGCCGATGGGGGCGACGTAGACGGCGACGGGGACATCGGCGCGGCCGATGCGCTGGACGATCTCGCGCATGGAGGTATCGAGGCCGCCGGGGGTATCGAGTTCGAGGACGACGAGCCGGGCATTGCGGTCTTCGGCGTCGGAAATGACGCGGTCGATGTAGCGGGCCATGATGGGGCCGACGGTGCCGTCGACGCGGGCGACGTGGACGGCACCCTCGGGCGGCTGGTCGCCGGAGCAGGCGGCGAGGAGGCCGAGGGCGATGCAGGCGGCGGCGAAGATTCGGCGCATCACCGTTCGAGTATAGACGGGATTGGCGGGCGCTTCTCCGACGGGTGCGGGCGGGGGATACTGGCGGCATGACGGCGATGGCGATGGCCCGGCCGGCGCCGCAGCGGAGCCTGCGCAACGCGTTCGAGCTGGTGACGGCGCTCACGAGCCGCGACCTGAAGCTGCGGTACCAGGGGAGCGTGCTGGGCTGGGCGTGGTCGCTGGCGCGGCCGCTGGCGCTGGGAGCGGTGCTGGCGTTTGCGCTGGGGCGCGTGCTGGGCACGGGAATTACGGCAGAGTTCCTGCTGGCGGGGCTGTTCCCGTGGTTCTGGTTCCAGGGCGGGGTGCAGGGCGCGGCCGGGAGCTTCATCGGGAACGGCGGGCTGCTGAAGAAGGTGCGTTTCCCGCGGGCGGTGCTGCCGCTGAGCACGGTGCTGGGGGCGACGCTCCAGTTCGCGCTGTCGCTGCCGGTGCTGGTCGGGTTCGTGGTGGCGGCTGGCAACGAGCCGTCGGCGGCCTGGCTGGGACTGCCGCTGGTGTTCGTCCTGCAGCTGGGGCTGACGGCGGGGCTGGGGCTGTTCGTGGCGAGCGTGACCGTGTACTTCCGCGACCTGGAGCACATCACCGAGGTGCTCCTGACGCTGCTGTTCTACGCGACGCCGATCATCTACAGCGTCGACCGGGTGCCGGAGGGGTACCGCTGGCTGACGTATGTGAATCCGCTGGCGCCGATCATGGAGGGGTGGCGGAGCATTCTGCTCGACGGGGCGCTGCCGGCATGGAGCCACCTCGGGGCATCGGCGGCGCTGACGGCGGCGGCGCTGGGGGCGGGCTGGGTCACGTTCCGGCGGCTGGAGGACGGCTTTGCCGACGCCATCTGACGGCGAGGTGGTGCTGGCGGCGCGCGGGGTATCGCGGCGGTACCCGCTGGCGGTGCCGGGGCAGGCGCTGAAGACGACGCTCCTGCACCCGGGGCAGGCGCTGCGGGCGTGGCGGACGCGCCGGCGGCGGGAGCTGTGGGCCGTGCGGGATGTGAGCTTCGAGGTGCGGCGCGGGGAGTTCTTCTCGATTGTCGGGGCGAACGGCAGCGGGAAGAGCACGCTGCTGCGGCTGCTGGCCGGCCTTTCGAAGCCGACGCGGGGGTCGGTGGAGGTGCGGGGCCGGGTGAGCACGCTGCTCGAGCTGGGGAGCGGGTTCCACCCGCAGGTGAGCGGCCGGGAGAACGTGATCATGAACGGCCTGCTGATGGGCCGGACGAGGCGGGAGATGGAGGCGCTGCTGCCGGCGATTGTGGAGTTTTCGGGACTGCAGGAGTTCATCGACCAGCCGATGCGGACGTACTCGTCGGGCATGTACGTGCGGCTGGGGTTCGCCATCGCGGCGTTCATGGACCCGGAGATCCTGCTGGTCGACGAGGTGCTGGCGGTGGGGGATGCGAAGTTCCAGGAGAAGTGCTACGAGCACATTGCGGGGCTGCAGCGGAAGGGGGTGACGATGGTGATGGTCTCGCACGACCTCGGCGCGGTGGAGCGGTTTTCGGACCGGGCGGCGCTGATGGAACGGGGCCGGATGGTCGCGATCGGCCCGCCGCGGAAGGTGATCGGGCTGCACCTCGAACGGCTGGCCGAGACGTCGCCGGAGATCCGGCAGGCGATCCACGAGGGGATGGAGGCCGACGAGGAGCGGGTCCGGCGGATGCTGGAGGAGGACCCCGAGTGGGCAGCGGCGTTTGCGGCGGCGCTCGAGCGGAACCCGGCGTTCCACGAGCGGCTGCGCGAGCAGGCGGAGCGGGAGCGCAGCGGATGATGGGCGGACGGCTGCAACGGATCCGGGCGAACTGGCGGGAGCTGCGGGCCCTGCTGCGGGAGGACATCGAACTGCACGCGGCGTGGCCCCGAACCTTCGGGCTGATCCGGAGGGACCGGCCGACGTGGTTCACGTTCCTGTACCTGCTGTTCGCGATTCATATGTTCCCGGCGGTGGTGCTTTACCGGCTGCAGGTGTTCCTGTACGAGAGCGGGTTCCCGCGGGCAGCGACGGCGGTCTCGCGGCTGAACGCGTTCCTGTTCGACGTGACGATCGGAAATCACGTGCGGGCCGGCGGCGGGCTCCTGATCGCCCACGGGCACGTGGTGCTCGACGGCTGGACGAAGCTGGGGAAGCGGGTGGAGATCAACCCGTTCGTGACGCTGGGCATCGGCAACAGCTCACGGCGGCCGTTCGAACTGTGGGGCCCAGAGATCGGCGACGATGTGAACATCGGGACCGGGGCGAAGGTGATCGGGCGGGTGAAGGTCGGCGAGGGCGTGAAGATCGGCGCGAATGCGGTGGTCGTGAGCGATATCCCGCCGTTCCACACGGCGGTGGGCGTGCCGGCGCGGGCGATCCCGGGCGGGCGCCGGCGGGAGACGGAGACCTGGGAGCCCCCGAGGGGATGACGGCTCCGCGGGTGGCCATCCTGACCGTGACGACCAACGCGGGGCCGCACCTCGCCGCCTACCTTGCGGCGCTGGAGCGGGTGACGTACCCGGCGTGGGAGCTCTGGGTGGTCGACAACGGTTCGGCGGACGGTTCGGCGGCCATGGTGCGGGAGCGGCTGCCTGCTGCAACCGTGCTGGAGAACGGGGCGAACCTCGGCTTTACCGGAGCGTGCAACCGGGCCCTGGCGCTGCTCCGCGAGCGGGACGACCTGGACTATGTGCTCTTCCTGAACGACGACACCGAGGTGACGCCCGACTTCCTGGAGCCGCTCGTGGCGCTGGCCGACGAACGGACGATGGTGGCGCCGAAGACGTACCTGGCGGGGCAGCCGGGGGTGCTCGACGATGCCGCAGGGACGTTCGACTGGCTCCGGGGGACGTGGAAGCGGCGGGTGCTCGGCCGGCCGGAGGGGCCGGAGGACCGGTACGCGCATGCGGTCGAGACGGCGAACCTCTCGTGCCTGCTGGTGCCCGCCGGGGCGTTCCGGGAGGTGGGACTGCTCGACGATGCGTTCTTCGTCTACTACGACGACACGGACTTCTGCCGGCGGGCGCGGGCGGCAGGCTACCGGCTGTTCTACGAGCCGCGGTCAGTGGTGTACCACCGGAAGGGGGCGACGCTGGGCGGGCAGGCGAGCGCGTTCGGCTGCTACTACCTGGCGCGGAACCGGCCGTACCTGATCCGGAAGCACCGCGGGCGGGCGGCGTTCGGGGCGTTCCTGGTGTACTACCTGGCGACGCGGGCAGTGCGGATGGCGCTCTGGGCGCAGGAGGGACGATGGGACCTCGTCCGGGCGACGGCCGCCGGCATGCGGGACTTCGCGCTCGGCCGGATGGGGCCTCGGCGGGAGGGCTGACCCTCAGGCATCGAGGAGTTCGGTTTCGAGGTCGACGAGTTCGGCGTCGAGCCGCCAGTCCTGGACGGCGGCGGCAATCGCCTGGAGCTGTTCGTCGGCGTGGCGCGGGTCGTTGGAGATGACGGCGGCAGCGATGACCGCCAGGCCGACGGCATCGAGGGCATCAATTTCGGCAACGGACGCGTTGAAGCGGCTGCGGAGGCGCTCAACCACCGGGCGGACGATGGCGCGCTTCTCCTTGAGGGTGCGGGAGGGGATGCGGAGCGACATGCGGAGGACGCCGACGGTCATGGCGCCAGTGTAGGCGGCGGCTGCGGGGCGGAGCGACTGTGTCAGCGGGGCCGGTCGTTGCGGGGGCCGCCGAGGAGGAGGACGAGGACGACCAGCAGTGCGCCGGCTCCGACGATGGCGGCGATCCAGAACGGCGAGTCATCGGCGGGCGCGGCGGAGCGGGCGAGCACTTCGAGGACGGCGGCGGGTCCCATAACCGTGGAGACGCGGAAGCCTCCCCGGAATGTTCCGGTTAGGGGCAGGCAGCTTCGATATCGAGGAGGAGGCGGGCGACCCGGGCCATATCGGCGGGGCAGCGGAGGAGGAACCACTCGTCGCGGAGGAGGGCGGGCACGATGCCGGGCGGGAAGATGGCGGCCGGGTCGCCGCCGGGGAGCTGGGAGGCATGGGCAGCGAGCGCCGCGAGCTTGCGGTCGGCGACGGCGGCGATGGGGATGCGGACGTCGGGGCGTTCGACGCCGAGGTCGGCCGGTGCGATGGCGGGCGGGTCGCCGAGGATCGGCCGGCAGAGGTCGTACTGGGGGCGGAAGAGGCCGGAGGGGAAGGCAGCAAAGAGGACGGCCGGCGGCGCGGGGGCGGCTTCGACGGCGGCGACGACGGCGCGGTGGAGGGCGAGGTGGTCGGGGTGGCCGTAGGCGCCGTCGGGGCCGATGGTGAGGAGGAGGTCGGGGGCGGCGGCGCGGATGGCGGCGGCGACGGCGTCGCTGAGGCGGGGGTCGCGGGCGAGGCCGCCGTCGGGGAGACGGGGGGAGGGGCCGGGTTCGGCGCCGAGCGCAGCGCAGGAGCGGGCGAGTTCGGCGAGGCGGAGGTCGGCGAGGGCAGCCGGGTCAGCTGCGTCGCCGGTGTAGCAGCGGCCGGCCTCGCCGGCGGAGACGGCGATGACGGTGCAGCTCCAGCCGGCGCGGGCGGCGAGGGCGAGGGTCCCGGCGACGCTGTAGGCCTCATCGTCGGGGTGGGGGACGAGGGCGAGGATGCGGGGCACAGGGCCATGGTACGTGCCGGGACGATGGTTCGTCAGGGGCGAAAGACAGGCGGCCGGTGAGGTGGTAGATTCTCGCCGGCCGACGGGGCAGGAATCCCCGGGTGGCCGCGAAGACCCCTGCAGAGGAGTTCGAACAGCAGCATGGCCGGGAGACTGGAAGGCAAAGTTGCGATTGTGACGGGTGCTGGCCGGGGCATCGGCCGGGCCGAGGCGCTGGCGCTGGCGCGCGAGGGGTGCCGCGTCATCGTGAACGACGTGGGCGGGAGCGCGGCCGGCGAGGGGCGCGATACGACGCCCGCGGAGGAGGTGGTGGCGGAAATCAAGAAGATGGGCGGCGAGGCGGTCCCGAACTTCGGCGACGTGACGTCGATGGCAGACGGCGAGGCGATGGTGAAGCAGGCGCTCGATACGTGGGGCCGGCTCGACATCCTCGTGAACAACGCGGGCATCCTGCGCGACCGGATCATCTTCAACATGACGGAGGCGGAGTGGGATGCGGTCATCGCGGTGCACCTGAAGGGCCATTTCACCGTCACCAAGCATGCGGCGATGGTGTTCCGGCAGCAGCGGAGCGGCCGGATCATCAACACGAGCTCGGAGTCGGGGCTCGGCAACCTCGGGCAGGCGAACTACGCGGCGGCTAAGGAGGGCATTGTCGGGCTGACGCGGACGCTGGCGCTCGACCTCGGCAAGTACGGGGTGACGGCGAACGCCATCCGGCCGCGGGCGGCGACGCGGCTGACGCTCAGCCCTGAGATGGAGGCGGCCCGGGCGCGGCGGGCGCAGCTCGCGGCGCAGGGGCAGGAGCCGGCGACGCCGCCCACCTCGGCGGAGGATGCGATCGCGCGGATCGCGTCGATGTCGCCGGAGCTGGTGGCGCCGCTGGTGGTGTACCTCTGCCTGCCGGAGGCGGCGAACGTCAACGGGCGAGACTTCATCGTTGGAGGCGACGAGATCAGCCTGATGAGCCTGCCGACGCGGGAGAAGACGATTTACAAGAAGGGCGGATGGGACCTCGAATCGCTCATCGAGGTGTTCCCGGGGACGCTGGGCGCCGGGCTGGTGAATCCGCGGCCGCCGGAGCAGAGCTGAGTGGCGGGGCGGCTCGCGGGGCGTGTCGCGTTCGTCACGGGCGCAGGGTCGGGGATCGGCGAAGCCTCGGCCCTGCGCTTTGCGGCGGAGGGGGCAGCCGTGGCGTGCGCGGATATCGACGGCGCGGCTGCGGAGGCGGTCGCGGCGCGGGTCGCGGAGCACGGAGGGCGCAGCCTCGCGCTTGAACTGGATGTGACCGATGAGGCAGCGTTCGTGGCTGCGCTGGACCGGACTGTCCGGGAACTGGGCGGGCTGCACGTGGTGTTCAACAACGCCGGGATCGGCGGGCGCGGCCACTCGTGGGAGCGGACGATCGCGGTGAACCTGACGGGGGTGTACTACGGCTGCTTCCACGGGTGCGCCCGGCTGGCCGAGCTGGGCGGGGGCGCGGTGGTGAACACGGCCTCGGTGGCGGGGCTGAACGGCCTCGTCGGGCCGCCGCTGCCGGGCGCCGAGCTTTCGCCGGTGCTGCCCGGCGCGGGCGCCTACACGGCGGCGAAGCACGGCGTGGTGGGGCTGACGCGGCAGTTTGCCATCATCTACGGGAGGCGCGGGGTGCGGGTGAACGCCGTGGCGCCGGGGTACATCGTCACGCCGATGACGGCGGAGATCCGTTCGCTGGAGATGGCGGAGGAGTTCCTGGTCGGCCTCCACCCGATGGGGCGGCTGGGGCGGCCGGAGGAGGTGGCCGCGGCGGCAGCGTTCCTCGCGAGCGACGACGCCTCGTTCATCACGGGGGCGGTGCTGCCGGTCGACGGCGGCTACGACGCGCGTTGAAGGCCGGGCAGCGGGCAGGGCCGTACAATCCGGGGGATGGTGCCGCGCCCGGCCGACTTCGAACCGTGGCTGAACCGGCTGCCGGGCTTCGAGGATGCCCGGGTGGGGTCGATTACGGCGGTCGACGGCGGCGCCTCGAATGTGACCTGCCGGGTGGAGCTGCTCTCGGGGACGGTGCAGCGGGTGTGCCTGCGGCTGCAGCGGGAGCGGGGAATTTTCGAGCCGTACGACGTGATCCGCGAGGGGCGGGTCATCGCGGCGCTGGCTGCGACGGATGTGCCGGTGCCGCGACTGCTGGGGATGGAGCCCTCGGCAGAGCCGCTCGGCGCGCCGTTCATCGTGCTGGAGTGGGTCGATGCGCCGCACATGGGGCTGGCGCCGGATGCGGACTTCGATGCGTTCACGCGGATGGTGGCGCGGATCCATGCGGTCGACTGGCAGGCAGCCGGGCTGGCGTTCCTCGGCGTTCCGGCGAGCGTGCCGGAGGCGCTGGAGCGTGACCTTGCGGCGGTTGAGGCGCGGATGCCGGGGTTCGGCTGCGCGGGCGAGCCGCTGCTGGAGGACGCGCTGTCGCGCCTGCGTGCAACGGTCCCTGCGGAAGGGAGGCTGGCGCTCTGCCAGGGCGATATCAACGTGTTCAACTACCTGTTCCGCGCCGGCGAGGTGGCTGCGGTGGTCGACTGGGAGCAGGCGCGGATTTCGGACCCGCGGGTCGATGTCGGGCAGCTGCTGGCGCTCTCGCTCCTGAAGGGTGCGCCGTTCGGGCCGGCGGAGCGGATGCCCTTTGCGGTGCGCTACCGGGCGGCTGCGGGGGCGGACCCGGGCGACCTGCGCTGGTTCCGGGCGATGTGGCTCTGGCAGCTGGCGGTCATCCACCACGGGTGGCGGCGGTACGGCAACGGCAGCGCTCCCTGGTATTCGCTGGAGCAGGCTTCGGAGCTGCTCCTGATGGCGCTGGCTGAGCTGGACTGATGCACTGGACGGAGCGGCTGGCGGCGTACCTCAGGGAGCAGCTACCGGCGGCCGAGCGGGTGGAAGTGAGGAATCCGCGGGCGATGCCGGCGGGGGCGAGCAATGAAACGGTGGGGTTCGACCTGTGTGTGTGGGCCGATGGGTGCACCTGGTCGCTGCCGATGGTGCTGCGGCCGCAGCGGGAGACAGGCATCCTCGCGCCGTACGACGTGAGCCGGCAGTACCGGGTGCTGCGGGCGCTGGCGGGCACGCGCGTGCCGGTCCCAACGGCGGCCTGGCTCGAACCGACGGGCGCGGTGCTGGGCGTGCCGTTCTACGTGATGAGCCGCGTGCGCGGGGAGACCCTGCCGCTTTTCTGGCACGGGAGGTCGGAGCGGCTGCCGGCGGCGGCAGCGGCGCTGGCGGCGGTGCACGCGGTGGACTGGCAGGCGGCGGGGCTCGAGTTCCTGGCGGAGGGAGCGGCCGAGGACCCGCTCGAGGCTGAGCTGGGGCCGTGGCGGGCGCGGGCGGAGCGGCTGCGGATTGCGCGGGCGCCGCTCCTCATTGCCCTGAGCGAGTGGCTGCGCGCGAACCAGCCGGCGGATGCGCGGGTGGCGCTGCTGCACGGCGACCCGAACCCGGGCAACTACCTGTTCGCGGGCAGGCAGGTGGTCGCGGTGCTCGACTGGGAGCTGGCGGCGCTGGGCGACCCGCGCTCGGACCTGGGGTTCTATGCGGCGCTGCAGACGGTGTTCGGCGGAATGGGCGGGCCGCGGGGCGAAACGCTGCTCTCGGAGGCGTACGCGGCGGTGACCGGGCAGCAGATGACGTCGCTGGAGTACTACGAGGCGCTCGGCCTCTACCGGATGGCGATTGTGATGGCGGGCTGGGCGGGCCGGTTCGGCGCGATGTCGGCGGGGCACACGCTGGAGGTCATCGCGCGGCGGCTCGCGGCGCTGCTCGGCCCGCAATGGGAAGGGTGAAGACGAAGGTGGTGCCGCGGCCGAGTTCGCTGGTGGCCCAGATTTCGCCGCCGTGGGCCCGGACGATTTCGCGGGCGATGGCGAGGCCGAGGCCGTGGCCCCTGCGGCTGCCGGGGGATTCGCGGCTGTTGCGGCTGCGGTAGAAGCGCTCGAAGAGGTGGGGCAGGTCTTCGGCCGGGATGCCGGGGCCGGTATCGGAGACGGCGACCTGGAGGGTGCCCGGCTGGAGGTCGCGGCAGGTGACGCGGACGGTGCCGCCGGGCGGGGTGTAGCGGAGGGCGTTGTCGATGAGGTTGTTCATGACCTGCTCGAGGCGGTCGAAGTCGCCGCGGACGCGGGCCGTGCCGGAGGGGGCGAACTCGAGGCGGATGCCGTGCTCTTCGGCGCGGAGGCTGAAGACATCGGCGAGGTGGGCGAAGAGCTCGCTGAGGTCGACGTCGTTCTGCTCCATGGAGACCTGGCCGGATTCGATGCGGGAGAGGTCGAGGAGCTCCTGGACGAGGCGGAGGACGCGGGCGGATTCGTCGCTGATGACGCGGGCGGAGCGCTGGATGCCCTCGGGGTCATCGATGGTGCCGTCGAGGATGGCCTCGCTGAAGCCACGGATGGAGGTGAGGGGGGTCTTGAGTTCGTGGGAGATGTTGGCGAGGAAGTCGCGGAGGGTTTGCTGGGAGCGCTGGACTTCTTCGGTCATGCGGTTGAAATTGGCGGCGAGGTCGCGGACCTCGCGGGGGCCGGTGGCGGGCACGCGCTGTCGGTAGTTGCCGCGAGCGACGGAGCGGGCCGCGCGGGCGATGTTGCGGAGGGGGGCGGCGACGCTCTGGCTGAAGGCGAAGCCGAGGACGAGGGCAGCGGCGACGCCGATGAGGCCCGAGAAGAGGAGGCGGGGCATGAGGTCGCCGACGATTTCGCCGAGGGAGGCGGCGGGCCGGGCGACGATGATGGCGGCGGCGCCGGTTTCGCTGAGGGCCCGGAGAACTTCGGGCTCGAGGGCCATGGAGACGCAGAGGAGGGGTTCGCGCCCGGGGACCTCAAGGCGGCAGCGGCGGGGTTCGAGGGCGGCGGGGGAGCCGGGCGGGGGGAGCGGCTGGCTGGCGAGGTCGCGGACGACGGCGTCGTCGAGGGAGAGGTCGGCGGGGGCGGAGGTGAGCCCGGGGATGACGCGTCCGTTCGCGTCGACGAGGGCGAGGGCGGTTTCGGCGGAGACGCGGTTGGGCCGGCCGAGGAAGCTGCGGAGGGTGAGGAGGAGGTCGTTGGTGGTCGGGACGGGGTCGCCGGGGGCGGTTTCGAGGCGTGCCTGGAGCTCGGCGTTGGCCTGGGCGTTGATGAGGCGGCCGAGGTCCTCGAGGTTGCCGTAGGAGATGTCGTCGCGGTAGCCGCCGATCTGGAGGAAGAGGGAGAGGGCGGCGAGGAAGAGGGTGACCGCGATGATGAAGAGGTAGGTGAAGAGCAGGCGGACCTGGAGGCTACCCATGGCGCAGGCGGGGGATGCGAGGCAGCCGGCGGGTCACGGCGGGCGGGCTCCCGGGGGAAAGATGGGCGACCGGCGATTCAGGGCTCGGGTTCGACGAGTTTGTAGCCGACTCCGCGCAGGGTTTCGATCTGGACGGTCGCGTTGACCAGTTTAGAGCGGAGGTGCTGGACGTGGACATCGACGGTGCGGGTTTCGCCGGCGAAGTCGTAGCCCCAGACGGAACCGAGGAGCTGGTCGCGGGTGAGGGCGATGCCGGGGTTTTCGACGAAGGCGACGAGGAGGTCGAACTCCTTGGTGCGGAGGTCGAGGAGCTGGCCGTCGACGCGGGCTTCGCGGCGGGCTTTATCGACGCTGAGGTTGCCGATGGTGATGGCAGTTTGCGGCTTCCGGCCGCCTTCGACGCGGTGGAGGATGCGCTTGACGCGGGCCACGAGTTCGCGGGGGTTGAAGGGCTTGGCCATGTAATCGTCGGCGCCGAGTTCGAGGCCGACAATCTTGTCGATGTCTTCGGAGCGTGCGGTGAGCATGATGACGGGGACGTCGCTTTCGCGGCGGAGTTCGCGGAGGACTTCGAAGCCATCGAGGCCGGGCATCATGACGTCGAGAACGACGAGGGCCGGCGGCGACTGGGCGAAGCGGGCGAGGGCATCGCGGCCGTCGGCGGCGTGCTCGACGGTGAAACCCTCTTTTTCGAGGTAGAGGGCGCTGAGGTCGCGGATGTTGGCTTCGTCGTCGACGAGGAGGATTTTCTGGGCCATGGGCGCCTTGCGGCCGTTGGGGTAGTTCGAGTATGCGCCGGGAGCTCCGGGCCCGCCACCCGGCGGGTACCGGAGCGGGGGAGCTGACGGGGCCGGAGCCCCCGGCCGCCTGAGGGGAGGCAGCGGGGCGGGGCCGTCGTCCGCCTGCTGCCTGCGGGTATGTTCGGCGGCGGGGGTGCGGGGATCCGCGACGGGGTGCAAATGGCGTGTAAAACGTTGGCGATTGGCGCTCGGGGCGGTGCCGGGGCGTTAAACCGGGGTTAAAGGTGCGGGAGGAGGATGCGGCACGAAGCACCAACCATACTGACTTCAGGGGGAAGATTTTGATGCTTCGCAACGTACGGGGAGGGCAGTGGGCGTTCCTGTTTGGGGCGCTCGTGGCCCTCATCGCCCTGGTCGCGGTCGCGTGCGGCGGCGACGACGATGACACCACGAAGGAGACGCCGGCAGGCGGCTCCACGGCGACGATGCCTGGCGACAAGCCGACGACCGCGGCGGGGAAGCCGGTGCCGCCGGCGAACAAGGATGAGCTCGCGAAGCTGAAGGGCGAGATCATCATCGACGGGTCGTCGACGGTGTACCCGGTGACGGCAGCGGCGGCGGAGGAGTTCCGCAAGTACGCGAAGGACGTCCGCATTTCGGTCGGCATCTCCGGCACGGGCGGCGGCTTCAAGAAGTTCTGCAACGGCGAAACGGACATCCAGGACGCCTCGCGGCCGATCGATCCGAAGGAAGTCGACGCATGCAAGGCGAAGGGGATCGAGTACATCGAGCTCCCGGTGGCCTACGACGGGCTGTCGGTGGTGGTGAGCCCGAAGAACACGTGGGCCCAGTGCCTGACGGTCGCGGAGCTGAAGAAGATCTGGGAGCCGGATGCCCAGGGGAAGATCACGAACTGGAAGCAGGTGCGGGATTCCTTCCCGGACAGGCCGCTGAAGCTGTACGGTGCTGGTACCGACTCAGGGACGTTTGACTACTTCACGCAGGCCATCAACGGCAAGGAGAAGGCGAGCCGCGGCGACTACCAGGCATCGGAGGATGACAACATCCTCGTGCAGGGCGTGAGCGGCGACGAGAATGCGCTTGGCTACTTCGGGTATGCGTACTATGTGGAGAACACGGGGAAGCTGAAGCTCGTCGCCATTGACAACAATAACGGCAAGTGTGTGCTGCCCAGCCCGGAGACGATTAAGTCCGGCGAGTACCAGCCGCTCTCGCGCCCGATCTTCATCTACGTCCGCAAGGAAGCCGCCGAGCGGCCGGAAGTGCAGGCGTTCGTGAAGTTCTACCTGAGCAAGAGCTTCACGCCGATCATCCCGACGAAGGAAGTGGGCTACATCCCGCTGACCGACGAGCTGTACGCGGCGATCACCAAGCGGTTCGAGGCGAAGACGCTCGGCACGCTCTTCCCGAACGGCGCAGAGGTGGGCGCGACGCTCGACCGGTACCTGAAGTAAGGTGCTGACGGCCGGCGACAACCTGACCGGTCAGCGCGGAGGCTGGCAGGGGGTGCAGCCGTACCCCCTGCCAGCACGACGTTTCTGAGGTGGGGTGCGAACCGTGGCGCAGGACGTTTGGAAGGGGGCCTACCCGTCGCGGGTAAGCCTTGGGCATAAGCGGTCGCGGCAGCTCAAAGAGGGCGCTATCGCAGGGCTGTTCTTTGTGGCAGCGACGATCGGGGCGTTCACGACGGCGGGCATCATCCTGTCGCTGGCGGGCGAGACGATCGCGTTCTTCCGGGTGGTCTCGTTCGTCGAGTTCATTACGGAGACCCAGTGGACGCCGCTCTTCTCGATTAAGAAGTTCGGCATTTGGCCGCTGGTTTCGGCGACGGCGCTGACGTCGCTCATCGCGCTGGTGGTCGCGGTGCCGCTGGGGCTGATGTCGGCAATCTACCTGAGCGAGTTCGCGCACCCGAAGGCGCGGGCGGTGCTGAAGCCGGCGCTCGAGGTGCTGGCCGGGGTGCCGACGGTGGTGTACGGCTTCTTCGCGCTGACGGTGATGACACCGTTCCTGCAGCGGTTCATTGACATGACGCTGTTCAACTCGCTCAGCCCGGGCATCGTGATGGGCGTGATGATCGTACCGCTGGTGGCCTCGCTCAGCGAGGACGCGATGTCGTCGGTGCCGCAGGCGCTGCGGGAAGGGGCGTACGGGCTCGGGGCGACGCGGATGGAGGTGGCAACGCGGGTCGTGGTGCCGGCGGCACTCTCCGGCATCGTGGCGTCCATCATCCTGGCGCTCTCGCGAGCGGTCGGCGAGACGATGATTGTGGCGATTGCGGCCGGGCAGAACCCAACGTTCACCTTCGACCCGCGGGTGCCGGTCGAGACGATGACGACCTACATCGTGCAGGTCAGCCTGGGGGATACGCCGTACGGCTCGCTCGCGTACCGGACGCTGTTCGCGGTCGGGACCACGCTGTTCGTGCTGACGTTCGTGATGAACATCTTCAGCTTCTGGTTCGTGCGGAAATTCCGTGAGGTGTACGACTGATGGCAGTAACGACTGCGGAGCAGTTCCCGGCGCGGGAGCAGTTTCGGCCGCGGCTGGGCTTCCGGAAGGTGACGGGGGTCATTTTCACGGGCATCGGCCTGGTCGCCATTGCGGTCGGTCTGGGGATGCTCGTCTGGCTGCTCATCGATACGTTCGTGTCCGGCCTCCCGTGGCTGGACTGGCAGTTCCTGACGAGCTTCGACTCGCGGTTCCCGGACCGGGCCGGGGCGAAGGCGGCGATCTACGGCACGGCGTACATGATGTTTTTTACGATCGTCATTGCGCTGCCGATTGGGGTGATGTCGGCGATCTACCTGGAGGAGTACGCGCGGGAGGGGAAGCTGAAGAGCTTCATCCAGATTAACATTTCGAACCTGGCGGCGGTGCCCTCCATCATCTACGGGCTGCTGGGGCTGCAGGTGTTTGTGCGGTGGATGGAGCTCGGGCGGAGCGTGCTGGCGGGTTCGCTGACGATGGCGCTGCTGATTCTGCCGATCATCGTGGTGGCGACGCAGGAGGCGCTGCGGGCCGTTCCGCCGAGCATCCGGGATGCGTCGTACGGGGTGGGCGCGACGCGGTGGGAAACGATCCGGTACCACGTGCTGCCGTACGCGCTGCCGGGCATCCTGACCGGGAACATCCTTGCCGCCTCCCGGGCGATCGGCGAGAGCGCGCCGCTGATTACGATTGGCGCACTGACGTATGTGCCGTTCACGCCCAGCGGGCCGCTCGACCGGTTCACGGTGCTGCCGATCCAGATTTTCAACTGGGTGTCGCGGCCGCAGCAGGATTTCCAGGGGGTGGCCGCGGCAGGCATCATCGTGCTGCTGGTGGTGTTGCTGTTGATGAATTCCGTGGCAATTTTCCTGCGGCAGAAGCTGCAGCGGCGGTTCTAGGCGCCGAGGAGGTAGGACGTGATGACTGAACAGCAGACGCAGCCGACGACGCTGACGCGGGTGCCGGCCCTCGGCCGGGACGGCGCCGAGCAGCATCTCCGGCCGCAGGGAGCGAGCCAGGGTGCCATCCTGGAGGATATTCCGAACCCGACGATCGAAGTGCGGGGGCTTTCGCTCTGGTACGGGCAGAAGCAGGCGCTGACGAACGTCTCGTTCAAGATTCCGCGGAACAAGGTAACGGCGCTCATCGGGCCCTCGGGCTGCGGGAAGAGCACGCTCCTGCGCTGCTTCAACCGGATGAACGACCTGATCCCGAATGTGCGGATCGAGGGAACGGTCTACCTCGACGGGCAGGATATTTACGACAAGTCGGTTGACCCGGTGGAGGTTCGCCGGCGGGTCGGGATGGTGTTCCAGAAGCCGAACCCGTTCCCGCGGTCGATTAAAGAAAACATCCTGTTCGGGGCGAAGGTCAACGGGTTCAAGGGGGACAAGGACCGGCTGGTGGAGGAGTCGCTCCGGCGGGCGGCGCTCTGGGACGAGGTGAAGGACGACCTGAACAAGTCGGGGCTGGCGCTCTCGGGCGGCCAGCAGCAGCGGCTGTGCATCGCGCGGGCGATTGCGACTGCGCCGGACATCATCCTGATGGACGAGCCGTGTTCGGCGCTGGACCCGATCGCGACGCTGAAGATCGAGGACCTGATGCGGGAGCTTGCGAAGGACTACACGATCATCATCGTGACGCACAACATGCAGCAGGCGGCGCGCGTCTCGGACTACACGGCGTTCATGCTCACGGACGAGCGGGTGGCCGGGCAGCTGGTAGAATACGGCCCCACTGAGGAACTCTTTACGACTCCGAAAGACCGGCGTACCGAGGACTACATCAGCGGACGCTTCGGCTAAGGCGTCGAGGAAGGGGCGCGGGGATGACACGGGACCTGTTCAAGGCGGAGCTCCGGCAGCTCCAGGACGACGTGCTGACGCTCGGCTCGATGACCGAGAAAGCCATCCTCGACGCGATGGAATCCCTGCGCGACGGCGACGTGGAGTGGTCGCGGCGAATCATTGCAGACGACGCGAAGATCAATCGCAAGCGCTTCGAGATTGAAGACCGGACGATTGCCGTTGTGGCCACGCAGCAGCCGATGGCGACGGACCTGCGGGCGCTGGTGAGCGTGCTGTATATCATCACGGACCTCGAGCGGATCGCCGACCACGCGGAAGGGGTAGCCCGGATCAACACGATGATGGAGCCGGAGCCGCTGCCGCGGAAGCTGGGGTACATCCCGGCGATGGCCGACCGGGCCGTGGCGATGCTCCGGGATTCGCTGAAGGCGTACATCGACCTCGATGTCGATGCGGCGCGGCAGATCTGCCACGCGGACGACGAGGTGGACCGGCTGCAGGACAGTGTGTACGAGGAGGCGTTCCGGGCGATGGTTGCCGACCCGTCGACGATCCAGCGGAACACGTATCTTCTCTGGACCGCCCACAACCTGGAGCGAATCGCTGACCGGTGCACGAACATCTGCGAGCGGGTGATCTACACGGTCACCGGGCACATGGACGAGCTGAACGTTTCGAACTACTGAGGCCCGGGCAGTTGGCGCCATCTGCCGGGGGGCTGCTAGGATGAAGGTGCGCCATGGCGGGCGTAGCGTAGTGGTTAACGCGTCTGATTGTGGCTCAGAAGATCGTGGGTTCGAATCCCACCGCTCGCCCCATTGCTTTCTCCCTTCCCTCCGGACCCGGGCACGGACTGGCGCGGCCCGCCGCGAGGCCCGGCCGTGACCGCGATGGTGACGCTCAGGCCGACGCCGGAGAAGGCGCTGGCAGCGTACGCCGCGCAGGTGGCTGCCAACCGGGCGTACATCCACTCGATCGAGGGCCCGCCGCGGCCGGGGCAGGACTACTGGGCCGCCCGCGCCGCGGCGTTCCGCCCGGGGCGGATGCCGGTTCCAGAACTGGGCGCGCTCCTTGCGCTGGCTGAGCCGGGCGACACCTGGCTCGATATCGGCGCGGGCGGCGGGCGGTTCGCGGTCCCGCTCGCGGAGCATGTTGCCCGGGTCATAGCGATCGAGCCGTCGCCGTCGATGCGGGAGCAGCTGGCCGGGGCAGCGCAGGAGGCGGGGCGGACGAACATCGAGATCGTGGACATGGCGTGGCCGCCGGACCCTGGTGCCGCAGCGCCGGAGGGCGACGTCGCGCTGGCGGCGAACGTGCTCTACGCGATCGAGGATGTCGGGGGGTTCATCGCGGCGATGGAGCGGCACGCGCGGCGGACCTGCGCGGTGGTGGTGTTCGATCGTGCGCCGAGCACGCCCGTGCCGGCGATCTGGCACGAGCTGTGGGGCAGCGAGTTCCGGGAGCTGCCAGCGCTGCGGGAGCTACTCGCGGTGCTGCTGGCGATGGGCCGGCGTGTCCGGGTGGAGCCGCTTCCGCCGCAGCCGCAGGAGCCGCGGCCGCTCGATGACGTCGCCGCGGAGTATGCGTGGATGTACCACGTGCGGCCGGGCACGGAGGGGTACGAGGAGAAGCTGGCACGGTTCAGGGAGCTGGTGGCCCGCCACTGCGGGGCCGGAGAGGGGCTGGCGCGGCCGCCGGTGGTGCGGCGGTACTCGTCGGTGATTTCGTGGCCGGCGGAGCGGAACTCCTGACGGGGACCGCCGGCGCAGCGTCCAGCCCGGGATGGGACGTCACTGACTGAAACGGCCGGGGCCGCAGCCTCTCCCACTGGCTGCGGCCCCGGGCATCGCGACGGCGGAAGGGGTCAGTTGGTGCCGTCGGTCGCGAGGAGCGGCAGGTAGCGGTAGTACTTGTCCTGGCCGCCGCCGCCGAGGAACCCGGACGCCACGGTGAAGCTCCCGCCGGTCGAGCTGCCGGCGAAGGGCTGGCCGATGGCGGCCCGGAGCTCGTAAGAGCCGCCGGCCGAGCGGCCGCCGCCGGAGGTCGTGCGCCACCAGAGTTCGTAGGAGCCGGAGGAGACCTGCGCGAGGACGGCTGCGAGGGTTGCGAGGCCGGCGCAGGCGGCAGCGACGAGGGCGAGCGTGCGGCGGACGTTCACTTGCTGATAACCAGGACGTTGAAGGTGGCGCCGTCAACGAAGTCGGTGCCGGTCGTGTAGATAACCCACCTGTTTGAGACGCCTGTGCACGGGGCGGACTCAGTTGCGCGGTAGCTCACGCCGATTTGCGTCGGGCCGGTGGTCCCGCCAGGGGCGTCGGCGCGGGGCGTGACGAACACGATGGCGTCTGGCTTTTCATTCAGGAGCGGGTGGTCGAGGACGGTCACCTTATCGGAGCCGGCGCACGTGTTCTTGCCTCCGCCCGTCGTGCGGACGGTGTGGACGAACGCGGCGGGGGCGCTTCCGGAGACTTTGATGGCGCCATCGAGGTCGATGGCGGTGGGGCCGACGAAACTGCCGGCAGTGCCCTGGGTGGCGAAGGCCTGCACGCCGATGCCGTTGGTTGCGGTCGTTTCGCCCTGGATGGCGGCGCCGCCGCCCGCGTTGTAGCCGTAGACGGCGGGGTAGACCGCGGAGTCGGTCGTGGTGCGGAGCCCGGCAACCGCGATGCCGGTGCCCTGCTGGTTGACGGTGACCAGGCCGAGGTTCTCGGTGGTGAACGGGACGCCTGCGGAGGTGCCGGTGACCGTGAGGGGGACCTTGAGGCTGCCGGCGGCCGCAGCGAAGAGGGCGTAGGGCGCCGGGCTGACCGGCTGCCGCGGCGAGAGGACCGTGTAGGTGCCGGTCGAGGTGCCGGGCCGGACGGCGATCTCCATCCAGCGGGCGTCGCCGCGGAAGGCGTTGGCGCCGAAATCGAGGTCGACGGTGAAGAGGCCGTTGGCGACGGGCACGTCGTCTTTCGTGACGGTGGCGCCGACCTGGGCGCCGCCGGATTCGGCGTCGTAGAGGATGAAGCGGAGGTCGTAGGCGCCGTTGGCGGGGCTGCCGCCGTCGGTGAGGCGGCCCTGGTAGGTGAACGTGGTCGTGAGGGCGGTGGCGGACTCGACGCGGGAGCCCCCGGGGGCGTCGTCGCCGATGGCGGTGGCGATGGGGACGAGGGCAGCAAGGCCGAGCGCCGCTGCTGCGAGGGTGAGGATGCGGTTACGGGCCACGGGCGCCTCCTCGGATTGCAATCGGCGGGATTATAGCGCACCTGCGTAGGCCGGTAAGCAAATTGCGCACCAACGGGGTGTTAACGGATGCAGTTTGACCGTTCGGGAGGCCGGGCGTACGTTCGGCACGTGCGCACACCCGCGTGCCTCGAACCTCCGCAACGCAGGACACTTCCGTGGCCGATGATGTGGCTGTCCGGGAGCTTTTCGATGACGCACGCGCGCTGGCGGCGAACGGCGAGTGGGCGAAACTCGTCGCGCTTGTAACGTCTCTCCATCCTGCTGACCTCGCGGAACTGGTGCTCGAGCTCCCGGAAGAGGAGCGCGTGGCGCTGCTCGACCACCTGCCGACGGACGTGGTGGCCGACCTCTTCGAGTACGTCGAGGACGACGACCTGAAGGAGCTGATCCGCGGCGTCGGGGTGAAGGACCTGCCGGCCGTCCTGGAGGAGGTGGAGGACGACGTTGCGGCGGACGTCATCCAGCAGCTGGAACCGGAGGAGCAGGCGGAGACGCTGGCGCAGATGGACCGCGGCGAGGAAGTCGCGGAGCTGCTGCAGTACGGCGACGAGTCGGCCGGCGGCATTATGTCGCGCGGCTTCGTGGCCCTCAACGAAGGGATCACGGTGCAGCAGGCGATCGACTATCTGCGGGTGCTGCGGCCGCCGGCGGACCGGGCGTACTACCTGTACGTGGTCGATGACAACCGGGTGCTGCAGGGCGTGGTGTCGATCCGCGACCTGCTGGTGTCGTCGCCGAAGACGCTGCTGAGGGAGATCACCCAGCGGGACGTCCACGCGGTGACGACGGACGCGGACCAGGAGGAGGCGGCGCGCATTCTGCAGAAGTACAACCTGCTGGCCGTGCCGGTGGTGGATGCGGAGGGGCGGCTCGAAGGCGTGATGACCGCCGACGACCTGATCGACGTGCTCCAGGAAGAGGCCACCGAGGACATGTACCGGATGGTCGGCCTCGACGAGGCGGAGAGCGTGATGGCGCCGGTGTGGCGGTCGGTGCGGCGGCGGGTGCCGTGGCTGCTGGTGAACCTCGCGACGGCGTTCCTGGCGGCGTTCGCGGTGGCGCCGTTCGAGGGGACAATTTCACGAGCAGCGACGCTGGCGGTGTTCATGCCGATCATCGCCGGGCACGCGGGGAACACCGGGACGCAGGTCGTGACGCTGGTGGTGCGCGGGCTGGCGATCGGCGAGGTTAAGCTCTCGGACTGGTGGACGGTATTGCGGAAGGAGCTGGCCTTCGGGCTGATTCACGGGGCAGTTGCGGGCATCCCAACAGCGTTGCTCGGCCTGATGCTGTCGTTCAACCCGTGGCTCGGGGCGGTGGTCTTTTTTGCGCTGGTCGCCGACGTCATCATCGCCGGGGTGCTGGGAGCGGTAATCCCCCTGGCGATCAAGCGATCTGGAGGCGACCCGGCGATCGCCGGCGCGATCTGGCTGACGACGTTCACCGATATCATCGGCTTCATCATCCTCCTCGGGACGGGAACGCTGCTCATCGACCGGCTGTCGTAGGAGCGGCGCGACGGACGGCTTCGTAGGCGGCGAGGGCGCGCGCGCGGGCGGCGTGGTGGTCGACGATGGGCGCGGGGTAGTCGCGGCCGATGATGCAGCCGGCGGCCTGCTGGACATCGGCGGGCATGGTCCACGGCTCGTGGAGGTAGCGGTCGGGCACGCGACGGAGTTCGGGGAGCCAGCGGCGGATGAAGGCACCCTCGGGGTCGAACTTCTTCGACTGGGCGACCGGGTTGAAGATGCGGAAGTAGGGCTGGGCATCGGTGCCGACGGAGGCGGCCCACTGCCAGCCGCCATCGTTGTTGGCGACGTCGCCATCGACCAGGTGGCGCATGAAGTGGGCTTCGCCGAGGCGCCAGTCGATGAGGAGGTCCTTGGCGAGGAAGGAGGCGACGATCATCCGGGCGCGGTTGTGCATGTAGCCGGTGGCGAGGAGTTCGCGCATGGCGGCATCGACGACGGGGTAGCCGGTGCGGCCGGCAGCCCAGGCTTCGAAGTCGGCGGGGGCATTGCGCCAGGGGATGGCGGCGAAGGCGGGCTGGAACGGCTCGCGGAGGACGCGGGGGTGGTGCCAGAGGATGTGGTGGTAGAACTCCCGCCAGGCGACCTCGGCGACGAACTTCCCGGCATCGCAGGGGACGGCGCGGGCACGGGTGACGACCTCGAGGGGCGAGAGGAGGCCGAAGTGGAGGTCCTGGCTGATACGCGAGGTGCCGGCCAGGTCGAGGCGGTCGCGGGTTTCGGCGTAGGCGCAGACGGGGCCGGCGAGGAACCGTTCGAGGCGGGCGCGGGCCGCGGCCTCGCCGGCAGGCGGCAGGGCATCGACCGCCGGGGGCAGGCCGAGGCTGGCGAGCTGCGGGATGGTGCCGGGCTCGGCGGAGGCGCTGGGGATGCGTCCGGGGGCGGGGAGCACGGCGCGGAGCGGGAGCGCAGACCAGGCGCGGAAGAAGGGGGTGAAGACGGAGAGGGGCTGGCCAGCGGCACCGCGCACGTCTTCGGGCTCGTGGACGAGGGTGCCGCGGCGGGCGTGGAAGCGGATGCCGGCTGCCTCGAGGGCGCGGGCGACGGCGGCATCGCGGCGGCGGGCGCAGGGGGTGTAGTCGCGGGAGACGAAGACGTCTGCGGCGGCGACTTGGGAGGCGAAGCGGGGCACGACCTCGGCCGGGCGGCCGAGGCGGATGTGGAGACGGGCGCCGCGTTCGCGGAGGGCCGCATCGAGTTCGCGGAGCGAGGCGAGGAGAAAGGCCGTGCGGTTCGGGGAGGCCCAGCGCCCGCGGAGGAGCGCGGGGTCGAGGACGAACAGGGGCGCGACGGGGCCGGCTTCGATGGCTGCCTGGAGGGCCGGGTGGTCGTGGAGGCGGAGGTCGCGGCGGAACCAGAGGACGCTGGGCATGCGGTGCAAGTGTGGCAGAAGCGGGCGAAGGGCCGCCGTCATCGCGCCCGCATGGGGGTTGCGCCGTTCACGTGCGGCCGGGCAGGCTGAACCGCATGCGGATTGTGGGACTGGACGAAGCGGTCGGTGTGGTCCAGCACGGCGACCGGGTGTACGTGCACGGCGGGGTGTGCACGCCCCGCGTGCTGGTCGAAGGGCTGGTGGCGATTCGGCAGGACCTGCGGGACGTGGAGATCGTCCACCTGCACACCGATGCGCCGGCGCCGTACGTCGAGCCGGGGATGGAGGAGCGGTTCCGGCACAACGCGCTGTTCATCGGGCCGAACGTGCGGCAGGCGGTGCAGGAGGGGCGGGCCGACTACACGCCCATTTTCCTTTCGGACATCCCGCGGCAGTTCGAGCCGGGCGGGGCGCTGCCGCTCGACGTGGCGTTCATCCAGGTGAGCCCGCCGGACCGGGAGGGCCGGTGCACGCTGGGGGTGTCGGTCGACTGCGCGATGGCGGCGGCGATCCACGCGCGGACGGTAGTGGCGCAGGTCAACCCGCGGATGCCGCGGACGTTCGGGCACAGCCTCGACGCGAGCTTCATCGACCTGGCGATTGAGGTGGACGAGCCGCTGCCGCAGGTGGTGCTCGAAGAGCCGGGCCCGGAAGCGATGGACATCGGCCGGCACGTGGCGGGGCTGGTGGCGGACGGGTCGACGCTGCAGATGGGCATCGGGACGATTCCGAGTGCGGTGCTGCGGCACCTGGCCGGGCACCGCGACCTGGGCGTGCACACGGAGATGTTCACCCAGGCGCTGCTGCCGCTCATCCGGGCGGGGGTTGTGAACGGCGCACGGAAGACGCGGGACCGGGGGAAGGTGGTCTCGGCGTTCGCGGTGGGGAACCAGGAGCTGTACGACTTCGTGGACTGGAACCCGGAGGTGGAGTTCCACCCGGTGGACTACACGAATGATGTCGACGTGATTGCGTCGCAGGAGCGGATGGTGGCGATCAACTCCGCGCTGAGTGTGGACCTGACCGGGCAGGTGGTCGCGGACTCGATCGGGCCGCGGTTCTACAGCGGCATCGGGGGACAGGTGGACTTCATCCGCGGGGCGGCGCGGTCGAAGGGCGGGGTGCCCATCATCGCGCTGCCCTCGACGGCGAAGGGCGGGACGGTGTCGCGTATCTGCCCGGAGCTGGCGCCGGCGAGCGGGGTGGTGACGACGCGCGGGGATGTGCACTGGGTGGTGACGGAGTACGGGGCGCGGAACCTGCACGGGCGGACGATCCGGGAGCGGGCGCGGATGCTGATCGAGATTGCGCACCCGAAGTTCCGGGAGGAGCTGGCGCGGCGGGCGACGGAGCTCGGCTACCTGGGGCGGCACGAACACATCCCCGGGCTCTAGGCGCCCGGGGGCTCGCCGGGGAAGGCCGGGCCGGGGGCGCCGCGGAGCGCGGCGATGAGGTCGGCGGCCTCCTGGGGCGTGATGCGGCCCTGTTCGAGGAGCTGGAGGACGCGGAGTTCTTCGGCTTCGCGGCGGCGGTCGGCGGCGCGAGCGGGGGGGCCGGGGCGGGAGGGCCGCGCGGGAGGGGGTTCGCCGGGGACGCGCCAGCGGACGGCGGCCTCGCCGATGCCGCTGTTGACGCTGATGATGGCGGGTGCGCCCGGGACGGACGGCACCTCGATGGCGGACTTGCCGAGGCCGGAGGCAGCGCGGATTTCGACCGCAGCGCCGGGCGGGATGCGGACCTCGGCGCGGCCGAGGCCGACATCGACGCGGTACCGGCCGGGGCGGACGGCCGCGAGGTCGAGGGTGATATCGCCGGTGCCGGACTGGGCGCTGGCGATGCCCTCGTGGGCGAGGATGCTGATACGGCCGGCGCCTGCGCTGACGTCGAGGTCGCCGGTGAGCTGGACGGCGGTGACGGTCCCGGCGCCGGTGCTGAGGCGGATGGTTTCGGCGGCCAGGCCGGCGGCCTCGATCTCCCCGTAGCCGTTGGCGATTCGGAGCGCACGGAACGGGCGGGCCGGGAGGCGGACCAGGGCGGTGGCGCCCTGGCGCCGGCGGAAGAGCCAACCGCGGGCGACGCGGACGTGGATGCGGAGGGTATCGCCGTCACGTTCGATGGCGACCTCGGGGGCGGAGCGGCTGGCTGCAGCGGCGACGGCGGGCGTTTCGCCCTCGAGGCAGGTGCGGACGGTGAGCTTGCCGGCGGTGTTGTCGATTTCGAGACGGCTGATGCCCTCGAGCGGCGGGAGGGGGCGCTCGACACGGGCCGCGCCGGCGTCATCGGCGGGGTCGGCGGCGCCGCGGCGTTCGGCGCGGGCGGCCTCGCGCTGACGGCGGGCCTCTTCGCGGGCGCGGCGCGCCTCGGCCTTGAGACGTTCGGCCTCGGCCCTTGCTTCGCGGCGGAGGCGCTCGGCGGCCTCGCGGGCGCGGCGGGCTTCGTCGAAGAGGCGCTGGACTTCGGGGTCGAGCTCAGCCATCGCGGGAAGCCAGGGCGCGGAGCTGTTCGGCGGCCTCGGCTGCGGAGATGCGCCCGGCGGCGAGCTCGTCGAGGATGCGCTGGCGGCGCTCGGCGTCGCGGGGGTCTTCTCCGGCTTCGAAGCCGAGGGCGACGAGGACGTCGTTGAGGCGGGCGACGACGGTGGGGTAGGAGATGCCGAGCTCTTCTTCGACGTCCTTAATCTTGCCGCGGGCGCGGAGGAACGTTTCGACGAAGGCGAGCTGCTCGCGGTTGAGGCGGGCGAGGGGGCCGGCATCGAAGTGGCCATCGACGCCGGTGCCGCACTCGGGGCATTCGAGGCGGCGGACGACCATGGGGCTTTCGCAGCTGGGGCAGGCGCCGATCAGTCGAGCCATGGGGATGTCCTGGGCGGTGGATTTCAGCGGGCGCCGCGCGGGTCGAGCAGGGCGGAGTCGGGGAGCTCGGCGGCGCTGCCGGCTGCCCAGGCCTCGAGGGCGGCAGCAGCGCGACGAAGCGCCACGGCGCACCGGCCGATCATAGCGGGCATGGGCCCGGGACGCCCCAGGCGGTAGCGCGCGGCCGAGGCACGGCGGCTGTCGACGTAGTGGTCGCTGAAGGCGGCGATGAACCAGAGGTTGAGGTCGAACATGGCGGGTCTCCCGGGGGCAGCGGCCCCGAGTGCCATTCTTGCCTACTCGCGCAAGACAGTCAATGTAGCACTTGAGAAATTTGATTCTGAACTTCAGATCGTGTGAGGCAAGCGCGGCACAGCGGCGCTGCGGGCGCTGCGGGAGACCGGCAGGCGGCAGGGCGGAATCAGGCGAGAAGCGGGAGGAAGGCGGCAGCGGGGTCGCTGGCGGCGTCGAGGGCGGCCAGGCGGAGCGGGCGCCCGGCGAGCTCGGCCTCCAGGGCGGCGGGCAGCTGTGCGAGGGCGGCATCGATCAGCGCCGGGGCGGCGGTGGCGGGTGCGGGGTGGCGGACGATGGCGACCGGGCCGCCGCCGGCACGTTCGAGCAGCGGGGCCGCGCAGCGGATCGCGACGAGCGCTGCGCCGAGCCGTTCGCGGGCGAGGGGGAGCCACTCGTCGATGGAGAACTCGTCGAAGGGGATGTCCGGGAGCGGGCCGGGGTCGACGGCGAGCGCTGCGAGCGGGCCGAAGCGGTCTTCGAGCTCGGCGAGGAACGCGCCGAGGGCGGCGGGGTCGGCGGCGTCGAGGACGCGGTGGAGGTGGTCGGCGCCGAGGGCCCAGAGTTCGTTGGCGATGCTGGCAGTGGCGAACTCGTGGGCCTGGGCCGGCGCGAGGGTGGCGAGGCCGATGGGGCGGCCGACTTCGGCGAGGGCGAGCGCGAGGGCGCGCAGCGGCGGGCCGCCGGGGCCGACCAGCGCGACGGGCCGGTTCATCGGAGCACCACCAGGACCATCGGCAGGACGAGGGCAAGGACGACGAGGATGGCGACGCCGAGCGCGATGGTGTTCCAGTCGCGGGTGCGGAGCTGGCCGCTGTAGTACTGCTGCTCCCAGGTCCCGTCCATCAGGTCGCGGTCGCGCTCATCGGGGCCGAGGTCGCGGTCATCGCCGGGCTGGCCGAGGGGGATGCGGTCGTCGTCGTCGGGGTGCACGAGGCGATGGTACCGCAGGGCGGCGTCGCGGTCAGACCAGGCGGCCGTGCTCGTCGCGGATTTCGGGGCCTTCGACGCGGGCGCGGCCGTCGCCGAACTTCGCGTCGCGCCAGTGGAGGGCAGCCTTGAGGCCCTGCTCGGCGGCGATGCGGCCGAATTCGCGGACGGAGGGAGCGAGGTGGGCGCGGGCGTCGTTCTCGGCGCCGAGGCGCTGCATGGTGCGGGCGCCCATCAGTTCGAGGGCGAGGTTGACGATCCGCTTGTTGGCGGAGAGGAGGTCGGTGTCGATCATGGCCATGCGGTCGACGAGGCCTTCGACCTCCTGGGCGAGGAGGCTGGCGGGGACGGCCTTGAGGACGAGGCCGATTCTCGCGGCCTCGGCGCCGGTGATGGTGTCCCCGGTGAGGAAGAGGCGCTTCGCCCACTGGGGGCCGCAGTGGTAGACCCACATCTGGTTGGGGAGGGAGCCCATGGCGCGGGCGGGCGGGAAGCCGATGACGGCGTCCTCGGCGGCGATGACGATGTCGCAGAGGAAGGCGATATCGGTGCCGCCGGCGAGGCAGTAGCCGTGGACCTGGGCGACGACAGGCTTGTGCATATCGAAGATGGCCATGCGGAGCCGCTGGGCGCGCTCGAGCTGCCAGGCGTCGTCGTCGAAGGTGCGTGCGCCGCGGTAGACCGCGGTGTAGTGGTCGCCCTCGGGCGCGGGCCGGCGGTTGCCGAGGGGGGTGAGGTCGTAGCCGGCGGAGAAGGCGCGGCCGGCGCCGCGGATGATGACGGCGTGGACGCGGGTATCGTTGTCGGCCTCCCAGAGGGCGTCGTGGAGCTCCTGCTGGAGTTCGAGGCTGAGGGCGTTCAGCTTTTCGGGGCGGTTGAGGGTGATGCGGGCGCGGCCGCGTTCGACTTCGTAGAGGATGGTGCGGTAGTCGTTCATGCTGCTGCCTCCGTGGGAGGCGAGTATAGCCCGGTGCAACAGGGGCCTGCGGGAACGGGAAGCGCCCGCCGGCGGCGGGCACGGCGGGCGCTTCGGAGCGGGGCGGAGGGCAGGAGCTAGACGGTGATGCCGTAGAGGCGCTGGGCCTCCTTCTTCAGTTCGCCGCGGAAGTCGGGGTGGGCGACGGAGATCATTTCGTTGATGCGTTCGCGGATGGACTTGCCCGTAAGCTTCGCGATGCCCTGCTCGGTGACGACGTAGTCGACGAAGCCGCGGTGGACGGTGACGACCGTTCCGGGCGGGTGGCCGCCGACGATGCGGGTGTGGCGGGTATCGCCGATGAGCGAGCTGGAGGGGAGGACGATGACGGAGCCGTTGGCGGCGGTGGAGGCGCCGATGGCGAAGACGGCCTGGCCGCCGGTGCCGGAGTAGACGAGGTTGCCCTGGGTCTCGGAGGAGACGTTCCCGGTCAGGTCGACGGCCATGGCATTGTTGACCGCGATGAAGTTTTCGATCTGGAGGAGGAGGCGGATGTCGTCGGTATGGGTGAAGTCGTAGAGCTCGTAGGTGTCGTTGCCGTCGATGCGGGCGAGGTCCTCTGGCGGGACCTGGCCGAGGGCGCTGGCGACGACCTTGCCGACGTGGTGGGGCTTGTACTTGCCGGTGATGACGCCCTTTTCGACGAGGTCGGGGATGCCGCCGGGGAGGAGTTCGGTATGGACGCCGAGGTCGTGCTTCTCTTCGAGGAAGACGGGCAGGGCGGCCGAGACATCGCCGATGCCGAACTGGAGGGTGGCGCCGTCGTAGACGATTTCGTTGGCGACGAGGGTGCAGATGACGTTGGCGGCGATTTCGGTCTCTTCGGTGCGCGGCGGGATGGGTGCCGCAGCCGGGGGGAGGGTGTATTCGCAGACGCGGGCGAAGCGGTCGATGTGGATGCGGTTGCCGCCGCCGGTGCGGATGAAGTTCTCGTGGATTTCGCCGATGAGGGTGGTGGCGATGCTGGAGACGGTGGGGCCGAAGAAGACCCCGGAGCCGAAGGAGCACCAGCCGTCCTCGTCGGGCGGGGAGATCGGGATGAGGGCGACGTCGAGCCGGTCGAGGCCGGGCGGCATTTTGCCCTCGCGGAAGCGGGAGACCGGGACGTATTCGATGCGCCCTTCGCGGGCGGCCTTGCGGTCGAAGGGGCTGCAATAGCCGGTGATGACCTTCCAGTGGGCGAGGACTTCCGGCCTGTCCCAGTTGAAGGGGGAGAGGAAGTTGACGATGGTGACGTCTTTGACCTGGCCGGCGCGGGCGGCGAGGGCAGCGCAGAGCTGGGGCGGGACGGACGTCCAGCCGCCAGTCCAGACCCAGTCGCCATCTTTGACGACGGCGACGGCTTCTTCGGGGGAGACGAGTTTATCGGCGACGAGTTCGCGCCAGTTGGGTGCCGTTGGCTTCACCGGTTCGACCTCCGGGGAGATTCGAACGGAGATGATACCGGAGGCGCGGCTGCGGACGAGTGACGTTTGCTGGACGGTCAGCCGGCGGCGGCGAGGACGGCGTCGTCCCAGCCGGGGATGAACTTGCGCCAGGCTTCTTCGCTTTCGAGGTAGGGGTAGAAAGCGTGGTAGATGCTGACGCGGGGGGCGGCGGGCTCGCGGAGGAGGGTCATGCGGGCTTCCTGGGGGGTGCGGCCCGCCTTGCGGTGGTTGCAGGTGCGGCAGGCGGCGACGAGGTTCTCCCAGGTGTGCGGGCCGCCGCGGTGGCGGGGGATGACGTGGTCGAGGGTGAGGTCGCGGGTCTGGCGGCCGCAGTAGACGCACTGCCAGCCGTCGCGCTGGAAGATTTCGCGCCGGGTGAGGCGGACTTTCGGCCGCGGGCGGCGGACCATGTGGACGAGGCGGATGACGGAGGGAAGGGCGAGCGTGGTGCGGGCGGTGTGGAGGACGGCGCGGGCGGTTTCGATGACTTCGGCTTTCCCGCGGAGGACGAGGACGATGGCACGCCGGACGGAGCACACGTTGAGCGGCTCGTAGTTCTGGTTCAGCACCAGGACGGCTATGCCATCTACCCCCACGGGCGGAGCCTCCGGCCTGCCTTTGCGGGATCGTAGCAAACTGCGCGAAGGGTCAGCAATTGCGGGCCGTTAACCTGGACCTGGCGGGTTATGTCGTCGTGACGCGATGGACGTCGACGCCGGCCTCGGTATCGAGCCGGATATGGAGGGGATTGCCGGGTTCGAAGTCGGCGGAGAGGGGGATGGTGACGTCGGTCCAGCGGCCGGGCGGGGCATCGAAGCGGGTCGAGCCAAGGAGGACGAGGTTGCCGCCGTTATCGTGCCAGGCCTGGGCCTCGCCGCGGCCGCCGGCCAGGGTGACGGTGGCGGCGGTGCGGGGTTCGCGGACGAGGAGGTAGATATCGCCGACCTGCCCGGAGCGGCGGTATGCGCGGCCGGAGGGGTCGCGCTGGAGGTCGCCCCAGCCCATAGCGATGTGCGGCACGTCGTTGATGCCGAAGGTGACCTCGGGGTGGCGCGGGGCCATGTAGAAGGCGAGGTGCCCCAGGTCGAAGAGGGAGGGCGGGAAGTACCAGCGGAAGGGAGCGTCGGTTTTGCGGGCGCGGACGAAGAGGTGGTAGCGGTAGTGGCCGCCGGTGATGCGGCTCACGACGTTGTTCATCAGCCAGCGGAAGATGCGGCGGTTGCGGCTGGCCGGGGGGTAGATGTCGATATCGGCAGCGCGCTCGATGGTGTAGCCGCACCCTTCGAGGAGGTCGGTGAGCTCGGCGAGGGTGTACTCGCGGCTGTGGCGGGAGCCCTTGAGGGGGGCGCCGAGGTGGTAGGGGTCGTAGATGTTGCGGCCGGCGAGGAAGTTGGCGATGGAGTCGGCGCGGGAAGCGTTCGGGGTGGAGATGACGAGGGCGCCGCCCGGTTTGAGGACACGGTGGATCTCGGCGAGCGTATGGACGGGGTTCTCGGTGAGGTGCTCGATGACTTCGCACCAGGTGACGAGGTCGAAGGAGTTGTCGGGATACGGGAAGGTATCGGCCTCGGCGTTGAAGCAGGTGCAGACGAATTCGTACGTTTCGCCGAATTCGGGGCTTTCGAGCTGCTGGCGGAGCTCCGGGCGGCCGTCGGCGGCGTAGCCGGTGAGGACGAGGTCGTAGTTGCGGAAGCGCTGGAGGAGGAGGGTGATGTGGAAGGGGGGGCTGCCGAGCTCGAGGGCCCTGCCGCGCTCCTTCGGGTTGGGGACGAAGCGGAGGACCTGGCGCCAGAGGGGGAGGCCTCCGTTGACGAGGATGCGGTGGACCTCCTCGTTGCGGTAGGGCCAGCGGAAGGAGAGGAGGTAGCGCTCGAGCGACTCCGGGTCGCGTTCGGAGACCGGGGGCGGCTGCATGGAATCCGAATTGTGCCGGAAGGCGGGCGCGACGTCGAACGGGGGCGGGCGGCCCAGGGGAGGGCCGGGGCGCGCCGGCGCAGACAGCGCCCGGTAAGGAAGCCGAAAAGGGACGGTACGGGCATCTGTTCTGTGGGAGGAGCCGGAGGAAACTTGACCTGACGTGACGGGCACGGAACCGCATGCCGAGGAAGCCCGGAAGGGCCGGACGGCCGCGCTCAGGGCCGTGCTGTGGGCAGCACTGGCCGCCGCTGTGGCGTTCTTCCTGTGGGCGAACCGGCAGGACCTGCCGGACGCCTGGCGGAGCGCGACCTCAGCCAACCCCGCCTGGCTTGCGGCGGCGCTGGGGTGGGTGGTGCTGTTTCTCGCGGGACAGGCCGGCATGTATGCGAGCGCCCGGCGTGCGGTGGGCCTTCCGGCGACGACGGCGGGGATGGTGGTGCCGGCGCTGGCTGCGGGAGCGCTGAACATCGTATCGAAATCGGGCGGCATGGGCGGGCTGGCGGTTTTTCTCGCGGGAGCGAAGCGGCGCGGCGAGCCTGCGGGGCTGGCGACCACGGCCTACACGGCCGTGGTCGTGGTCAGCCATGCAACGTTCGCGCTGACGCTGGCGGTGGTCTTCGTGGTGATGTGGTTCGATGGGCATGTCACGCGGCTGGAAATTGCAGCAGGCGCGCTGTTCGCCGTGTACGCGGCAGGGCAGGCGGCAATCCTGGGGGCGGCGCTCTGGAGCCGTGGGATGGTGCGCCGGGTGTACCGGCTGACGGGGATGGCGAGCCACGCCCTGCGCCGGCTCCTGGGACTCACCCGGGACGTCTACGTGGCGAATGATGCCGCCGCGGACGAGCTGTTCGACGTGCTGGCTGCGCTTCGGCGCGCGCCCGGGAGGCTGGCAGGCGCGTTCGCCTGGGGCATGGCGGTTGAGCTGGCCGGTGTTGGGCTGCTGTGGGCCGTGCTGCGGGCACTGGGCGAGCCGGTGAGCCCGGTCGTCGCGCTTTCGGGGTACGCGATGACGGTGCTGTTTTCGACGGTGGGGATTCTCCCCGGGGGCCTGGGCTTCGCGGAGGCGTCGCTGGGGGCGATGCTCAGAAGCTACGGAGTCAGCGTGCCGGTGACGACCGCGGCGGTGGTGCTGTACCGCGTTGGGGAGGCGTGGATTCCGCTGGCGGCCGGGTTGGCGGCGCTCCGGCTGCTGGGACGGGGCGGGGCAGCCCCTGCGGCAGGACTGGCGCCGGAGGAGCCTGGCGGATGAGCCAAGCACGGCTCCCCGGGGCATGGAAGCGGCGGACGGCAGCCGCGGTCGTCCTGGCGAACGGGCTGCTGGGGTTCGCGCTGGTGCTGCTGCACCGGCCGATTATCGAGATTGGGCCGCTCCACCGGGCGTTCCCGGTCTCTGCGGTCATCACGGCGCGGTTCCTGCTCGTGCTGGCATCGCTGGCGCAGGTGAGCACTGTGAGCGGGCTGCTGCGCGGGAAGCGGCAGGCGTGGGTCGTTGCGACGGTGGCGGCGCTGGCGGCTCTCGCGTGTTTCCAGGTGAAGCGGGCCGATGTGCTGGGCCTGGTCTCGGCAGGCGCAACGGCGGGGCTGCTCCTGGCGTGGGCGCCGGCGTTCCCGGCGCGGAGCGACCCGGCGATGGCGCGGCGCGGAGTTGCCTGGCTGGTACTCGGAACGCTGGGGGCGATGGCGTACGGGTTGGCGGGGCTGTGGCTCCTGGACCGCCATTTCCGCGGCTCGGAATCGTGGCGAGCGATGGTGGAGGACACCGTACGGCTGGTGCTGATCATCCCGGAGGCGAACGCAGAGCCGGTCGGCCGCCACGGACGCTGGTTCCTCGATTCCGTGCGGGTGCTGATGGGCGCGACGATTGCGGTGGGGAGCTGGCATCTGCTGTCGCCGGTGCGGTATCGCCTGGCGGAGGAGCGGCGGGAGCTGGAGCGCGTGCGGACGATTCTCGAGCGGTGGGGAACCACGTCGCTCGCGTATTTCCACCTGATGCCGGACAAGTCGCATTTCATGGCGAACGAGGGCGACGCGTTCATCGGCTACCGGGTCGAGCGGCATGTGGCAGTGGCGCTGGGCGGGCCGATCGGGGAGCCTGCCGCGTGCGAGGCTGTGGCGCGGGAATTTATTGAATACTGCGACCTGAACGGGTGGGGGTTCTGCTTCCACCAGTCGACGCCGGAAGATGTCGCGCTGCTGCAGCGGCTGGGGCTGAAGGCGCTGAAGATCGGCGAGGAGGCAGTTGTTAACCTCGAAACGTTCAGCCTTGCGGGAAAGTCGTTCAAGCACATCCGGAACGTGACGAACCGTCTCCAGCGGGAGGGGTACACGGTCGAGGAGCTGCCGCAGCCAATCGATGCGAGGACGATAGCGGAGCTGCGGGAGGTTTCGGACGGCTGGCTGGCCGAGGGGCATCACCGGGAGCGGCAGTTCACCCTCGGGTGGTTCGACGAAGGGTACCTGCGGGCGACGCGGGTGCTGGCTGTGCGGGCGCCTTCGGGGCGCATCGAGGCATTCGTGAACCTGCTGCCGCCGTTCGCTTCGAGGGTGGGGAACTTCGACCTGATGCGGCGCCGGCCGGATGCGCCCGATGGGGTGATGGACTACCTGTTCGTGCAGATGGCGGAGCGGTTCCGGGAGGAAGGGATGACTGGAATGAGCCTCGGCTTTGCCCCGCTCGCGAACGTCGACGAGAGCGGGGTGAAGGGGCGGGTGCTGCGGTGGCTGTATGAGTACGGGGGCAGGGCGTTCAACTTCCGCGGGCTGCGGGCATTCAAGGAGAAGTGGGACCCGGCCTGGGAGAGCCGGTACCTCATCTACCGGAGCGAGGCCGACCTGCCTGCGATTGCGCTGGCCGTGGCGCTGGTCGGCGAGCGCCGCAGTCCGCTGCGGTGGCCGTGGCAGCGCGGCGGGCCGGACATGCCGGAGCCGCTCGAGGGATGACCCGGGCGCGGGAGGCCGCGGGGAGGCTGGCTCCGGCCGCGCTGCTGCTGGCGGCCATCCTCGGCCCGCAGGTGGCGAGCGAGTTTTTCCCCGGTCTCCATCCGTGGCTGATCGACCACTGGGCGCTGACGTGGGCGGCGGCCTGGCGGGAGCCCTGGCGGCTGGTGCTTTCGCCGCTGGTACAGCCGCGGCCGGGGCTGGTAGGGACCGAGTGGATGTTTGCGCTGGCGGTGGTGCCGGCCTGCTCCTGGCTGTGGCGATGGCCGGCGCTGGCGGCGGGCTTCTGGGGTGCGGACGCGGCCGGCACCCTCCCGACGCTCGGGGCGCTGCGGGTTGCGGCTGCGTGGAGCGACCATGCGGACCGGCTCCTGCAGCACCCGGACTCGGGGGCATCGGCGGGGCTGTTCGGGCTTGCGGTTGTGGCGGCCTGGCGGCTGCCCGCCGGCATCGGCCGGGCGGTGCTCGCCGGGGTTGCCCTCTTCGCCGCGGGGCGGCTGGCGCTCTTCCACCGCACCTTCGACGTTGAGCACGCCCTCGCCATCGCCGCGACCAGCGCAGTGCTGTGGGCGGCAGCCGGGCCGCCGGGCTCAAACCGGGACCGGGGAGCCGGGGCCTAGGCGGCGGGTTTGCGGGCGCGGACGGCGTACATCTGGGGGATGGCGGGCACGCCGGCGGGGAGGTAGAACCGGCGGCCTTCGCGCATCTCGGCGCAGGAGAAGAAGCGGCAGCCGTTGGCGTACTCGTACTCGCGGAAGACTTCGAGGACGAGGCCGGCCTCGATGAGGGCCGTGATGACATCGGCGGTGCCATGGGCAAATTCGGCGCCGCGGTGCGGGTTCTCAAAGCCGGTCAGGCCTTCTTCGAAGCCCCAGGGGACGAGCCCCTCGCGGGAGGCGGCGACGTAATCGCCGACGCCGTCGCCGTGGATCGGTTCGGGGTCGCGGTAGGGCCAGGTGAGCCGGAGTTCGTCGTCGTACATGCCGACGACGGGGTGGAATTCGACGAGGACGAAGGCGCCGCCGGGCGCGAGGATGCCGGCGATGCCGCGGCCCCAGGCGGGGAGGTCGGAGAGCCAGCAGACGGCGCCGTAGGACGAGAAGGCGAGGTCGAACTGCTCGCCTGCGGCTGCGGCGGCTTCGAACCAGTCGTAGATATCGGCGCGGACGAAGTCGGCCGGGATGCCGGCGGCGCGGGAGAGTTCGGACGCGAAGGCGATGGCTTCGTCGGAGATATCGACACCGGTGACGCGGGCGCCGAGCCGTGCGAGGGAGAGGGAATCCTGGCCGGCGTTGCACTGGAGGTGGACGAGCCGCTTCCCTTCGAGGGGGCCGAGGAGTTCCAGCTCCTCCGGGAACAGGGTGGAGCCGCCTTCGCGGAAGAAGCGGGCCTGGTCGCCTTTGTGGCTGTTGTGGGCGCGGGTGGCTTCGTTCCAGGCGAGGCGGTTGAGCTCGTGGAGGTCGCGGCGCGGAGCGGGCATGGCTCCGTTGTACCACGACGGGCGGGCAGCGGCGCAGCCGGGGCGGGGACTACCGGAGGCCGGCGCGCTGGAGGAGCTCTTCGGCGAGCTGGCGGCCGAGCCCGGCAGCGGTCTCGGCGGGGCCGCCCATTTTCGAGCGGACGATCCGCCCGCCGGAGGCGACCAGGGCGTGGAGCTTGAGGGTGGTGCCGAAGTGCTCGGCGTAGGCCGCGGCGGGGAAGCTGCAGCCGCCTTCGATGGCAGCGAGGAAGCTGCGCTCGGCGGTCACGGCGAGGCGGACGGCAGGGTCGTCGATCCGGGCGAGCAGGCCGCGCGCGCGGGCGTCGTCGGCGCGGCATTCGACAGCGAGGGCGCCCTGGCCGGGCGCGGGGAGCAGCTCTTCGAAGCCGAAGATTTCGGCGGCCTCAGCTTCGAGGCCGAGGCGGCGAAGCCCGGCGAGCGCGACGACGGCGGCATCGTATTCGCCCTCGCGGACCTTGCGGATGCGGGTTTCGACGTTGCCGCGGATGGGGCGGATGTCGAGGTCGGGGCGGAGTTCGCGGAGCTGGGCCTCGCGGCGGGGCGAACCGGTGCCGACGACCGCGCCGGGTGGGAGGCTGCGGAGGGGAGCGCCGGTGCGGGAGACGAGGGCATCGCGGGGGTCTTCGCGGAGCGGGACGGCGGCGATAACGAGCCCCTGCGGGCGGCGGGTGGGCAGGTCTTTGAGGCTGTGGACGGCGATGTCGACCTCGCCGCGCTGGAGGGCTTCCTGGATGGCGGTGGTGAACCAGCCGGGGCGTTCGCCCGCGGCGAGCGGGGTCGCCTGGTCGCGGTCGCCGGCGGTGGCGATGGTGACGAGTTCGACCGCCAGGCCGGGGGCGGCAGCTTCGAGGCGGTCGGCCACGAGCCGCGCCTGCGCGAGCGCGAGCTGGCTGCCGCGCGTTCCGAGGCGGAGGAGGGTCATGCGGGGCAGGCCTCGCGGAGGGCTTCGGCGGCGGCGCGGACGGTGGCGTCGATCTCGGGCTCGTTATGGGCGAGGGAGACGAACCAGGTTTCGAACTGGGACGGCGGGATGAGGACGCCGCGCGCGCGCATGGCGCGGTGGAAGCGGGCGAAGGCCGCGGTGTCGGCCTCGCGGGCCTGGGCGTAATCGCGCGGGGGCTCGGGCCGGAAGAAGAGGGAGAGCATGGAGCCGTAGCGGACGACGCTGGCCGGGACTTCTGCGCGGCGGATGGCGGTGCGGAGGCCGTTTTCGAGGTGGCGGGCGACCTGCTCGAGGCGCTGGTAGGCGCCGGGGGTGAGGAGCTGAAGGGTGGCGAGCCCGGCGGCCATGACCGCGGGGTTAGCGCTGAAGGTGCCGGCCTGGTAGACCGGGCCTTCGGGCGCGAGGAGGCCGAGCAGGTGCGCGGGGCCGCCGATGGCGCCGATGGGGAGCCCGCCGCCGATGATCTTCCCGAGGGTAACGAGGTCGGCTGCGGGGAGGACCCCGGAGAGGCCGCGAGCGAGCCGGAAGCCGGTGATGATTTCGTCGGCGATGAGGAGGGCGCCGTGGGCGCGCGGGACGGCCTGGAGCACCTGGAGGAATTCAGGGTCCGGCGCGAGGATGCCGACGTTTGCCGGGATGCTCTCGACGATGACGGCGGCGGTATCGCCGGGGTGGGCATCGAACCACCGGATGAGGGCGGCGGGGTCGTTGTAGGGGAGGACGGCGGTGAGGCCGGCGACGGCCTGGGGGACACCGGCGGAGTCGCTCATGCCGAGGGTCGCTACCCCGCTCCCGGCCCGGACGAGGAGGCCGTCGCTGTGGCCGTGGTAGCAGCCGTCGAACTTTACGACCAGGTCGCGGCCAGTGGCTGCGCGGGCGATGCGGATGGCCGTCATGGTCGCCTCGGTGCCGGAGTTGAGGAACCGGAGGCGTTCGAGGCCGGTGGCCTCGCGGATGGCGGCGGCGAGTTCGACCTCGCGCGGGCCGAGCGCGCCGAAGGTGAGCCCTTCGGCGGCGGCCTCGGCGATGGCGCGGGTGACTTCGGGGCGGGCGTGGCCGAGGATGGCGGGCCCGAAGCCGCCGACGTAGTCGATGTAGCGGGCGCCGTCGGCGTCGAAGACGTACGGGCCGGCGCCGCGGACGACGGGGACGGGGTCGCCGCCGACGGATCGGTAGGAGCGGACGGGGCTGTTGACGCCGCCGGGGAAGAGGCCGGCAGCGGCTTCGCGGATGGACTCGTTGGTCATGCGGGGGCTCCGGGGTGTGCCGGTTCGAGGAGGGCAGCGAGGACGGCTTCGCGGATTTCGTTGCCGGGCTCTTCGAAGGCGGCGAAGGGGATGGCGGGGTCGACGGGGACGGGCTCGGCGCCCTCCTGCTCCCAGGCTGCGGCCTCGCGGGCGAGGGCGACGAACACGCTGCAGGCCTCGGGGCACGGCGGGGAGCCGGGAGCGGGGAGCGGGGAGCCGGGAGCCGGGAGCGGGGAGCCAGGAGCCGGGAGCGGGGAGCCGGGAGCGGGGAGCGGGGAGCCGGGAGCCGGGAGCGGGGAGCCGGGAGCGGGGAGCGGGGAGCCGGGAGCGGGGAGGGAGGAGAGGGGCCAGGCGGGGGTGCGGATGCAGCGGCCGCAGAGGACGTCGCGGAGGACGCGGCGGCCGCGCCCGGAGAGGGAGCGGGCGCTTTCGTAGCGGCCGGACTGGCGTTCGAGGACCTCGTCGAGGGGGACGATGCGGAGTTCGCCGGCGCGTGCCTGCCGTTCGTGCACGGCGGCGAGGGGGTAGACGGCTTCGACGACGGCTTCCGCGGTGCAGCCCTCGCCGGTGCGGACGAACCAGCCGCCGGGGAGGCCGCGCGCGCCGGGGAGCGGCCGGTAGCGGCCATCCTCGCCGATGCGGACGTGGCGGCGGACCGCCTCGGGGTCGGGCGGGAGTTCGCGGCAGGGTTCGCCCGGCCCGCAGACGCGGCCGTCGGCGATGCGAAGCTCACCGATGACGGGCGGCAGCTGCCCGGGGCGGGCCGGGGCGGGCGGAGCCGAGGCGGCGGAAGGGGGGAAGGCGACAAGGGCCTCGCGGGCGAGTTCGCGGACGACCCCGGCGAGAGCGGGGTGGGTGCCGACGGGCGGGGTGTAGTGGACGACGCGGCCGCCGCGGCGGGTCTCGGGGCCGTCGAGGGCGAGGTCGGCGGGGATGGTCTCGCCGACGTGCCAGCCTTCGGCGATGAAGAGCGGGACGACGAAGAGGCGGTCGGCGCGGAACCGATCGAGCATGGTGAGCATGCCGGGCTCCTGGTCGATGAAGGCGACGCCGCACTCGGCGAAGAGGGCGCGCCGGGCGACGAGGTCGGCCATGGCGTAAACGTTCTTCTCGGACTGGGAGTCGCGGCGGGTGCCGTGGCCGAGGACGACGAGGGCGTCAGCCGGGCCGGCGCCGGCCTCGCGGGCGCGTTCGATGATGACCTCGGCGAGGCGGGGATGGGTGCCGACGGGCGGGGTATAGCGGATCTGCTGGCCGGCGCGGCGGGTCAGCGGGCCGTCGAGGCGCATCTCGCGGGGGACGACCGTCCGGGTGAAGTAGCCGGTGGAGATGAAGACAGGAACAACAACGACCTCGGGGTCAGTGACGGCATCGAGGGCGCGGGCAAGGGAGGGCTCCTCCTTCCAGAGGGCGACGGAGACGGCATCGAATTCGCCGGAGGCGCGGAGGGCGGCGGCGAGGCGGTGGAAGGGCTCGCTCGAATCGGCGTTCAGGTGGGAGCCGTGGCCGGCGAGGATGAGGTGGGTCATGCGTCGGGCTCCGTGGTGCGGCGGGCGGCGCGGGCTGCGCGGGCGGCGGCCACTTCTGCGGCGCGGCCGGGGCCGAGGGCTTCGGCGACGGAATCGCGGAGGCGGGCGGCAAGGGCGGGGTCGGCGCCGGAGGTGGAGACGCCGACGAGGAGGTCGCCGTCGCGGTGAAGCGCCGGGAAGGCGACGGTGCTCTCGGCGCGGGCGTCGGCAACGAGGACGGGGATGTGGCGGGCGCGGGCGAGCTCGCCGATGGTCCGGTTGACGCCGCGGTCGCCGGTGCAGGCGAGGACGAGCGCCCACGGGCGGGCGTCGATATCGACGTGGACGAAGGGGCGGCGGATGCACGTCACACCGTCGAGGGCGGCGATGGCGTCGTCGATGGCGGGGGCGATGACGACGACGGTGAAGCCGCCCTCGACGAGGTTCTGGACCTTGCGGCGGGCGACTGTTCCGCCGCCGACGACGAGGACGGGCCCGGCTCCGGGGAGGAGTTCGACGAGGATGCTCACCCCAGCACCTCCAGGACGGCGCCGACGAGGGCGGGGATGGAGGGCTCCGGGGCCTCGGCGTCGACGCGGCCGAAGCAGGCGCGGACGGCGGCGGAGGTGGCGGGGCCGATGCTGACGAGGCGGACTTCCGGGGCGAGGACGGTCTCAGCGAGGGCCCGGCGGAGGAACCTGGCCGTGGAGGCGCTGGTGAAGGTGATGGCATCGGCGGCCTGGACACGGGCGATGGTGGCCGGGTCGAGCGTTTCGGGGACGGTGTCGTAGGCGTCGACCCGTTCGACGTGAGCGCCGCGGGCGCTGAGGGCGTCTTCGAGTTCGGGGCCGGCGAGCGAGGAGATGGGGAGGAAGATGCGGGCGCCGCTCGCGCGGGGGAGCTCGGCGGCGAGGGCTGCCGACGTGGCCCGGGAGGGGAGGAAGTCGGGACGGATGGCCCGGGCGCGGAGGGCGGCAGCGGTGGCTTCGCCGACAGCGGCGATGCGGGCCGCGCCGAAGGCACGGGCATCGAGGCCGGCGGCGTCGAACGCGTCGAAAACGGCGGCGACAGCGTTCTGGCTGGTGAACACGACCCAGTCCCAGCGGCTGGAGCAGCGCTCATCGGCAATGATGCCCTCCGGGTGGAGGCGGATGGCAATGGCGGGGGCTTCGATGACCCTGGCGCCGAGGTTGCGGAGCGCCTCGCTGAGCAGTGACGACTGCGTGCGCGAGCGGGTGACGACGACCGAGCGGCCGGCCAGCGGCCCGTACCGGCCGGGGCCGAGCTGTTCGGCGAGGGTGGCGACCGGGCCGACGACGGTGATGAGGGGCGTGGGCAGGGCGGCCGCCGCGGGGGCGATTCCGGCGAGGGGGGCGGTCACGACCTGCTGCCCGGGGAGGGTGCCGCTGGCGATGGAGGCCGCGGGGGTATCCGGGTCCCAGCCGGCGGCGAGGAGGCGTTCGACGAGGGCGGGGAGGGCGGCCGCGCCCATAAGGATGACGAGCGTTCCGGCGGCAGCAGGCCCGGGGAGGTCGGCGGGGACCTCGCCGGCGCGGTCTGCGGCCGTGATGACGGTGAAGCGGGTCGCGAGGCCGCGGTGGGTCACGGGGATGCCGGCGGCGGCAGGGACGGCGACGGCGGAGGTGACGCCGGGGATGACGGTAAAGGGGAGGCCGGCGGCACGGAGGGCGAGGGCCTCTTCGCCGCCGCGGCCGAAGACGAAGGGGTCGCCGCCCTTGAGGCGGACGACACGGCGGCCTTCGGCGGTGCGGGCCACGAGGAGGCGGTTGATCTCCTCCTGGGGCATCGAGTGGGCGCCGGCACGCTTGCCGACGGGCACGAGCTCGGCCCCGGGGCGGGCGAAGCTGAGCACCTCGGGCCCGATGAGCGCGTCGTAGAGAACGACGTCGGCCTGCTGGAGGGCGTCGCGGGCGGCGAGGGTGAGGAGCCCGGGGTCGCCGGGGCCGGCGCCGACGAGCCAGGCGTGGCCGGTGAGGTTCGGCATGGTGTTCATTGTGACATGTCGAGTCGAAGCTGCCGGCGCCGGGAAGGGCATCAGGGCGTAAAGATGTTCTCAGGCTCCGTTTTCAGGCAGGTGAACATCGGGGTATCCCGCTGGGTGTAGAGGGAGGCCTCGGTGAAGCGGAGGCGGCCGACGAGGTCGACGAACTCCTGGGGGTAATCGGAGTCGAAGGCGACCACGAACTCTTGGTCGTCGATGCCGTAGCTGTAGCTGGTGTTGAGGCGGACGCCCTTGAAGGGGGCGGAGACGTGGATGTGCTCGTCCATCATGCCCTGGCGGGCGTGGGGGCTGAGGGCGTACCAGGCGCGGGTTTTGACGAAGGGGTAGACGAAGAGGAACTGGCCTTCGCCGGGGAGGAGTTCGACGCCCTGGCCGGAGCCTTCAATCCGGTTGACGTACTGGGAGCGCTTCTGGAGGGAGAGGAAGCTGTAGGCGGGGCTCAGCCAGCCGGCCATCCCCGTCGCGTTGAGGTCGCGCTGCATCTCGTTGAAGCGGCGGACATCGTGGGCGATGCGCCAGAGCATGAAGTCGCAATCGGCGCGGAGCCCTTCGAGGGTGTAGGTGCGGAGGATGACATCATCGCGGGCGGCCCAGCGGCGGAGGACCTCGACGTATTCGCGGTGGAGGGCGCAGCGCTCTTCGCGGGGGAGCCGGCGGAAGGCGGGGTCGATGCGGAAGAAGGCGTAGTTGAGAAACTGACGGCGGGCGCGGTCGGGCTCCTTGGGGTTGACGCGGCCGGAGGGGTCGAGTTCGACCATGGGGCCGCGCGGCCGGGCGGCGTGGGCGGGTGCGGGTTCAGCGGTCATGCGCGGGCTCCTTCGGGTTCGGGGTAGCCGGCCGCGCGGAGGCGCTGGACGGCGTCGTATTCGGCATCGGTGAGCGGCGGGGCTTCGCAGGCTGCGGCGAACTCGCGGAGGCCGGCTTCGTCGTAGATGTTGGGGATGACGGCGCCGATGGAGGGTTCGCGGAGGATGAACTGGATGGCGGCCTGGCCGAGGGTGCGGCCGTCGCGGGCGAGGAACGCGAGGGTGCCGGCGCGGCGGATGCCCTCTTCCCAGGCGGCGCGCTTTTCGGGGGTATCAATGCGCCAGCGGCGGTGGTCGCCGGGCGGGAATTCGGTGGCGCGGGTTGCGGTGCCATCGAGCAGGCCGGAGGCGTGGGGGACGCGGGCGAGCGTGCCGACGCCGCATTCGCGGGCGGCGGGGAAGATGGCTTCGCCGAGCTCCTGCTCGAGGATGTTGTAGATGAGCTGGGCCGGCATGCCGCGGCGGACGGCGGCGATGCCCTCCTCGGCCTGGCGCATATCGAAGGCGGGGCCGAGGGCGACGCCGAAGGCGCGGATGAGCCCCTCGCGGCGGGCGTCTTCGAGGGCGGCGAGGAGGTCGTCGCGCTGGATGGCGTCGAGACGGGGGTTGTGGAGCTGGTAGTAGTCGATGTATTCGGTGCGGAGGCGGCGGAGGGAGTCCTCGAGGGAGCGGCGCATGTGGGCGGGGGACCAGTCGTGCGGGCGCTCCTGCTGGTTGGGGCGGGGCGGGACCGAGAGGTCGTAGCCGAACTTGGTGGCGATGACGATGTCGGTGCGGCGGTCGGAGAGGGCATCAGCGAGGATGGTCTCGGCAGCGCCGTCGGCGTAGGTGTTGCCGGTATCGAAGAAGGTGATGCCGAGGTCGAAGGCGAGGCGGAGGAGGCGGATGCCCTCCGCGCGATCGGTGATGCCCCACCAGCTGGTTCCGACGGTCCAGACGCCGAAGCCGACGGCGGAGAGGGTGAGGGGTGTGCCGTTGAGGGGTCGATACTGCATAGTCAGGCGTCCTCGCGCATGGTGTCGGGGTCGATGCCGCGTTCGCGGCAGAAGGTTTCGTAGGCGGAGGGGAGGATTTCAGAGGGTTTGATTTCGGAGCGGCCGCCCCAGAACTGGGTGGTGTAGGCGACGGGGATGCCGGCTTCGGCAAGGTGGGCGTCGATGGCGGCCTTGTGGGCGAGAAGGGCGGCTTTCTCAGTGCCGTGGGCGACGGCCATGATGTTGACGTTGCCGAATTCGGGGCCGGCCTCGCGCCAGTAGGCGTGGGTGATGATGTGGTGGCGGCCGACTTCGGCGCCGGCCTCGATTTCGCGGCCGGGTTCGACGGCCCAGTGGAAGAGTGCGTTGTAGCGGGTGACCCGCTCGCCGGTGGGGAGCTCTTTGACGTGCTCGAGGAAGGTGGAGAAGCGGGCGATGAGGCCTTTGGCTTCGAGGCTGCGGACCGCCTCGAGGAAGGCATCGTAGGGGAGGCCGAACCGATCGGCGCGGGCGCGCCACGGCTCGGGGACGATTTCGGCGGGCTCGAGCGGCTCTTTGAGGGCAGCGAGGGCCTGCCACCCGGCGGGGGTGAGGCGGGTCAGTTCGGGGAATTGCGGCTGCGCGGGGGCGTCGGCGCGGGCGCCCGGCTCGAGGCTGCGGCGGCGGACATGGCCGACGCCAAGGGCGAAGAGGCAGCGCGCGGGCATGACCCGCCACGCTTCGGCGCCGATGACGCGGGCCATGTACGCCACGTGGCGTTCGAGGGAGAAGCCCTGGGGCACCTTGACGGTGGTCCAGAGCCGGAAGGCGGCGCCGGGCAGCGCCGAATCGGTGGAGCGGATGACGACGTGGCCGGAGAAGGGGTCGTCGCGGAAGAGAGTATCGAAGGCGTCGTGGAGCGCATCGGCGGGGACCTTCCACGCGACGAGGGCGCCGTGGGCGAGGCTGCCGGTGTTGAGTGTCTGGCGGACGCGGCGGACGACGCCGGCTTCGAGGAGGTCGCGGACCCGCTCGATGACGAGCGCCTCGGGGAGGCCGGCGCGCTCAGCGATGGCGGCGAAGGGGCGTTCGTAGAAGCCGGCCAGGCCATCTTCGGCGACGGCGAGGATGCGGGCGGTCTCGGGGTGGGCGGTGCTGAGGACGGATGTGGCGGTCATGGCTGCTCCGCGGGTTCGAAGATGGAGGCGACGAGGCTGGCGGTCGCGGGGTCGAGGGCGCGGAGGCGCTCTGACGGCTCGTGGAGGATGTGGGCGACCAGGCTGCGGGTGATGGTTTCGAGGACGTGGCGGGGGATTTCGGGGTGGCGGCGGGCGATCCGTTCGAGGTCGGCGCGGCGGCGCAGTTCGACGGCGCGGCGGAAGCGGCCGACGGGGGAGCCGGCATCTTCGGACCAGTGGGCGAGGACGCGGTCGATGTCCCGGTCGAGGTCGGCGAAGAGGGGTGCGCGGCCCTCGAACCCGGCGAGTTCGCGCAGGGCGCGGAGGTCGGTGACGCGTGGGTCGGCGGGGTCGGTGCGGCGGGGGGTGGAGAGGTCGAGGACGGCGGCAGCGGGCAGGTCCGCGGGCGGAAGGACCGGCGCATCGCCGCCGAGGGCGACGACGGCGAGGTCGTGCGGCGGGAGCGCAGCGAGGCGGTCGAGCGGCTGCCAGGCCGATGCGCGACCGCGGAGCCAGGCCGGTGCGGTGCGGGAAGCGACGGTCACCTGCGGAATAGCGAGGTCGCGGGCGGCGCGGCAGACGGCGGCGGCGGTAGGCCCGGAGCCGACGACGAGGAGCGAGGCCGGGGCAGGGAGGCGGCGTAGGGCGAGGCGAAGGAGGGAGCCGGAATCGGCATCGACGGGGTGGCGCTTGCGGAAGGCGCGGGCGGCGGCGATGGCGCGGGCGAGGACGGCGGCGACCGGCGGCGGAGCGTCATCGGCGGCGCGGCGGACCTGCCCGAGGATTTCGTGTTCGCCGAGGGCGATGGAGTGGAGCCCGGCGGCGAGGGCGGCGAGGTAGCGGAACGCCTCGAGGCCGGTGCGGCTGGCGGCGCAGCCGAGCGGGCAGGGCGCGAGGGCGACGGCTTCGATGCGCTGGCAGGTGACGACGAGGGCGGCATCGTGGGCGAGGGCCTCGGCGCGGGCGAGGGCGAAGGCGGCTGCGTCGCAGGAGGTAGTATCCCACGAGCAGACGACCAAACGATCCAAACCTTCCAAATGATCGGTCATCAGGCAGATCTACGAGGTTTTCGAGCTTTGCGATCTTCGCCCTTCGGCGGCTTCGGCGCAAGGAGCGGGGGCGTATACTTTCCGGTTCGATGACGAACGAAACGACGAACGAGGTACCGGCGGGGATCCGCTATGAGGCGGTCTCGAAGTTCTTTGCGGAGCACGTGCCCGGGGGCGACGTGCCGCTGCGCTTTGCGCTGATCAGCGGCGGGCGCTCGAACCTGACCTACCGGGTGGAAGGCGGCGGCCGGACCTGGGTCCTGCGGCGGCCGCCGCTGGGGCATGTGCTGCCGACGGCGCACGACATGGTGCGGGAGTTCCGGGTGCTGACGGCGATGCAGCGGGCGGGGTTCCCGGCGCCGCCGCCAATTGCGCTGTGCGAGGACCCCTCGGTGAACGACTATCCGTTCTACGTGATGGAGTACCGCGAGGGCGTCATCATCGGGGAGGACCTGCCGCCGGGGTACGCGGAGACGGCGGAGGAGCGGCAGAAGATTGCGCGGGCGCTGGTGGAGACGCTGGTGCAGCTGCACGCCATCGACTACGAGGCCGTGGGGCTCGGCGATTTCGGGCGGCCGCAGGGATACCTCGAACGGCAGGTGCGGCGCTGGAGCGAGCAGTGGGAGCGTTCGAAGACGCGGGAGCTGCCGGCGATCGATGAGCTGATCCGGCGGCTGCGGGCGAGCATGCCGGAATCGCCGGCGCCGACGATTGTGCACGGGGACTACCGGCTGGGGAATATGATGCTCGACCCGAAGGACCCGGGCCGGGTGGTGGCCGTGCTCGACTGGGAGATGGCCACGCTCGGGGACCCGCTCACGGACCTCGGGTACACGCTCGGGTACTGGGGTGAAGTGGGCGATTCGGAGCGGTTCCTGAACGCCCGGATTGCGGCGAAAGCGACGGCCCACCCGGGCTTCCCGACACGCCGCGAGATTGTCGAGACGTATGGCCGGCTGAGCGGACGGGACGTTTCGCGGGTCGAATGGTACGAGGTGTTCGCCACCTACAAGCTGGCGGTCATCGTGGAGGGCATCCACGCGCGCTACCTGAAGGGGGAGACCGTGGGTGAGGGGTTCGAAGCGTTCGGGGAGCGGACGGTCGCGCTGGTGGAGGACGCGCTGGAGATGGCGAACCGATCGTCGGACCCGCGGCTGCGCGGGGAGGCGTAGGGGCGCTACCGCCGGCCCGGGCGCCGCGGTAGAGTGCGCGAAACGCGGCGAGGGGTGCGCCATGGAGTTCCGGTTCTCTGCGGAGGACGAGGCGTTCCGGCAGGAGGTCCGCGCGTTCATCCGCGCGGAGCTGCCGAAGGTGCGCGAGGGGGAGTCGTTCACGAAGAAGCTGGCGGCGAAGGGCTGGCTGACGATGTCGTGGCCGAAAGAGTACGGGGGACAGGGGGCTCCCCACCTGCGCCAGCTCGTCTATAACGAGGAGATGGCGTACCACCGGGCCCCGGGCCAGACGATGGGCGCCGACCGGGTGGGGCCGACGCTCATCCTGTTCGGGGCGGAGGAGCAGAAGGCGCAGTTCCTGCCGGCGATCGTGCGGGACGACATCACCTGGTGCCAGGGGTTCAGCGAGCCGGGCTCGGGCTCGGACCTTGCCTCGCTCCAGACGCGGGCGGTGCGCGACGGTGACTGCTGGGTGATCAACGGGCAGAAGATCTGGACCTCGAACGCGCAGCGGGCGGACTACATGATCCTGCTGGCGAGGACCGACCCGGATGCGCCGAAGCACCGGGGCATCACCTACTTCCTCGTGGATATGAAGCTGCCGGGGATTACCGTGCGGCCGCTGGTGCAGATGACCGGGCAGGCCGGCTTCAACGAGGTGTTCTTCGCTGACGTGCGGGTGCCGGCGAACATGGTGGTCGGGGAGGTGAACCGGGGCTGGTACGTGTCGACGGCGACGCTGGATTTCGAGCGCTCGGGCATCGGCCGGGTCATCGGCGGGCTGCGGACGTTCGAGGAGGTGGTGGCGTACGCGAAGGCGACCCCGGCGCGCGACAGCGGCGGCGGGACGCTGTTCGACCGGGCGCCGGTGCGGCTGGCGCTGGCCGACGTGGCGCTCAGCTTCGAGGTGGGACGGCTGATGTCGTACCGGGTTGCATGGATGCAGAGCAGGGGACTGGTGCCGAACTACGAAGCTTCGATGGCGAAAACGTTCGGGACGGAGCTCCACCAGCGGATGGCGCGGGTGGCGTACACGACGCTCGGGCTCCGGGGGCAGCTGCTGGGCGGGGAATGGGCGCCGCTCGAGGGGCAGATCCCGATGACGGTGCTGCAGGCGGTATCGTTGACGATTGCGGCCCGGACCTCGGAGATCAATCGCAACATCATCGCGACGCGCGGGCTGGGGCTGCCGCGCGGCTGACGCCGGCAGACGGCCGAGAGGGGACCATGGAGACGATCCGGGGCGTGTTCGAAGGGGTTCGGGTGCTCGACCTGAGCGAGTACATCGCCGGGCCGCTGGCGGGCGAGATGCTGGCGGACCTCGGAGCCGACGTGATCAAGGTCGAACCGCCGCTCGGGGATTTCTGGCGGCACACGGCGCCAGTCGCGCCGGGCGAGAGCCGCGGGTTCATGGGGGTGAACAAGGGGAAGCGGAGCATTTCGATCGACCTGAAGCGGCCGGAGGGGAAGGAGGTGTTCCTCCGGCTGGTGCGGACGGCGGACATCCTGCTCGCGAACTACCGGCCGGGGGTGGCGGAGCGGCTGGGGGTGGATTACGCGACGCTCTCGGCGGTCAATCCGCGGCTGATCTACTGCCAGAACACGGCGTTCGGGAGCGCAGGGCCGTACCGGGACCGGCCGGGGTTCGACCTTGTTTCGCAGGCGATGACGGGGATCATGGCGTTCGAAGGCGCCGGCGGGCTGCCGCACCCGATCATCACGACCTCGCCCACGGACCTCGCGGCGGGGATGTTCCTCGCCTACGGGGCGGCTGCTGCGCTCTACCACCGGGAGCGGACCGGCAGGGGCCAGTTCATCGAGACGAGCCTGTTCGCGGCGGGCATCGCCGTGCAGTACCGGCCGATGTTTTCGATTGAGCGGCTCGATCGGGAGCAGCGGGAGCAGGTGCTGGCAGCCATCGCGCAGGCGCGGGCCGAAGGGCGGCGGGTGGAGGAGGTGCTGCGGGGGATCCCGATGCGGCACGAGACGGGCCGGCGGAACAACCCCTACTACAAGGTCTACGAGACGAAGGATTCGTACATCGCGCTGGCCTGCCTCAACAACCGGCTGCGGCGGGCGGCGGTGCGGGTGCTCGGCGTGGAGGACCCGCGGGTGGAGGGCGACGAGTTTGATACGGAGGCGCTCTCGCCGGATGAGAACCTCGTGCTGAACGAACTGATCGCGGCGATCTTCAGCACGAAGACGACGGACGAATGGGTGGCGGCGTTCGACACGGCAGGCGTGCCGTGCGGGCCGGTGCGGTACACGGCGGAGCTGTTCGATGACCCGCAGGTGGAGGCGATGGAGCTGCTGCGGACCTTCGACCACGCGGTGCTGGGGCCGGTGGTGATGGCGAACAGCCCGCTGCGGATGAGCGGCGGGGAGACCGGGACCCGGCTGCCGTCGCCGGCGCTGGGCCAGCACACGCGGGAGGTGCTTCGCGAGCTGGGCTTCGCGGAGGCCGAGATCGAGGAGCTGATTGCGGCGAAGGCGGTGCGGGCGTGGGAGCCTCCCGCGGGAGCCGAAGGACGCCGGGGTTAGCGGATATCGAGCAGCTCGACTTCGAAGATGAGGTCGGTGTTGGGCGGGATAGGGCCCTGTCCGCGGCTGCCGTAGGCGAGGTTCGCGGGGAGGTAGAGCAGACGCTTTCCGCCGACCTTCATCGAGGCGACGCCTTCGTCCCAGCCTTTGATGACCTGGCCGACGCCGAGGACGAAGGTGAAGGGCTGGCCGCGGTCGCGGGAGCTGTCGAACTTGCGGCCGTCGGTGAAGTAGCCGGTGTAGTGGACAGTGACGCGCTGGCCGGGCTGGGGCGAGGGGCCATCGCCGACGACGAGGTCCTGGTAACGGAGGCCGGAGGCGGTGACCGTCGGGTTCTCGAGGGTGATGGGGCCGGCGGCCGGCGTCGGTGCAGACGTGGCCGTGCGGGCCGGGGTCGCCTGGGTGGCTGGAGGCGAGGGGGTGGACGGCGCGGGGGTTGCGTCGCCGTCGTCGCCGCCGCAGGCGCCGGCGGCGACGAGCCCGGCAGCCGCGACAGCAGCGAGGAGGGGGTTGAGTCGGCGGGTCATGGGCCGAGGGTAGCCTCGGCGGCGCTTAGGGATAAGGCAGGCTGCGGGACGGGCAGACAGAACGGGTAAAGGAGCGGGATGGCGCGGGCCATTTCGGCGGCGACCGTCTCGGCGAGCCGGCGGGTGAGGATGTCGAAGGCGAAGGTGCGGTGGAGCCGGCGCCAGGAGGGAGTCCAAACCTCGAGCTCCCAGGCGGGGCCGAGCGCGGCCATGAGCGGCCCGGCGTTGGCAGCGACGAGGGCGGCGCGGGCGTCGTTCGCTTCGGCGGGGCCTTCGAAGTGGAGGCCGAGTTCGACGATGCCGCGGGACGGCTGGGGCTGGAGTTCGATGTGCGAGGCGGGGTCGCCCCAGGAGAGCTGGAGGATGGTCCACATGACCCTGCGGGACGGTGCCGGGACGGCTGGCGGGAGGGCGCGGAACGCCAGCTCTTCGGCGAGGAAGAGGAATTCGCGGGCCTTGAGCTGGTCGCGCGGCACGCTGCCCAGTGTACCGTTCACCGGGGCGCAGGCCCGGCGCTGCTATAGTCGGGGCATGAGCATGCTGCGCAGGACGAAGATCGTGGCGACGCTGGGGCCTGCCTCGCTGCCCCCGGCAACCCTGCGGGCGATGATGCGCGCGGGGATGGACGTGGCGCGGCTGAACACGAGCCACGGGACACTGGAAAGCCACCGCGAGGCGGTGCGGCTGGTGCGGGCGGTTGCGAAGGAGGAAGGCCGGCCGGTGGCGGTGCTCCTTGACCTGGCGGGACCGAAGATCCGCACGGGCGAAACGGAAGGGGGCCGGGCGCTGGAGCTGCGCACGGGCGCGACGGTGCGGGTGACGGCGGAGCCGGTGGCGGGGACGGAGGAGCGGTTCACGATCGGCTACGAGCGGCTGACGGAGGATGTGATCGCGGGGGAGCGGATTCTGCTCGACGACGGGCGGATCGAACTGCGGGTGGTGCAGCGCGACGGCGACGACCTGGTCTGCCAGGTGACGGCGGGCGGGATGCTGGCGCCGCGGCGCGGGGTGCACTTTCCGGAGACGGCGCTCACGGCGCCGGCGCTGACCGAGCGGGACCGCGAAGCGCTGGCGATGGCGGTTGCCGAGTGCGTGGACTACGTGGCCGTGAGCTTCGTGCGGGATGCCTCGGACATCGAGGCGGCGCGGGCGGCGATCGCAGCGCTGGGGGGCGACATCCCGATCGTTGCGAAGATCGAACGGAAGCAGGCGGTAGAGCATCTCGACGAGATTGTCGCGGAGGCAGACGGCGTCATGGTGGCGCGGGGGGACCTTGGGGTGGAGCTGCCGCCGGAGGAGGTGCCGGTGCAGCAGCGGCGCATCATCGCGGCGGCGGCGCGGGAGATGATCCCGGTGATCACCGCGACGCAGATGCTGGAGTCGATGATCGAGGCGCCGCGCCCGACCCGGGCGGAGGCATCGGACGTTGCGAATGCGACATGGGAGTTTTCGGACGCGGTAATGCTGAGCGGGGAGACGGCGATCGGGAAGTACCCGGTGGAGGCGGTGGCGATGATGGACCGGATCATCCGGCAGGCGGAGGCGGTGGCCGGCCCGGCGCCGGAGGGCGCGGGGTACGGCGAGCACGACGACCATTCCTATGTGGTGGCGCTGGCGGCGCGGCGCATTGTTGCGTCGGACCCGAACATGCGGGGCATCGCCTGCTTCACGCGGAGCGGGTATTCGGCGCTGCTGATGAGCAAGGTGCACCCCGATGCGCCGATTTTCGGTGTAACGCACGCGGAAACAGTGTACCGGCGGCTGGCGCTCGCGCGGGGCGTGGTGCCGATCCTGAGCCGGGCGGTGACGACGACCGACGAGCTGCTGCGGGCCATCGACGAGGCGCTGCTGAGCGGGCGGTTCGTGGACGAGGGCGACGAGGTGGTGGTGGTGGCGAGCCTGCCGGTGCGGGCGCAGGGTACGACCAACTTCCTGAAGCTGCACCGGGTGGGCGACGCGGCGGCCTACCAGTGGTAGGGGTCAGGCGGCGAGCGCGTCCGGGCGCGGAGGTTCGCGGCGGCGGAGCGGCCGGGTCTCCTCGAGGTCGCGGAGGACGTCGGTGGCGTAGAGGGCTTCGAGGTCGTACTGGAGGACCCGGGCGGTGACGGGCACATCGAAGACGGTGTGGCCGTCGGAGACGGAGATGGTGCCGGGGACGCGCTTGAGGTAGATGTACGACTGCTCGAGCGTGCATTCGACGAGCATGACGCAGAACTTTGCGCCGCCGAGGTGGGCGAGGAAATCGGAGCTGCGGGTGAGACGCTTGAGGACCTCGGCGAGGGCGTTGACGGCGCGGTTGGCGAAGTCCTCGCCGCGGCGTTCGCGGATGTCGTTGATGTTCTCGATGGAGAGCTGGACGAGGACGAAGGGGGACTGGAGTGCGCGGGCGCGCGGCATTTCGCGGCGGAGCTCGGCGAGGACGTAGTTGCGGTTCGGAAGGTTATGGAATTCGGAGAGGTAGGCAGCGCCCTGGAGGCGGGCGGCGACGCGGTGCCAGTGGCGCTTCCGGACGACCTGCATGAAGACGGCGTGGGCGAGGAAGAGAAGGAAGAGAGCGGCCAGGCCGACGGTGACGATGAAGTTCGCGGTTGTCGGCTGGCGGAGGTACTGGACGACCTGCACGGCGAGGACGATGCCCCATCCGGCGAGGGCGGCCATCCGGAGGAGGTGCCGCTGGGGCGCTCCGGGCTCCTGTTCCGGGCTCGCGGGAACCGTGGGTGCAGGATTCACAGGTGCTCCTCACAGGAGGATTCGGCCGGCGCGGGGCCGTTCATCAGGCTGCGGGCGTCTCCTCGGCGTCGGCGCCGGCATCTTCCGCCTCGCCGTGGTGGGGGCGGTACCAGCGCGGGGGGCGGGAGGTGACGTGGGTGAGGAAGGCGCGGGCCTTCTCTTCGAGGGTCGCGATCCCGCCGTGGACTTTGCCGACGGCGAGGTCTACGGCGGGCGGCACCGCGGCGGCCGGGCGGCGCTCCGGCTCGTGGGTGTAGTCGAAGCCGGCGGCGAGCCCCTCGCGGTTCGCCACCAGGTTGGCGGCGGTGACGATGTCGGCCATCGATTCGATGGCGGCGACGGGCTGGTGGTGCGCCTGGATGGCCGAGACGAGCGGTTCGGGGAACTTCCAGCGGGCAGCAAGGCGCGCGCCGACGAGCTCGTGGCCGAAGCCGAACACGGCGAACTCGGCGTCGCGGTACTTCATGCCTTCGGTCTCGACGAGGTCGATCACCTCGGCGAAGGCGGCGGGCTCGGCGAGCATCATGGCGAGTTTGCCGATGTCGTGGAGGACGCCGGCGGTGAAGGCGTCTTCGGGGCGGGCGACACGGGTTTCGCGGGCGATGACCTCGGCGATGATGCCGACGGTGACGCTGTGGGCCCAGAAGAGGTCCTGGTCGAAGCGGGAGTTTTCGAGCTGGGGGATGCGGAGGGCGTCGATGATGGCGGTGGAGATGGCGACGGAGCGGACGGTGCGCATGCCGAGGAGGATGACCGCCTCGCGGACGTTAGAGATGCGGCGGGCGTAGCCGTAGTAGGCGGAGTTGGAGAGCTTCAGCAGGCGGGCGGTGAGGGCCTGGTCGGAGCTGATGACGGTTGCGAGGTCCATGGCGGCCGACCGTTCGTCCTCGGCGAGCTGGATTGCTTTGGTGGCGACGGCTTTGAGCGGGGCGAGGTCGGTGGTGGCCTGGACGATGGTGCGCAGGCGGTTGCGGAAGAAGGGGGAGTCGGCGGTCGGGTCGGACGTCATGCTGCGCTCCTCTGCTCGGTATCCGTGGCGACGACGCGGTTGCGGCCGGCGCGCTTCGCCTGGTAGAGGCGTTCGTCGGCGATGCGGACGGCCTCTTCGAGGGTTTCGGCGGATTCGGGGATGGCGGCGACCCCGGCGCTGACGGTGGCAGAGATGGCGAGGGTTTCGTCGATGGGGACGGGCCGGGCCTGGAGGGCCTGGCGGATGCGCTCGGCAAAGGCGGCGGCATCGGCGAGGGAGGCGCCAGGGAGGAAGGCGATGAACTCTTCGCCGCCGAACCGGCCGATGACGTCGCCGTGGCGGGCGAGCTGCCGGAGGGTTTCGCCGAAGGATTCGAGGACGGCATCGCCGGCGAGGTGGCCGTAGGAGTCATTGATCGCTTTGAAGCGGTCGAGGTCGAAGACGGCGATGCCGAGCTTTGCAGCGCCGACCGGGAAGGCGAGGAGGATGCTCTCGGCGGCTTCGAAGGCAGCTGCGCGGTTGAGGAGGCGGGTGAGGGGGTCGTGGCGGGCGAGGTGGTCGAGCCGGGCGACGAGGTGGGTGAGCTGGGCGTTGTTCCGGCGGAGGGCGTCTTCGATTTCGCGGTAGGCGGAGTGGTCGCGGATGTAGTAGACGGTGCCGAGGGTATCGCCGAGGCGGCCGGTCACACGGGCGGCCGAGACAGCGGCGGTGAACGGCGGGGCGTCTTTGCGGGCGGCAGGGAGTTCGAAGGCGACGACCCGGCCATCGCGGGCGAGGGCCGCGCGGAGCGCGCGGCGGCTGGGCCGGTCGGGAAAGAGGACGTCGATGCGGCGGCCCATGACCTCGACGGGCGCGAAGCCGAACATCGCCTCGGCGGCGCCGGTGTAGAGTGCGATGCGCTCTTCGGGGGTCGTGACGATCACTGCGTCGGGGCAGGCGACGAGGAGGAGCTGGAGGAGGTCGGGGTCGGCGAGGACGGCGAGGAAGTCTCCCCGGCGGGCGAGGGCGGCGTTCGGGCGTACCATCAGTTGAGGTATCGGCAGGCGGCTGCGGACCGTTCAGCGGGGAATGATCGTGGGGCCGGGCGCAGGTAAGCTTCGCGGCATGGACTTTCGTGATTCTCCGGAAGAGGCGGCGTTCCGGGCCGAGGTGCGGGCATGGATCGCCGAGAACCTGCCGGACGCGCTGAAGGGCGATGCCGGCGAGGGTGAGTGGGGCCAGCTTTCGAGCGGGCACGAGCGGGATAAAGCGGCGCTGGCGGAGTGGCGGCGCCGACTGCAGTCGCGGGGGTGGGTGGCGCCGGCGTGGCCGAAGAAGTACGGGGGCGCGGAACTGCCGGTGATGCAGCAGTTCATCCTGAAGGAGGAGATGGCCCGCGCGCGGGCGCCGCGGTTCGGCGGGGTCGGCATTGGCTGGGTGGCGCCGACGCTGATGCAGTACGGCGAGGAGTGGATGAAGGAGCGGTTCATCGAGCCGATCCTTTCGGGGAAGGAGCGCTGGTGCCAGGGGTTCAGCGAGCCGGGCGCAGGGTCGGACCTGGCGAGCGTGCAGACGCGGGCGGTGCGGGACGGCGATGAGTATGTCGTAAACGGCCAGAAGATCTGGACGAGCGGGGCGCACATTGCGGACTGGATGATCCTCCTGGCGCGGACGGACCCCTCGGCGCCGAAGCACAAGGGGCTCTCGTACTTCCTGGTGGACATGAAATCGCCGGGGATCACGCTCTCGCCGATCATCAACATGGTTGGGAACAGCGGGTTCAACCAGGTGTTCTTCGAGAATGTGCGGGTGCCGGCGCGGAACCTGGTGGGGGAGGAGAACCGGGGGTGGTACGTGGCGGCGACGACGCTGGACTTCGAGCGGAGCCTGGTGGACCTGTGCGTGGAGTACCGGGCGATCCTCGAGGAGGCGATCGCGTGCGCGAAGGCTGAGGGACTGACGAACCTGGCGTGGGCGCGGCACCGGCTGGCGGACCTGGTCATTGAGGTGGAGGTGGCTCGAAACCTGAGCCTGCGGGTGGTTTCGATGCAGGCGCGGGGGGTGCAGCCGAACTACGAGGCGAGCATTGTGAAGCTGTACGCGAGCGAAGTGGAGCAGCGGATGGCGGCGGTGCTGTACCGGATGGCGGGGCTGCGGGGGCAGATTACGTCGCGGGGCGCCTCGCGCTGGGAGCTGCTGATGGGCCGGATCGGGCGGTTCCAGCTGCACTCGGTGGCGGCGACCATCGGCGGGGGCACGAGCGAGGTGCAGCGGAACATCATCGCGACGCGCGGGCTCGGGCTGCCGCGGGCCTAGGCGGGGAAGGAGGCCGGGCGTGTGCCGAAGTATCCGGACCCTGCGGGGGCAGGCGCCGCCGGCGACGGACGAGGAGGTGCGGGCGGCGGCGCTCCAGTACGTGCGCAAGGTGAGCGGCTACCGGCAGCCCTCGCGGCGGAATGCGGCGGCGTTCGAGGAGGCGGTGGCGGCGGTGGCGGCGGCGACGGGGCGGCTGCTGGCGGCGCTCGAGGCTGGGCGGGGAGACCGGGAGGCCGGCAGCCGGTAGGCTGATTCGACACAAACGTACGAACGGCCCGGCCCCGGAGCGGGGCAGGGGCGGGAGATGGAGGAACCATGACGGAGGCGCAGGAGGCCCCCGGCGGGGCGATTCGTGAGTTCTTGCGGCAGATGGCGCTGGAGCCGGCGGATTACAACCGGTTCCGGGGCGAACCGGGGCAGGAGGAAGGCCGGCTCTTCGGCGGGCTGGTGCTGGCGCAGGCGATCGTGGCGGCCGGGCGCACCGCAAGTTTCGGGTCGATCCACTCGCTGCACGCGTACTTCTTGCGGGCGGGGAAGCCGCAGGACCCGATCGACTACACAGTGGAGCGGATCCGGGAGGGACGGAACTTCCTGACGCGACGGGTGACGGCGGTGCAGGCCGGGCACACGATCTTCGAGGCGTCGGTGAGCTTCGCCGCGCCGGAGGAGGGGATTTCGCACCAGGCGCCGATGCCGGCAGCGCCCGACCCGGAGGGCTGCCCGCCCTGGTGGACGACGATTGCGCTGCCGCGGATGGCCGACATCCCGCCGGCGATGGCCGAACGGATGCGGAGCCGGCTGGGACGGCCGATTGACCTGCGGTCGGCGGCGGAGCCGACGCGCGCAGACGACGGGACCGGGCGGCTGCCGGCGCGGGCCGTGTGGGGCCGGATGGCGGAGCCGCTCCCGGAGGATCCGCTCCTGCATGCGGCGGCGCTGGCCTACTTCAGTGACAGCGGCCTGGTGGCGACCGTGGCGCACCATTACGGGCTCTGGCGGCCCGGCGGGAGCTCGGCGAGCCTGGACCACGCGATGTGGTTCCACCGGCCGCCGCGGTTCGATGACTGGGTGCTGTACGTGAGCGAGAGCCCGGCAGCGCACGCGGCGCGGGCGATCATGATCGCGGGGATGTATGACCGCTCGGGGACGCGGATTGCGACGGTCGCGCAGGAGGGGCTCTTCCGGGCGCCGCGCGAGGCGTAGGGCGCCGGGGCTACTCCGCGGCGGGGCCGGAAGCGGGACGGGCGGCTGCGAGGAGGTCGCGAATCTCCTGGAGGAGCCGGAGCTGGTCATCGTTGACCTGGTAGAGGTGGGACCAGGCGCGGTGGTCGGCTTCGTCTTTGATGCGGTCGCGCTCGGCGGCGCGGTTGGAGGCGGTCAGCATGGTGGGCACGAAGAGTGACTGCATGATGCCGCCGAGGATGAAGAAGAGGAAGGAGTAGGGGTAGGGGTCGAATCCGCGGTTGTGGAGGATGCCAGACTGCCAGAGGGCCCAGCCGGCGATGAGGAGCCAGAGGAAGTGGAAGAAGGCCATGGTGCCGGCGAGGCCGACGATGTGGTCGGCGAGCCAGCCGTTGGCGCGGGAGGCGGCGGATTCTTCGCGGCGGATAGCGGCGATGATCTGCTGGGGGTGGACGAGGGGCCGGGCGGGGTCGGCGTACCGTTCGACGGCGCGGGCGGCGGATTCGAGCGCGTGGTCAGGGCGCATGGGGTCCTCCAGTCTCCAGAGCCCGCAGGGGGAGAGTAGGGCCCCGCGGGCGGCTGCGCAGCTTGACGCGGATATTGCGCGGGCGTATGGATGATGCACGCCGCGCTGCGCGGCGCAGCCGCTGGAGGGGCAGCATGAAGTTCCACTGGTTCCACCTGATGCCGTATCCGTACCTGCCGGACGACTTCAAGGAGCGGTACCGGAGCGTCTGGGTCGACGTGCCGTACTCGCTGTTCGACCCGGTGAAGGGGCACCACGTCTACAACGAGTACCTTGACGAGCTGGAGTACGCGGAGCGGTGCGGGTTCGACGGGATCTGCTGCAACGAGCACCATTCGAACGCGTACGGGCTGATGCCGAGCCCGAACCTGATTGCGGCGGCGCTGGCGCGGCGCACCTCGCGGGCAGGGCTGGTGGTGCTGGGGAACTCGATTGCGCTGTACAACCCGCCGCTGCGGGTGGCGGAGGAGTTCGCCATGCTCGACGTCATCTCGGGCGGGCGGCTGGTGGCCGGCTTCCCGGTAGGGACGAGCATGGACACGAACTTTGCCTACGGGATGACGCCGGCGACGCTGCGGGAGCGGTACTACGAGAACCACGACTTCATCCTGCAGGCGTGGACGAACAAGGAGACGTTCCACTTCAACGGGAAGTACAACCAGGTGCGGTACGTGAACCCGTGGCCGCGGCCGCTGCAGCAGCCGCACCCGCCGATCTGGATCCCGGGCGGCGGTTCGCTGGAGACGTGGGACTGGACGACGGAGAAGGATTACGTCTATTGCTACCTTTCGTACTTCGGCTACCTGCGCGGGAAGGGCGTGATGGACCAGTACTGGGCGCGGGTGGATGAGCTGGGCGGGGAGTTCAACCCGTACCGGGCGGGCTTCCTGCAGCTGGTCTGCGTGGCGGAGAGCGACGCGGAGGCCGAGCGGCTGTACAGCGAGCACGTGGATTACTTCTACAACCGGTGCCTGCACGTCTACGCGGGATTCGCGGATGCGCCGGGCTACCGGACGCTGCGGACGGTGAAGGCCGGGATTACGGCCCAGGTGGGCGCACAGGCGAGCGCGCAGCGTGCCGGGCTGACCTGGGCGGACTTCGTGAAGCAGGGGTACGTGGTGGCCGGGAGCCCGGAGAGCGTGGCGCAGCAGCTGGAGGAGGTCATCAAGGGGCTGAAGGTCGGCCACCTGATGTGCCTGATGCAGATCGGGAACATGCCGCGCGAGAAGGTGATGTACAACACGAAGCTGTTCGCGGAGAAGGTGATGCCGAAGCTGCGCGGCATCTGGAGCGAGTACGAGGACCGCTGGTGGATTCGGCCGCTGCCCGAGGAGCAGCGGGCAAAGCCGGCGGAGTGGCGGGAGGCGGTCGGGGTGTAGGGCCCCCGCGAGCGCCCGGACAAACAGCGAGGCCGCCCCGGTGCCGGGGCGGCCTCCTTTGTCGACCCTGAGCAGGGAGGTGTCAGTCCTCGTTCATGCCGCCGCCGAAATCGCGGCGCGGAGGCGGGGGCGCGCCTTCAGCGGGCGGGGTGCGGCGCACCCAGCCGCGGGTGGCGCCGCCCACGGGGCCGGTGCTGGCCGGCGCCGGGCGCGAGGGCTGCGGCTGGCTGCCGCGCTGGGGCTGGGGGCCGCCGCCGCGGCCGCCGCGGTCGCGGTCGGAGGGGCGGGAACCGCCGCCGGAGCCGCCCGGGCCGCCGCCGCGCGGCCCGCGGTCGCGGTCGCGGCCGCCGTCGCGGCTGGCTGCTGCGGCCTGCTCCGGTGTTTCGCCGAGGAGGACAGCGCGGCGGGAGAGGTTGATGCGGCCGAGGTTGTCGATCTCGGAGACCATGACGGTGACCTCGTCGCCGACCTTGACCTCGTCTTCGACGCTGCGGACGTGGTCGGCGCCGAGCTGGGAGATGTGGATGAGGCCTTCCTTGCCGGGGAGGATTTCGACGAAGGCGCCGAAGTTGAGGAGGCGGGTGACCTTGCCGGTGTAGATTTCGCCGACCTGGACCTCTTTGGTGAGGCCTTCGATCATGCGGATAGCTTTGCGGGCGACCTCTTCGTTGGGGGAGCCAACGATGACGGTGCCGTCTTCCTGGATGTCGATGGTGGCGCCGCCGGATTCGTCCTGGATGCGGCGGACGGTCTTGCCGCCGGGCCCGATGAGGGTGCCGATCATGTCCTGGGGGATGGTGATCTTGTACATCTTGGGCGCGTACGGCGAGAGCTCGGGCCGCGGCTCGGGGATGACTTCGAGCATGCGCTGGAGGATGTACTGGCGGGCTTCGCGGGCCTGTTCGAGGGCGGTTGCCAGGAGTTCGCGGGAGACGCCGGAGATCTTGATGTCCATCTGGAGGGCGGTGATGCCCTTCGCGGTGCCGGCGACCTTGAAGTCCATGTCGCCCATGAAGTCTTCCTGGCCGGCGATATCGGTGAGGACGCGGTAGTTGCCATCCTCGCCCATGATGAGGCCCATGGCGATGCCGGCGACCGGTGCGGAGATGGGGACGCCGGCGTCCATGAGGGCGAGGGTGCTGCCGCAGACGGAGGCCATGGAGGTGGAGCCGTTGGAGGACATGACCTCGCTCACGAGGCGGAGGGCGTAGGGGAACTCTTCCTCGGAGGGGATGACGGGTTCGAGGGCGCGCTCGGCGAGGGCGCCGTGGCCGATTTCGCGGCGGCCGGCCCCGCGGAGGGGGCGGACTTCGCCGACGGAGTAGGGCGGGAAGTTGTAGTGGTGCATGTACCGCTTGTACTCGTCGGGCGAGAGGGTATCGAGCTTTTGCACCATGCTGAGCCCGCCGAGGGTGGCGATGGTGAGGACCTGGGTCTGGCCGCGCTGGAAGAGGCCGGAGCCGTGGGTGCGGGGGAGGACGCCGACGTGGATATCGAGCGGGCGGATGTCTTTGACGCCGCGGCCGTCGGCGCGGATGCCCTGCTCGAGGATCTGCCTGCGCATCGCCTTTTTGATGATGTTCCAGAGGGCATCGGCGATCTCGGCGGAGGTGAAGCGGTCGCCGAACTGCTCCTGGAGCTCCTGGCGGACGGCCTTGTTGGCGTCGGAGCGCTCGGAGGCGGCGGTGGCGACGAGTTCAGGGATGCGGTCCTTGAGGTACTCGCTGATGACCGCGATGGCTTCTTCGTTCTCCTTCGCCGGGGTGAAGGGCTTCTTCACCGGGGCGACATCGGCCGCGATCTGTTCCTGGAGGGCGATGATCTTGCGGTTCGCCTCCATGGCGACTTCGATGGCCTCGAGGACGACGTCTTCGGCGACCTGCTTGGCGCCGGCTTCGACCATGACGACGGCGTCCTTCGTGCCGGCGACGACGATGTCGAGGTCGCCGCGCTCGGTTTCATCGAAGGTGGGGTTGACGATGTACTGGCCGTCGAGGCGGGTGACGCGGACGGAGGAGACGGGACCGTTGAAGGGGATATCGCTGATGCCGAGTGCGGCGGAGGCGCCGATGGTGATGAGGGTATCGGGCTGGTGCTCGCGGTCGGCGGAGAGGGTGGTCGCGATGACCTGGACTTCGTTGCGGAAGCCCTTGGGGAAGAGGGGCCGGAGGGGGCGATCGGTGAGGCGCATGGCGAGGATGGCCTCGGTGGAGGCACGGCCTTCGCGGCGGGGGAAGCCGCCGGGGATTTTGCCGACGGCATAGAGGCGCTCTTCGTAGTCGACCGTGAGGGGGAAGAAGTCGATGCCTTCGCGGGCCTCGGCCATGCAGACGGTGACGAGGACGACGGTATCGCCGAGGCGGACGGTGACGGCGCCGTTGGCCTGCTGGGCGAGGATGCCGTGCTGGATGGTGAGGGTTTTGCCCCCGATTTCGATTTCGTAGGTGCGCGGGTCGTTCATGGTGGTCAAGTTGTGTGCTTCATCTCAGCTGCTGGAGTGGCCGTGGGATATGGGCCACGGTGCCCGTTTCGCGGTGGCTCCGCGATGGCGGGACGCAGGTGAGGAAGTGCGGGCGGGGCGGTTGCGGACCCCGCGGAAGCGAAAAGCCTCCGCTATCTGCGGAGGCCGAGGCGGGCGATCAGTTCGCGGTACCGGTTGACGTCGCGGCGGTTGAGGTACCGAAGCTGGCGGCGACGCTGGCCGACGAGCTTCAGGAGGCCGCGGCGTGTGTGGTAGTCGTGCTTGTGCGCCTTGAGGTGCTCGGTGAGGTACTTGATCCGCTCGGTGAGGATGGCAACCTGCACCTCGGGCGACCCGGTGTCGTTGGGGTGAGTGCCGAACTCCTTGATGAGGTCGGTCTTGCGCTCTTTCGTCAGCAACCTTGTTCTCTGTCTTCCTTTTCCTGTCGTCTCTACGGCTTCACGCTAGCATATGGGCATGGTTACCGGCAATCGGGGAGGGGCCGACGGGGTGCTCGTGCTGCTCTCGGGGCTGCCCGGTTCGGGGAAGACGACGCTTGCGCGGCAGCTGACGGAGCGGCTGGGGGCGGTGCATGTGGAGAGCGATGCGGTGCGGCGGCAGCTCTTCCCGGAGCCGACGTACACGCCGGAGGAGCATGCGGCAGTCTTCGCGCGGGCCGAGGCGCTGGCGGCTGACGCGCTGGCGGAGGGGCGAACGGTGGTGGTGGATGCGACGAACCTGACCCGGCGGGACCGGCGGCGGTTCGTGCGGCTGGGGGAGCAGGCCGGCGGGCTCGTGCGGGTGCGGGTGACGGCGCCGGAGCCGGTGGTCCGGGAGCGGCTTCGGCGGCCGCGGGAGGGGTTTTCACAGGCGGACGAAGCGGTCTACGAGCGGATGCTGCCGCGGGCGGAGGCGCTGGACGGCCCGAACGTCGTGGTCGATACGCGCTTCGAGACAGGGCCGAGCGTGGAGCTGATCGCCCGGCTGGTGGAGCGGCTGCGGTGAGGGAGCGGTTCCGGCCGCTGCTCGTGATGCGGGCGTGGCCGGCGCCGGAGCACTTCGCGGCGTTCCGGCGGTGGGCGCGGGAGGTGCACGCCCGCGATACAGCGGCAGTGCCCGGGGTCAAGCGGGTTGAGGTGGGGCTGGCCCCGCAGGGGGTGGTGCTCGTGGTCTACGTGTTCGAGGACGCGGACTCGGTGCCGGTGGCCTTGCAGAGCCCGGAGGCGGCCTACGCCCGCGGCACGCTCCAGCAGTGGCTGGGCAAGGTGTACGAAGTGCGGTTCGAGATGCTGGCGGCGGCGGCGCCGGAACGGACGTTCGAATCAGTTAACTGAATCGCCGGCCGGGGAGGAACTCCGGCCCGCAGCGGCGGCCGCGGGCCGGGGCCGGGCGGTCGAGCGGCAGAGACCGGGGCTACTGGAGCTTGATCTGGATGGACTTGGTCTCCATGTACTCTTCGAGGCCGAGGTCACCGAGTTCGCGGCCGAGTCCGCTCTGCTTGTAGCCGCCGTACGGCATGTTGTAGAGGCCGGTGGTGTGGTAGGCGTTGACCCAGACAGTGCCGGCGCGGAGGCCTTTGGCCACTTTGAGGGCGACGTTGATGTCCTTCGTCCAGACGGCAGCGGCGAGGCCGTACATGGTGTCGTTGGCGGTGCGGATGACGTCGTCGATGTTCTCGAAGGAGAGGACGGAGAGGACGGGGCCGAAGATCTCCTCGCGGGCGATGGAGGCCTGCGCGGGGACCTCGTCGAAGATGGTGGGCTTGACGAAGAGGCCCTTTTCGAGGCCGGGCTCGGTGGCGCGGGAGCCGCCGGTCAGCAGTTTCGCCTCCTGCCTGCCGCGTTCGAGGTAGTTCTCGATTTTCGCGAGCTGGTTTTCGTTGATGACCGGCCCCATGGTGGTGGCGGGGTCGAAGGGGTCGCCGAGTTTGAGCGTCTGGCTGAGGGCGGTGAGCTTCGCGACGAACTCGTCCTTGATCGGCTTCGCGACGAGGAGGCGGGAGCCGGCCTGGCAGACCTGGCCGCTGTTGAGGTAGATGCCGAAGAAGGCGCCAGCGACGGCGGCGTCGAGGGCGGCGTCGGGGAAGACGATGTTGGGGGACTTGCCGCCGAGTTCGAGGCTGACCTTCTTGACGTTGTTTGCGGCGGCGCGCATGACGGCCTTGCCGCTGGCGGTGGAGCCGGTGAAGGCGACCTTGTCGACGAGCTCGGAGGCGGCGATGTGCTGGCCGACGAGGGCGCCGTTATCGGTTTCGCTGGTGACGACGTTGAAGACGCCGTTGGGGAGGCCGGCTTCGGCGAGGAGGCCGGCGAGCATGAGGGTGGAGCCGGGGGTGTAGTGGGAGGGCTTGGCCACCATGGTGCAGCCGGCGGCGATGGCCGGGCCGATCTTCCAGGAGATGAGAAGGAGCGGGAAGTTCCACGGGGTGATGATACCGACGACGCCGACCGGCTCATGGGCGACGATGCCGACGGCATCGGGGATTTGCTGGGTGAAGGATTCGCCTTTGAGGTTGAGGGCCTTGGCGGCGAAGAGCTGGAAGACATCGACGGTGGCCATGACTTCGCCGAGGGCCATGGTCTTCGGCTTGCCGACTTCGGCGGCGATGCAGGTCGCGAAGGCATCGGCGCGCTCGGCGAGGAGATCGGCGGCCCGTCGGAGGATGCGGGCGCGGTCGGCGGCGGGGGAGGTGGGCCAGGAGGTTTCGTCGAAGGCGCGGCGGGCGGCGCGGATGGCGCGGTCGGCGTCTTCGATGCCGCTGTTGGGGTAGACGCCGACGACGGAGCCGTCGTAGGGGCTGGTGCGGGTGAAGGTGGCGCCGCTGAGGGCGTCGACCCACTGGCCGTCGATGAATTGCTGGTAGGTGGTGACGCCGGGGCGTTCGGCGATGGACGTCATGGGGAGGGGCCTCCTTTCGTGCTGTCGGTGGGAGCATATCGGGAGGCGGGGAGGGATGCCAGCGGGCGGCTAAAAGACGATGATGGCCGCCACCGGCAGCAGCGCCAGGGCGGCGGCGCGGACGATGGTCCCGGTACCGATTGGCCCTGCAGTCCTCCCGAAGCACCCGCACGAGGGGTTGACACTTCGCCTCAGAATCACGGCCTGACCTGCCGCAAGCAGCAAGAACAGCGGGGCGAGCAACGCAACAGCCGCGACCTGGCGTCCCATCAACGTGAGACCAATCGCAGCCAGGCCCGCGGCGACCTCAGCCGCCGGCAGCCCGGTGGTGAACGGCCGAATCCCACGCGGGGGAAGGACCCCCCAGGCGACGACCGCGGTGGCGAATTCGCGGCGGAACCGAAGCTTGATGACGCCAGCGATGACAGCAACCGACGCCGGAATGCCAATGGCCAAGTACTGCATGCCCTGAATCATCATGCGGCTCCCAAGCTCAGCCTCATCGCGGTTAACGTTTGACGTCAGACGGTGGGTACACGACGGCGTCTCCATTGGCCCCCCAGAAGGACACCAGACCCTCAGGAGACGCGCGGCAGCCGTAGTACACCCCAACTATTCCGCTCTCCTTGACCGAAACCGCGCGACCGGCGCCTGACTCGACCCCGTAGACGAGGAAGTAGGCCCGTTCGGGCGATCCGAAATCCCTCGCCCAGACCACAGCGTGCAACTCGGCGCCTTCGTCGCGGAGGCCAATGATGCGATCCACAACCTCTGCCCCCGCCGGCACGCTAAAGCCCTCGCAGTCGCCGATTAGGATAAATTGCCCGACAAGCGTTCCGGGGCTCGATCCGGGTGGACAGGTCGGGATCGGCCCGGCACCAATTCCCGGCGTTGGAGTCTGGCCACACGGTTCAGGCTCACCGCCGAGCAGTTGGAGCAGTCTGGCAGCATCCCGATCCCGGATCGCTTCGGCGACCTCTACTACAACAGGTGGCAGTGGCGGACGAGCTGGGTCCGCCGTGGCCGAGGGCGTCGCTGAAGACGCGGACGTGGCCTGCGTGCCGCCGGCCGTGGCGGAAGCAGCCGGCGTTTGAGTCTGGTCGTCGCCTGAACAGCCAACGGCCAGCCAGAGCAAGAGACTCAGCAGGAGTACCTGAAGACCCATGAGAGACTGCGGAGCATCGTATCGCCGCATGATATACTCGAATTCACGACAGAATTACCGCAACGCTCCCAATGGAGGTGTGGCCCTGTATAGCATTGCCCGCACGAACCAGATGGTACGGAGCCTATCACCTTGTAAGCGTGCCCTGTTCCAGGCTCAATTGATGTATTGTAATATCCGCTCGCAATGGCATTATTTACATGAACAAAAATAACAACCCTTAGAAATGTGCCACTACCGTTCAGCCCAGAGTACATGTAGACGGTCATGACCCTCGTGTACGGAAGCGAGCTGCACCCAGATTCGCTCGAGCAGGCAGTGCTGGCCAGTCCAACCCAGATCGAAGCGACGATTGGGTCAGCAGTGAACACGATGTCTGGAGTTCCACCACCAGTCATGATATCCTGTGGCTCATTGCAAGATACTGAGGGGTGGCAGCACGGACCGCATGTGTATGCCCCGCCGCAGTACTTGCCTGTGGCTGCTATCTGTCTACGGTTCCTGCAGCCGTTTGGGTCTGCCGGACAGGCGACCGGACCGGTCCAGCAGGAAGTCACTGTACCGGTTATGGGCGCGTACACTTAGAAGCCAGGCACGAAACACCCTCCTTTCTATCGAAGGTTCATTGCGTTAAACCTGCTGGAATTCGAACGGAAAACTCTCCGCCGGCAAAGCGGGGGCGCGCATCGTGGCAGTCATTCTGTACAGTCCTTCGTCGGACGCCCAGATTGCCACGATTTCGAAAGGGGCAGTCCAATATATTCCCGCGACGGGCGTCGCCGAGGTCTTTGCCGGGAACACTGGTCGCTCCGGGATGCCTGCGACAGGGACGGGATATGGCCGAATATAGTGAGGCTGAGCGGTGATGACTATGGATGAGTACGGACCGTCTTCGGCCTCCGTGATCGTGGCTACCTCGAATACCCGGGAGCCAGAAAACGTGGCTCGGATCGATGAGACCGGTTGCCCTTTGACCTTCCAGAGCGGGACACCCAAGGATCGCGCTTCAGCGCCGGAAAGCGAACGCGCAAATCCGGTCGGTTCGGGCCCGTTCCTGATCTTCTCCAGTATCGGTGGAGCGAGCACCGGCACTCTCTCCGGCGCCGGGCGGGTTGCGCCGGGTGCGAGAAGCAGGAGCCCGTTGTAAAGCTCTCCCGCGTCCGAGCCGCGCCCATCAGCGGCACGGGCGGCATCGCGGCTTCGGAGGCCCAGCGGGTCAACCATGGCGCCGGCCACCGCCATGGGGCCGGCTGCCAGCTTGCGGAGGATCTGTCGGCGCGTCGCTTCGCGAAACATCTCTTTGTCTCCGATTGCCCGCCGGGGGACCGGAATAAGCCTACCCTCCGGCGCCGGGCCGATCTGAGAATATTTCTCAGAAGATGCGGTTTTCCCTGATCATTTTGAACGCTGGCGCGCAGCAGCAGGTTCCGTGCAGCTCGGCCCAAGTACGAAGGAAGTCCCGGGTTGGCTCGAGTCCAACCGGGTCCAGGACGTGGCAGGCAAGCTCTCGCAGGTGGCGATAGGCGGACTTCGAACTTCGGCCGCTGGCCGCGGCGATGTCCGGCGGCGCCCAGCCCACGCAGATGGCAGCTACCAGGCGCTGTTGGTAGTCGTTCAGCTCACGCACGTGGTGCCTGCCCAACGCGCGGAGCACCTCGCTCGGCTGATACATGAGCCACTCCTGCCCGCCCCGGCTCAACGGCCAGGAATCGGGGCACCTGTCGTCTCTACCACAAGAAGTAATGGGGATTCAACGCTTGGCGGATCGACCAGTTAACCGGTTGGCAAACGGGCGGCCAAACATCAGCTTCCAGCGCGGAGCGGCCCGCGGCGAAAGCGGACAGGCTTCACTCCCCCGGCTCGAGCGCGGGGAGGCGGGCGGCGAGGGCCCGGGAAGCGGGGTGCCAGAGCCGTTCGAACAGGAGGGCGATGCCGAAGCCGGCAAAGGCGACGATGCCGCCGAAGACGGCATCGAGGATGAAGTGGTTCCCGGTCATGACAACGGCGCAGAACATGGCCACGGGCCAGGCGACGCCGAAGGCGACGGCGACGGGGTTGCGCCCGACCCAGGCGACGACGGCGCCGAGGAGGAGCGACCAGCCGAAGTGGAGGCTGGGGACGGCGGCGAAGGGGTTGACGAAGGCTTCGGTCTCCTGGGCGTTGTAGCCGAAGCGGTCGAAGGCGGCCATGGTATCGATGAAGCCGGCGAAGGGCACGAGCCGCGGCGGGGCGACGGGGAAGAGCCAGTAGATGACGACGCCGATGGCGCCGGATGCGAGGAAGGCGTTGCGGGTGCGGTAGTAGGCGTGGCGGTGGAAGACGAAGAGCCAGACGGCAAGGAGGGCGACGAGCGGCATATGGCCCCAGAAGTAGACCCAGTTGAGCGCCCGGATGGCCCAGTAGGAATCGAGAATCCAGCTCTGCATGCGGAGCTCCCAGTAGATGTGGAGCCGCTGTTCGAGCTCAATGAGATTGAAGGCGCGGACCATGGCTTCACCGGCGCGGTCGACGACGAGGCCGCGGACGGTGAAGTAGATGAGGAAGGCGACGACGACCACCACGGCTTCGTAGATGCCGTAGCGGCGGATGAGGGCCCAGGCGCGGGCGAGGCGGCCGGCGGTGCGGTGGAGGCTGAGCTTCATGGGCGGTGCCGGGTGGCCGCTCGCGGGCGGCGCGGCCATAATGCTGATTTCAAGGTAGCACGCCGGCAGGGTGCCGGGAGTGCGACGGGGGACCGGAACGTGAAGGTACGAGTGGAGCAAGGCGATATCACCCGGGCGGCGGCGGACGCGGTCGTCGTGAACCTGTTTGAAGGCGTGACCATGCCGGGGGGCGGGACCGGCGCGGTAGATATGGCGCTGGGCGGCGCGATTTCGCAGGTGATTGCGGCGGGCGACCTGCGGGGCAAGGCCGGCGAGCTGGTGACGATCCATACGCTGGGGCGGATGCCTGCGCCGCGGGTGCTGGTAGCCGGGCTGGGCGCGCGCGACGAGTTCGACATCGACGCGGTGCGGAACCTTGCTGCGAACGTGGTTCGCGCGCTGCGGAAGCCGGGCATCCGCCGGATTGCGACGATTGCGCACGGAGCGGGGATCGCCGGGCTCGACCCGGAGGCGTGCGCGCAGGCGATCGCGGAGGGGTCGATCCTCGGCGGCTACCAGTTCCTGAAGCACAAGTCGAACGCGGGGGACGACCGGGCGGAGATCGAGGACGTGGTGATCATCGAGCACGACGCGTCGAAGGTGGCGGGGATGGCACGGGCGGCGGAGCGGGGGTCGATCCTGGCGGAGGCGACAAACATCGCCCGGGACTGGGCGAACGAGCCCTCGAACCACCTGACGCCGTCGGTGATGGCGGAGCGGGCGGCGGAGCTGGCGCGGCAGGCGGGGATGGAGGTCGAGGTGCTCGAGCGGGCGGATATGGAGCGGAAGGGGATGGGCTCGCTCCTTTCGGTGGCGAAGGGGAGCGCCGAGCCGCCGAAGCTGATCCGGCTCGGCTACCGGGGCCGGGGCGGCGAGGGGTGGGACCTCGCGCTGGTGGGGAAGGGGATTACGTTCGATACCGGCGGCATCAGCATCAAGCCGGCGGCGAATATGGAAGCGATGAAGGCGGACATGACCGGCGCGGCGAACGTGATAACGGCGGCGTGGGCCCTGGCGCGGCTGGGAGCGAAGCTGAACGTGCTGGCGATTGCGCCGTGCACGGAGAACATGCCCTCGGGCAGCGCGACGAAGCCGGGCGACGTGGTGCGGGCGATGAACGGGCGGACGATCGAGGTGATCAACACGGATGCGGAAGGGCGGCTCGTCCTGGCGGACGCGATCTGCTGGGCGAACGAGCTGGGGGCGAAGCGGATTGTGGACGTGGCGACGCTGACCGGGGCGGTGACGACGGCGCTCGGGGACGTGTGCTACGCGCTGATGACGAACGACGATGCGCTCTGCCGGGAGGTGGAGGCGGCGGCTGCGGCAGCGGGAGAGAAGACCTGGCGGCTGCCGATGTGGAAGGAGTACGACGAGTACATCAAGAGCGATGTGGCCGATTGCCGGAACGTCGGCGCCGGGAACCGGGGTGCGGGGACAATTGTCGGGGCGAAGTTCCTGGAGCCGTTCGCGGGGAAGACGCCCTGGGTGCACCTCGACATCGCCGGGGTGGACAACATGTCGTCGGACCGGGGCTGGGTGACGAAGGGTGCGAGCGGCTACAGCGTGCGGGCACTCATCAACCTGGGGCTGCGGCTGGCGCAGTAGGCCCCGCTACGGAGAGCCGGCGGGGCCGGCGACCTCGGTGATGCGGCAGGTGCCGGCCGGGCCGCACTCAAGGGTGACGACGACCGCACGGCCGGAGGCCCAGCGGCCGACAACGAGGCGCATCCGCTCGAGGGTGGAGCCTTCGAGCACGAGGTAGCAGTGCGCCGTCTCGCCGGGGTCGGCGGTGATGGCGAGGCAGGCGCCGGCGAGGGTGAGCCCCCTCCCCGCGAGGTAGGCGCGGAGCGCATCCTCGGCCGCTGGGGGCAGCGACGCGGCGGGCGCGAGCGTTGGAGGCGGCGTGGGCGTTGGGGTTCCCGGAGGAGGCGTCGGTGTCGCCGTGACGGGCGCGGCGGTTACGGGGGGCGGGGTGTAGCCCGGCACGGACTGCGGCGGAGCATCGGGCGATGGGGCAGGCGACCCGGAGGGCGCGACGTCGCCCGGGCCGGAGCCGCCGGTGCAGGCGCCGAGCAGGAGGAGGAGCGGGAGGAGGGCGAGGCTACGAGCGCGCACCAGGCGGTTGGCTTCCGGCACGAGTTGCGGCAGTCTCCTGCCCGCGGATGCGTTTCGCGAGGTCGAGCGCCTGCTCCAGGTTGAAGCCTTCGGCATCGATGACGGTTTCAATCGGGCCATCGACGAAGGAGAGGTACGTCCAGGGCCGCGGCATTGGGCTGGCCGGAGTCCGGACCAGGGCGTAGGCCGGGAGGCCGTCAACGGTCATCCGTTCGAGCCGCATGGTGGCTCCCGGGCCGGTGCGGGGTTCGAGGACATCAATCGGCAAATAGGCACGGTAGATGCGCGTGATGCGGATCGTGTCGCCGGAGCCGTTGCGGAACACCTGCTGCAGCACGGTGTTCGAGTCGCCGTCGCCGGTATGGACCCCGACGAGCGTCCAGCCGGGGAGCTCCTGTTCGAGCGGCAGGTAGAGCGGCGAGGCCGAAAGGAAGGCGGGATCGGCAGAGCGATGGCCCTGGGCGGGGACAGGAAACGCCTGGTGCACCCCGAGCAACCCGGTAAATCCGGGGCCAAGGAACCGGTAGGGGCCGCTGGTTGTCGCCGCTGCCGGTTCGGACGGCGGCGGATCGATGACGAACACCTTTTCTCCCGGCAGGTGGGCCGTATCGCGCTGCATCTGTTCCAGCGACGGCGGCGACCGGAGTTCGATCGGGGCCGGGGTTTCGCCCTCGGCAACAAGGCTCACCAGGACGAATGCGGCAGCGGCAGCGGCCAGGGCCGCCGGCAGCGCCATGGTCCGAAGGTGGTGCAGCTCGCTCACGCTTTCGACCTCCCGGCCCCGGGGCTCAAGCAAATCCACCATATCGCGGCGGAATGGCGCACGGCCAGCGGATCTTGCGGGCGGCTGCGGGCGGCGAAGGCATATCGCCTGCCCGCAGCACGCGGGGAGATGCGCTACTCCTGGGCAGCCAACAGGCGCGGTGCGGGCGCGAGGCTGCGGTGCGGGGCCTTCTGTACGAGGGAGCGCTGCGCCTGGGCGGCGGGCTCGGGCAGGACGGTGAGGTCGAGCTTCACGAAGGCGCAGTCGTGCTCGACGGTGATTTGCGGGCGGAAGGGCGAGCTGCGGAAGACGGCGAGCATCGCGGTGTTCTCGTTGAGGACGGCGGCGGTGAAGCGCTCGATGCCCTGGCCGCGGGCGTGCTCGGCGAGACGGGCGAGGAGGGCGGGGCCGATGCCCTGGCCCTGGAGGGCGTCTTCGACGATGAACGCGACCTCGGCGGAGCGGGGCGCGTCGCGCTCGTAGCGGCCGATGCCGTGGATGGTGTCGCTGTCGAGCGGGCTGGCGACGAAAGCGGCGCGGTCGCGGAAGTCGACGGTGCAGAGGTGGCGGGCGACCTCCTCGGTCAGCCGGCGGCGGGGCGTGAAGTAGCGCATGCGAAGCGACTCGATGGAGAGGCGCTCGTGGAAAGCGAAGAGGTTCGGCACGTCCTCCGGGCGCATCGGGCGGAGGCGCATGGCGGTGCCGGTGCGCGTGACGAACGTTCGTTCTGGCGGATAGACGACGTCCATATCCCGAGTATCGCAGACGGGCGGGGTTCATCGAGTTATCGGCCGGTGCAGATTGCAGGTTCCGATAGGGCCGGAGGAAGGCGTCTATCGGGTCAGTCGGCGCCGGAGGGGGAGCGGAGGGCGGACCCGGGAACGGCGGCCTCGGCAGCGCGGGACCGGGCCGGGCGGGCGAAGAGGATGGCGACGGCAGCGAGGTAGGTGAGGGCCGCAGTAATGGTGAAGGGGACGGTGTAGCCGCCGGTGGCGTCGTGGATGATGCCGACGCCGATGGGACCGAGGCCGCTCCCGACCTGGCCGGCGAGGCTGATGAGCCCGAAGACGGTGCCGAAGGAGACCATGCCGAAGATTTCGCCGACGAGGAGGGACTGCATCATGTAGACGTTGCCGATGGTGAGGCCGAAGACGAGAGTGAGCGCCCAGGTCGCGGCGATGCTTTCGGTGTGGATGATAAGCAGGATGGCGGTGGCCTGGACGACGAAGAGGATGACGGTGAGGAGGCGGCGGTCGACGTTGTCCGCGAAGATGCCGACGGCGAGGCGGGCGATGATGGAGCCGAAGGCGGTGACGGAGATGGTGAAGGCGGCGGCGCTGCGGGAGCCGAGGCGGTCTTCGAGGAACGTGACCTGGTGGACGACGTAGCCGGTCTGGGCGATGAGGACGAGGAGAAAGGCGACGAGGATCCCCCAGAAGCCGATGGTGCGGACGGCCTCGGCGCGGGTCCAGGTGCGCATCTGGGTCGCGAGGAGCGCCTGCTGCGCGGGCGGCGGCACAGATGCCGCGGTGTCGCCGTCGGGAAGCATGCCGACTTCGCGGGGGTCGAAGACGATGACTCCGATGATGACCGGGATGGAGGTGATGATGACGAGAGCCCCGAGGATCGGGGTTGCAAGTTCGAGGCCGCCGACATCGATGAGGCGGCTGGCGATGGGGGCGAGGATGACGCCGCCGAGGGAGACGCCGGTGAAGGAGATGCTCATCGCGAGGGCGCGGCGGCGGATGAACCAGCGCGCGAGGATGGCGTTGACGGCGATGTTGCTCGACATGCCGAAGGCAACGGCGAAGACGAAGTACACGACGTAGAGCTGCCAGAGCTCGTTGACGATGCCGATCATGGCGGCGCTGGCGCCGTTAATCAGGCTGCCGATGAGCATGAAGCGGCGCGGGCCGTATCTGTCGACGTACGGGCCGACGATGGCGGCGGTGAGGCCGGAGACGCAGAAGTAGATGGCGGGCGCCCAGCTGACCTGCGCGGTTGACCAGCCATGGGCGTCTTTGAGCGGCTTGAGGAAGATAGGCAGACCGTAGTAGCCCACCCCGACGCCGACCATCATCAGGAGGGAGCAGGCGATGGCGACGTACCAGCCGTAGAACCAGCCGCCAGGAAGAAGGCGGGCGGCAGGCGGCAGCGGGCGCGGGGCGGACTGCGGGGTCATTCAGCGTACTCTAACGAAAAGCGCGCAGGGCTGCGCGGGTCAGCGGCCGTGGAAGACGGGTTCGCGCTTTTCGACGAAGGCGCGGGCGGCGTTCCGGTGGTCTTCGGTTTGGCCGCTGGCGATCATGTTTTCGGCCTCGCGGGTGAGGGTATCGGCGAAGGTGTTGGTTTCGCCGTAGACGAAGTTGTCCTTCATGCGGGCGTAGGCGAGGGTGGGGCCGCTGGCGAGCCGCTTCGCGAGGGCCATGGTCTCGGCCCAGAACTGGTCGTGGGGGACGACGCGGGAGACGATGCCGAGCTCGAGGGCGCGGGCGGCATCGATCACGTCGGAGAGGAAGTAGAGTTCGCGGGCGCGCATGGGGCCGACGAGGCGCTGGAGGAGCCAGGTGCCGCCGAAATCGCCGCTAAAGCCGACCTTTGCGAAGGCGGTGGTGAAGCGGGCCTGGTCGCTGGCGATGCGGAGGTCGGCGGCGAGCGCGACGCTCAGGCCGGCGCCGGCAGCGACGCCGTTGACGGCGGCGATGGTGGGCTTGGGCATCTCGTGGAGGAGGCGGGAGACCTCTTCCTGCTGGCGGAGGACGTCGACGCGGGAGACGAGGCCTCCGCCGCCGCCGGAGGAGGCGGCAGCTTCGTTGGCGGCGGCCATGGCTTTGACATCGCCGCCGGCGCAGAAGGCGCGGCCGGCGCCGGTGATCACCACGCAGCGGATGGCCGGGTCGGCGGCGGCCTTCGCGGCGACGTCCGCGAGGGTATCGAGCATCTCGGGGGTCATGGCGTTGAGCGATTCGGGGCGGTTCATGGTGATGACCATGACCGCGTCTTCGACCGAGGTGAGGACAACGTCAGACATGGGGCTGGTCCTTTCGCGCAGGCTGGAAGGATTGTAGGGGGTTGCGGTGCGGCGGCGGGAGGCTACTCGGCGGCGAGTTCGCCGAGGGCGGCGAGGGTGCGGGGCAGGGCCTCGCGGTCGCCGGGCGGCAGGATGGGCATGGCGAGGATTTCGCCGGCGCCGAAGGCGGGGGCCTCGCGGAGGCGGGCCTTGACCGCCTCGGCGCTGCCGTGGACCACGAGGGCGTCGATCATCCGGTCGGAGAGCTGGCCTTCGAGCGCCTCGGGGAAGCCGGCATCGGCGAACATCTGCTGGTAGAAGGGGACGCGCGGGTAGATGCCGATCTGGCGGCGGGCGCCTTCGCGGACGGCGTCGGCGTCTTCGGAGACGACGACGGGGATGTGGGCGACGAGGGGCGGCGGGGTGCGCCCGGCCTTCTCGGCGCCCTGGCGGATGGCGGGGATGGCGACGTCGCGGAGGTAGGGGAGCGGGCAGACCCAGGAGATGGCGCCGTCGGCGAGTTCGCCGCAGAGGCGAAAGCCGTTGGCGCGGAGGGCGGACGCCATGACGGTTACGCCGGTGGGGCCGCCGATGGAGCCGCGGGCGATGAGGCGCTTCCCTTCGAAGGCGATGGAGCCGGTGCCGAGGATGGCTTTGAGGATGGTGAGGTACTCGCGGAGGTGTTCGAGCGGGCGTTCGAAGGGGATGCCCCAGGTGCCTTCGATGACCGGCTTGTGGCTGGGCCCGACGCCGAGGCGGAGGCGGCCGGGGGCGAGGGCATCGACGGCGGCAGCGCCCTGCGCCATGGCGAGGGGATGGCGGGGGAAGGTGGGGACGATGCTGGTGCCGAACTTGATGCGCGAGGTGCGCATGGCAGCGGCGCCGAACACGGCGAAGGGGTCGGGGGCGAGGCCGCCGACGGTGAGCCAGGCGCATTCGACGCCGGCCTGTTCGGCGGCGACGATGCCGTCGACGAGTTCGGGGGCGGTGCGGGCAACGATATGGACACCGACGGTAACGCCGTGCACGGGCAGGGGCCTCCGGAGCATGCGGGTGTGGTGAGCGGAACTGTACCGGGCGGCGGGCTGCGGCGGAAGGTGCCGGTCAGGCGCGGGCCGCGGCCCTGCGCCGGGCGGCGAAGACCTCGGGCTCGCGGACGAGGATGGCGGCGGCGAGGGCGGCGAGGATGAGGATGATGCCGATGACCACGTAGACGGCGCCGATTCCGGCGACGCCTGAGGTGAAGCCGCCGCCGAGGGGCCCGATGAGGAGCGCCATCGACTGCATGCTGGCGGCGAGGCCGAAGGCGCTGCCCTGCTTGCCATCGGGGGTGCCGGCGGCGATGAGGGCGTTGGTGCCCGGGACCATCGCGCCCTGGAAGAGGCCGACTGCGCCGAAGAGGAGCATGAAGGCGGTGAGGCTGTGGGCGAGGGCGACCAGCGGGTAGAGCACGCCGGTGACGACCGCCGCCGCGACAACGGTGTTGCGATAACCAAATCGCTCGCCGAGGGGGGCGACGGAGAGGGCGGCGATGGTGCTGGTGAGGCCGATGACGGCGAAGACGAAACCGGTCGCGGCCTCTTTGCGGAGGTTCCACGAAGCGCCGGGGAGTTCGAGGCGGACGTGGCCGTCGCCGGGGGCAGCAGCGGCGAAGTTATCAATGCTGAGCGGCATCACGGGGCGGACGAAGGTCGTGGAGAGCCAGAGGACGAAGAGGAAGAGCAGGACGAGGACGACCTGCCGTTCGCCGATGACCACCCGGAGGTTGTCGAGGAGGGAGCCTTCGCTGCGGCGGACGGCGGGGCCGGCATCGCCGCCGGCGACGGGTGTTTCGTTGACGAAGAGGAAGACGAGGACGGCGGCGATAGCGTAGAGGGCGGCGCAGAAGATGAAGGATTCGCGAATGCCGAGGCTGGAGGCGACGATACCGCCGAGTACCGGGCCGAGCATGTTGGCCGTGAACTGGCCGGTCTGGAGGGTACCGAGGGCGCGCCCGACCTGCTCTTTGGGGGTGGTGGCGGCGACGAGCGCGGCGGCGGCGCCCATGGTCCCGGCGAAGGCGCCCATCAGGAAGCGGAGGATGATGAGCTGCCAGACGGCCTGGGCGACGCCCATGACCCCGATCAGCAGGCCGGCGCCGACCAGGGCGCGGAGGAACATCGGCTTGCGGCCGAAGCGGTCGGCGAGGGAGCCCCAGAGCGGTGCCGTAAGCGTGAGCGAAAGCCCGGTGGCGCTGGCGGTGATGCCGGTGTAGAAGGCCACGCGCGATTCATCGGTGACGCCGAGGTCCTGGATGAAGAAGGGGATGAAGGGGAAGACGAAGTTGGCGCCCATGAGGCCGACGAAGACGCCGATCCAGATGAAGACGAGGTTGCGGCGCCAGTCGGGGGCGCGGGGGGCCTTGCGGGCGACGGCCATCAGGGGCGGCCGCCGGGGAGCGGGGTACGCGTCGAGGGAGCCACGGGGCGGCACCGGATCGTTGGGCTGGCATTCATGATGCCACCGGGTGACGTCTGCGTCACCCAATAGACGAACTACAACTCACGACTCAAAAGTCGTGTATGATGGCCGGAGTACACCGCTGGAGGTCCATGGATGGCGAAGGTTCCAATTACCGTTGCGCGGGGGGACGGCATCGGCCCGGAGATCATGGATGCGACGCTGCGCATCCTGGAGGCTGCGGGGGCGGAGCTGGAGATCGAGGAGATCGAGATCGGCGAGAAGGCATACCTGAAGGGGTACAGCGCCGGGATCGCGCCGGAGGCGTGGGAATCGCTGCGGCGGACGAAGGTGTTCCTGAAGGCGCCGATCACCACGCCGCAGGGCGGTGGCTTCAAGAGCCTGAACGTGACGGTGCGGAAGACGCTCGGGCTGTATGCGAACGTGCGGCCGTGCGCTGCGTATGCGCCGTTCGTTGAGACGAAGCACCCGGGGATGGACGTGGTCATCATCCGCGAGAACGAAGAGGACCTCTACGCGGGCATCGAGCACCGGCAGACCGACCAGGTGTACCAGTGCCTGAAGCTGATTACGCGGCCGGGCACGGAGAAGATCGTGCGGTACGCGTTCGAATACGCGCGGATGAACGGGCGGAAGAAGGTCACCTGCTTCACGAAAGACAACATCATGAAGATGACCGACGGCCTCTTCCACAAGGTATTCGAGGAGGTCGCGGCGGAGTACCCGGGCATCGAGGCGGAGCACTGGATTGTCGACATCGGGGCAGCGAAGCTGGCCGACACGCCGGAGGCGTTCGATGTGGTGGTGCTGCCGAACCTGTACGGCGACATCCTGAGCGACGTGGCCGCGCAGATTGCGGGGTCGGTGGGGCTGGCGGGCTCGGCGAACATCGGCGAGCACGGGGCGATGTTCGAGGCGATTCACGGTTCGGCGCCGCGGCGGGCCGGGCAGGACCTCGCCAACCCCTCGGGGCTGCTGCTGGGCGCGGTGATGATGCTGGTCCACATCGGGCAATCGGATGTGGCGACCCGGGTGCACAACGCGTGGCTGCGGACGATCGAGGACGGCATCCACACGTACGACATCTACGACCCGGGCGTGAGCAAGGAGAAGGTGGGGACGCGGGCCTTCGCCGATGCGGTGATTGCGCGGCTGGGGCAGGAGCCGCAGCACCTGAAGCCGGTGCGGTACACGGCGGAGGGGCGGTTTACGCCGCCGCCGCTGAAGCCGCAGCCGCGGGCGAAGAAGGAGACGATCGGGGTAGACGTCTTCGTGCACGACCCGGAGGCGACGCCGGACGGGCTGGCGGCGCGGCTGCAGGCACTGGAGGGCGACGGGCTGCGCCTGGCGATGATCACGAACCGCGGCGTGAAGGTCTGGCCGGAGGGGCTGCCGGAGACGTTCTGCACGGACCACTGGCGGTGCCGGTTCAAGGCCGACGGGCCCACCAGCCATGCCGCGATCGTCGGGCTGCTGGGGCGGCTCGCGGGCGCGGGCATCGACTTCATCAAGACCGAGCACCTGTGCACCTTCGACGGCGAGGAGGCCTTCTCGAAGGGGCAGGGGGAGTGATGGGCGATGACGTACCGGGTGCTCGTCTCGACGCGCCGGGGCTGGCAGGAGGTCTGGTGCACCTGCCCGGCGGCGCGGGCGTGCTTCGCCGACCCGGCTGAGGCGGCGCGGGCGGCCGAGCTCCATCGCCGGAGCTGCCGGCTGTTCGGCTCGGCACTCGCATACCGGGTCGCGGCGGCCGAACTGCACGACTGAGCGCAACGGGGCGCAGGCGGCCGCGGCGCGGGCCGTAGAATGGTGCGATGCCGCGGCTGCCTGCGGAGCTCGAGGAGGTGCTGGCGCGCTATGTGCGCGGGCCGCGGCTTGTGCGCGAGGCGGTGGACGGCGCGGGCCCGGAGGTGACTTCCCGGGCCGGGAGCGGCGGCTGGAGCGTGCGCGACGTGCTGGTGCACCTCGCAGATGCGGAGCTGGTGCGGGCAGGCCGGCTGCGGTTCATCCTCGCGGCGGAGGAGCCGCCGGCGCTGCCCGGTTTCGACGAGGGAGTGTGGAAGCGGCGGCTCCAGTACCTCTGGCGCAGCCCGGAAGCGGCGCTCGCGCTCTACGACGCCCTCGTGTATTCGAACGCGGAGCTGCTGCGGCAGTTCGCGGCGGAGGCGTTCGAACGCCGCGCGCTCATTGACAGTGAGCCGGTGACGGTGGCGGAGCTCCTGCGGCGGGGGGCGGCGCACGGGGAGGAGCACGCCGCCCAGCTGCGTGCGCTCCGGGAGGAGCTGGGCGACAGGGGCGGCAGTTAGCCCGCTGGCCGGAGGAGTTCGAGCAGGCGGTCGATGGCCCGCAGGCCGAACCCGGCGACGATGCCGCGGCTGGCGGCGGCGATGGGGTCGGGCGTTTCGCCGTCCCACGGGGTTGTCGCCACGACGATGACGGGCGCGGGGTGGGCGCGGATGACGTCGGCGATACGCTCGGCGTGGGCGGCGGGGATGCCGTCGCGGACGAGGATGGCCGGCAGCGGGCAGCTGGCGAGGATGCCCGGGATATCGAGCGGGGAGGAGTAGCGGTGCACTTCGGCGCCGGGCCATGCGAGGCCCGGTTCGCAGGCCGCGGGGAGGAGGACGAGGACGGGCTCCATGGGGCCAGTGTACGCGACAGGGCGGGACGGCGGCCGCCCGGGGGCGGTAGGATGCGCGCATGGCGAAGGAATCCCTGCCGCCCATGGGCTTCCAGCTGCTCGTCGGGTTCGACGTGACGGAGCGGGGCGAGGGGTTCAGCCGGTGCGAGCTGGAGGTTGAGGAGAAGCATCTGAACCCGCACCGGGTGGTGCACGGCGGCGTGGTGTACACGCTGGCCGACACCGGGATGGGCGCGGCCGTGTACAGCGTCCTCGAGCCGCACGAATCGTGCGCGACGATCGAGCTGAAGGTGGTGTACATCGCGCCGGTGCGGGCCGGGCGGCTGGTATGCGAGTCGCGGGTGCTGCACCGCGGGCGCCGCGTGATCGTGCTCGAATCGGAGGTGCGGAACGGCGACCGGCTGGCGGCGAAGGCGCTGGGGACGTTCGCGGTGTTCGAAGACAGCAGCAACGGAGGCGGGAATGGCCGGTGAGGGCAGGGTCGTTTCGCTGAATGTGTCGCAGGGCGGCGTGCCGAAGCGGCCGGTGATCGAGGCGCGGGTGACGCGGCTGGGCCTCGAGGGCGATCGGCAGGCGCACCCGGACGTGCACGGCGGGCCGGAACGGGCGCTCTGCCTGTTCTCGGCGGAGGTGATTGCGGCGCTGCAGGCGGAGGGGCACCCGATTGCGCCGGGCACGACGGGGGAGAACGTGACAATCGCCGGGCTGGACTGGGCGGAGCTGGCGCCCGGGACCCGGTGGCGGCTCGGCGCGGAGGTGGAGATTGAAATCACCCGGCCGACGACCCCATGCAAGACGATTGCCGGGTCGTTCGCCCACGGGGACTTCAACCGGATCCACCACGTGCGCTACCCCGGGTGGAGCCGGGTGTACGCGCGGGTGCTGCGGGAGGGTGTGGTCCGGGCCGGGGACCCGGTCACCCGGGTCGAGGCGGAGCGGGGTTAGCCGAGGAACTCCGTCACGACGCGGGTAAACTCGGGGGTGTTCTCGAGCGGGACCATGTGGCCGGCGCCGGGGATCATGGCGACCTGGGCGTTGGGGATCTTCGAGCGGAAGAGCTCGGCGTAGGCGGGCGGGACGAGCCGGTCCTGGTCGCCCCAGACGATGAGGGTTGGCGCCTTGATCCGGTGGAGCCGCTTCTTGAGGCCCTTATCGGGGATGGGCCAGATGAACTTGCCGGTGGCGCTGAAGTTGGCGAGCTGGAAGTAGTAGGCCTCGGCCATCTCTTCCTCGCTGGCGGGCGGCGGGAAGAGCTTCGGGATGACCGGGTTGGAGAGGTCGCCGAAGATGACGCGGGGCAGCTCGCTGGGTGTGAGGATGAAGAGGTCGGTGACGGGCGCCTCGTCCATCCAGAGGCCGACGGGGCAGACGAGGACGAGCTTTTTCACCATATCGGGGCGGGCTGCGGCGAGTTCGGCCGCGAACATGCCGCCGATGGAGTGGCCGGCGAGGAAGAAGGAGGTGAGGCCGATGGCGTCGCAGAAGTCCTGGTAGTAGACGACCATGTCGTGGACGTCGTCGATGTGCTCGAGGCCGGGGGTATCGTCCCAGCCCGGGTGGGTCGGGACGATGACGTCGTAGTGCTCGGCGAGGGCGAGCATTTCGGGGGTCATGCCTTTGCGGACGCCCCCGGCGGCGTGGAGGTAGAGGAGCGGCTGACCGGTGCCCTTGCGGTAGACGGGGACCTGGAACATGCCGTTCCGGACAGAGACGACCTGGGGCTCAGGGGAGGTCATGGCATCGCCTTTCGCTGAGGTGAGATACAGTCGGCGGGCGCGGTGGCCCGGTGGGAGGTGCGGCGGAACTGTACCGGAATCGATGGCAGGGTGCCAGCCGGGCGGGCTCAGGCGGGGCGGGTGAAGGGCGGACCGTCGTACCGCTCGAGGGTGGCGAACGCTTCGACCGGTTTGCGGCGCAGGCGGGTGAGCTGCCGGGCGGGGCGGCCGAGGGTGATGATGGTGGCAACGGCGACGTGCGGCGGCAGGTGGAGGAGCGCCTGGAGGTCGGGCTCGCGGGCGATCGGCATGGTGGTGAGGGTGCCGCCGAGGCCTTCGTTGCGGGCGGCGAGGAGGATGTTCCAGGCGAAGGGGTAGATGGAGGCGCCGCTGGCGATGCCGACCCGCGGGAGGTCCTGGTCGATGGAGGCGACGACGGAGAGGTCGACGCAGACCGCGAGGAGGACGGGGGCGTTGCGGTAGGGTTCGGTCAGGAGCGGGGGGACGGGGGTCGCCGCGATCTGCTCGGGGGTGAGTTTGGTGGGGACGACCGTGTTCCAGGGGTTTTCGCCGGCGGCGACCTGGGCGGCGTAGCGGCGGGCTGCGGGGATGGCGGCTTCGGCGATGGCGGATTTGGTTGCTGGGTCGCGGATGATGATGACGCGCCAGCCCTGGCGGTTGCCGCCGCTTGGGGCGAAGCGGGCGTTTTCGAGGATGCGGTAGAGGGTGGCGTCCTCGACGGGGTCGGAGGTGAATTCGCGCGCGGAGAAGGCGGTGCGCATGACGTCGTAGAGGTCCATGCGCGGATTGTGCCGCCTGGCCGGCGCACTGTCGCGCAGCGGCCCTAGAGGGACTGCGCGATCATGGGCAGGAGCGCGGCGATCAGCGCTCCGAGGTGCACCCCGCGGGCGATCGGCGTGGCGACGGCGGCTTCGGTGTTGATTTCGTAGTGGTTGCGGCGGCCGTGGCGCTCACGCTGGAGGTACCCGGCGCGTTCGAGGTCGGCGACGATGCGCTTGACGGCGCGCTCGCTGATGCCGACTTCGGCGGCGAGTTCGCGGAGGCGGATATCCGGGTTGCGGGTGATGGCGAGGAGGACGTTTGCGTGGTTGGTGAAAAGAGACCACTCAGCCATGGCTTGAGGCTACGTCGGTGTCACGCTTTGCACCAGTGAAAAATATGACGTGAAAAAAGATTCCCTTATCTCCGGGAGGCGGGCGGGCTCAGCGCTCGACGATGAAGGCTCCGAGGCGCTGGTCGAGGGGGAGCGAGGTGACTTCGATGCCATCGATGCGGGCATCGGAGGGGCCGCGTTTGCAGGCGATGATGAACTGCTTGACGAGGTTGCGCTCGCCCTGGACGTGCACCTGGAGGGTGCCGTCGGGGAGGAGGCGGCAGGAGCCGAACAGGTTGAGGGAGTTGGCGACATTGCGGAGCCAGAGGCGAATGCCGATTCCCTGGACCTGGCCGCGGATGATGATCTGGCGATGTTCGAGGATATAGAGGGCGTTAGGCGCGCGCTCCATACCGGGATGATCGGCAGGGTCAGGCGCGCGGTTGAGCCTCCCAGATAGCGGGCCAGGCGCGGGAGCCGCGGCAGGCTTCCTTCATCGCTTCGCGCTCGAGTTCGAGGGCCTGCGCGACCGCCTCGTCGAAGCGGCGGAGGGCATCGCCGTGGAGGCGGGAGCGGAGGATGCCGAGCGTGCCGCGCTCGACGAGGTTGCGGACCGTCTTGGGCCAGACGAAGAAGGCGAAGGCGCGGGGCGGGCCGAAGGAGCCGCGGTGCTTGCCAAGCCAGAGGTAGCGCTCCTGGACGGAGGCGACGGGCTCGACGATGCCGGCCCACTGGCCGTCATGTTCGTTCTCCCGGGTATCGACGAGGAGGCGGAGGGGGAAGAGGGAGAAGCCGATGGTGATGAGGTCACCTTCGGCGAGGATCCGCTCAATCGCCTGGATATCGACATCGATCCCGTTTTCGGTGCGCATGGGAGCCTCCGCTGGGGTTCTCGATGGATGAGGGGGTGGTCCGGCTGGAGCCGTGCCACCCCCTCGGGGATTGCCGGGCGATTCCCGGGGAGCTGCCGCCGGTTAGTACATGGGCGGCGGGGTCGGATTCTGCTCCTTCTCGGGCTTTTCGGTGACGAGGCAGTTGGTGGTGAGGACCATGGCCGCGATGGAGACGGCGTTCTCGATCGCGGAGCGGGTGACCTTGGCCGGGTCGATGATGCCCCTGGCGACCATGTCGCCGAACTCGTCCTTCGCGGCGTCGTAGCCGTGGCCCTTGGGGAGCTTCTTGACCTCTTCGACGATGACGGAGCCGTCCTTGCCGGCGTTGATAGCGATGCGGCGGAGGGGCTCTTCGAGGGCGCGGCGGAGGATGCGGACGCCGGTGGCCTCATCGCCTTCGAGCTTCAGCTTATCGAGGGCGGGAGCGGCGTTGAGGAGGGCGACACCGCCGCCGGGCACGATGCCTTCTTCGACGGCGGCGCGGGTGGCGCTGAGGGCGTCCTCGACGCGGTGCTTCTTCTCCTTGAGCTCGACTTCGGTGGCGGCGCCGACCTTGATGACGGCGACGGAGCCGGCGAGCTTGCCGAGGCGCTCCTGGGCCTTCTCGCGGTCCCAGTCGCTCTTGGCTTCCTCGAGGATGGCGCGGATCTGGGCAATGCGGGCGTCGATGTCCTTCTTCTTGCCCTTGCCCTCGATGATGGTGGTCTCCTCCTTGGTGGAGACGACGCGGCGGGCGCGGCCGAGGTCGCTGATGTCGACGCTTTCGAGGGTGCGGCCGATCTCTTCGGAGATGACCTGGCCGCCGGTCAGGACGGCGATGTCGCCGAGGTTATCCTTCTGGCGGTCGCCGAAGCCGGGGGCCTTGACGGCGAGGACGTTGAGGGTGCCGCGGAGCTTGTTGACGGCGAGGGTGGCGAGGGCTTCGCCTTCGAGGTCACCGCAGATGATGACGAGGTTCTTGGTGACCTGGAGGATGCGCTCGAGGACGGGGAGGATCTCCTGGACGGAGGAGAGCTTCTTGTCGGTGATCAGGATGTAGGGGTCTTCGACGACGGCTTCCATCCGCTCGGGGTTGGTGACGAAGTAGGGGGAGATGTAGCCGCGGTCGAAGGCCATGCCGTCGACGTACTCGACTTCGGTCTGGATCGACTTGGACTCTTCGACGGTGATGACGCCGTCCTTGCCGACCTTCTCCATGCACTCGCCGATGAGTTCGCCGATGGCGGGGTCGTTGTTGGCGGAGATGGTGGCGACCTGCGCCATCTGGGCGCGCTCGGTGACCTTGATGCTGTTCTTCTTGATGGCTTCGACGAGGGCGGCGGCGCCGGCTTCGAGGCCGCGCTTGAGGGCCATGGGGTTGGCGCCGGCAGCGACGTTCTTCAGGCCTTCCTGGACGATCGCCTGGCCGAGGACGGTGGCGGTGGTGGTGCCGTCACCGGCGATGTCGTTGGTCTTGGAGGCGATCTCCTTGGCCAGCTGGGCGCCGATGTTCTCGAAGGGGTCCTCGAGCTCGATGTCCTTGGCGATGGTGACGCCGTCGTTGGTGATGGTGGGTGCGCCGAACTTCTTATCGAGGACGACGTTGCGGCCCTTGGGCCCGAGGGTGATCTTGACGGCATCGGCGAGGGCGTCGATGCCGCGCTTCAGGGAGTGACGTGCTTCTTCGTCGAAGAGCAGCTGCTTTGCCATGGGTACCTCTTCGGAGGGGTGTGTGGTCTGCGAGCCGTATATTAGCACTCCCTGTCAATGAGTGCTAACGGTTGCCGCCGGGGCGCCCCCGGGGGAGACTGCCGGCGTGGCCGGAGGACCGCTCCTGATTGTCGGCGGCACGTTCGACCCGCCCCACCTCGGGCACCTGGTGCTGGCGGAGTGCGCGCGCTGGCAGTTCGGCTGCAGCCGGGTGCTGTTTATCCCGGCGGGGGACCCGTACCGGAAGACGGGGACGCCGACGCCGGAGAACGCCCGGGCGGGCGGCGGGGCAGGGCGAAGGGTGACCCCGGCGGCGCTCCGGCTGGAGATGACGAGGCTGGCGGTCGCCGGGAACCCGGCCTTCGCGGTGGACGCGCGGGAGACGCTCCGCCCCGGGCCGAGCTATACGGTCGAGACGCTCGAGGAGCTGCACGCGGAGGGGTGGCGGGAGCTGGTGCTGGTGCTGGGGAGCGACGCCGCGGCCGACCTGCCGAACTGGCGGGCGCCGGAGCGGATCCGGCAGATGGCGCGGGTCGTGGTGGCGGAGAAGGCGGGGGCGCCGGCGCCGGCGGGCTTCGAACGGGTGGAGATGCCGCGGCTGGAGGTGAGCTCGACGCTCATCCGGGAGCGGGTGCGGATGGGGAGGCCGATCCGGTACCTGGTGCCGGACGCGGTGGCGGCGTTCATCGAGGAGCGGGGGCTCTACCGGGACGGCGGCTGAGGCGGGGGCTCTGCCGTCCAGCGGCCGCTCTTGCCCCCGAGCTTCTCGAGGAGGCGGACACCTTCGATGCGGATGCCTTTTTCGGCGGCCTTGCACATGTCGTAGACGGTAAGGGCGGCGACGCTGGCGGCCGTGAGGGCCTCCATTTCGACGCCGGTGCGGCCGGTGGTGCGGACGGTCGCCCAGATGCGGAGGGTGCGGTCGTCGGCGGGCTCGATATCGACGGTGACGCCGGTGATGGGCAGCGGATGGCAGAGGGGGATGAGGTCGGGGGTGCGCTTGGCGGCCATGATGCCGGCGATGCGGGCGGTTGCGATGACGTCACCCTTCGGGACCGCACCGTCGAGGATGAGGCGGAGGGTGGCCGGCTGCATGACGACGAGCGCCTCGGCGGTGGCTTCGCGGGCGGTTTCGGGCTTGCCGGAGACGTCGACCATGCGGGCGGCGCCGCGTTCGTCGAGGTGGGAGAGCTCATCGGCCATGGCGGTGCCGCCACATGAGGGTGTCGTAGCCGTAGGTGACGCCGTACGCGAGCGCACCGACGGCGAGGCCGCCGGGGATGCCGAGCCAGTGGGAGACCCACGTATCGAAGACGATGATGCCGATGCCGGCGCCGGCGAGGAAGGAGAGGAAGGCGGTGCGGCGGCGCTCGGTTTCGAACCGTTCGCGCAGGTCGGCGGGCATGACGCCAGTGTACGGGATGGAGGGGGAGTCAAGGCGGGCGGGGGTGTGGGCGGGCAGGCAGACGGCCGATGTTTGAGAGGGATGAACGTTCGCGTACGGCTGCCGATGCGGGTGTCGCACGCCGCGCGGGTGATGCTGGCAGGCACGCTGGCGGCAAGCGTGGCAGCGGTGGTTACTGCGCGCCAGCCGCAGGGGAGCGAGGCGGACACCGATGGGACCGGGCCGGCAGCCGCGGGGGTCATCGCCCTGCCGGGCGAGGCGCGGGGCGGACCGCACGGGCCATCGCCGACGCCGGCGCCGGCGGCCCACACGGACGAGGGCGCGGTGGCGGCGCCGGCCTCGAACACGCTGCCGGGGACGGAGGTGGCGCAGGCAGCCGCAAGCCGGTTCCAGCTGCCGCTGCGGGCGTGGAGCAGGGTCACCGACCGGTACGGGGCGACGAACCGGGGACCGGGGCGCATCCACGGCGGGATCGACCTCGCGCTCGATGGGCTGAGCCGGTCGCCGGTGTACAGCGCGTGCACGGGCACGGTTGCGGCGACCGACTACTCCTCTGCGTACGGGTACCACGTGGTCGTCGACTGCGGCGACGGGTGGTCGACGCTGTATGCCCACCTGAGCCAGGTGCTGGTGAAGCCGGGCGAGGCGGTGAACAACGACGTGGTGCTGGGGATTTCCGGGAGCTCGGGGTTTTCGACCGGGGAGCACCTGCACTTCGAGATCAGGTGGCAGGACACGCCGGTGAACCCGGAGCAGTATCTCGACTTCAAGATCCCGCCCGGGACGCCGCTTTCGGACGGGCCGCTCTGGTTCCCGGGCAGCGGACGGGGCGCCGGGGGGACGTCGGCCCCGCCGACAGCCACGGCAACCCCGACGGAGACCCCGACGCCGACGAACACGCCGACGGTGACGCCGACGCCGACCATTACGCCGACCCCGACGTGGACGCCGACGCCCACGCCGACGCCCCGTCCGCCGACGCGGACTCCGACGCCGCTGCCCCGGGCGTACTGAGCAGGGAGCGGGGAACAGGGAGCAGGGAGCGGGGAGCGGGTGGTAGGCTGGGGGCGGCCGGCGGGATGGTGCGCCGGCAGAATCCGTTCTGGGGAGCAGGCCTGTGGCTGGAATTGAGCGGCAGTACGAGCTGGTCGTCATCGGCAACGGTGCGGCGGGCGACAACATCGCCCGCACGCTCGGGCGGCAGGGCAGGAAGGTGGCGCTGGTGGAGAAGGCGCACCTCGGCGGTGAGTGCCTGAACGACGGCTGCGTGCCGAGCAAGGCGCTGATCGAGATTGCGCGGGAGGCGCGCCGCCACCCGATTTCGTGGAACGAGGCGCTGGCGCGGGTGCACGCCGTGCAGCTGCTGGTGCGCGGAAACGACCCGGGCGGCGGCTTCGACCGGGACGGGGTGGACCTGTACTGGGGCGAGGCGCGATTCCTCGCACCGGGCCGGGTGGCGGTCGGCGATGACGTGCTGATTGCGCCGGACGTGGTGGTCGCGACGGGCACGGAGCCGGGGCTGCCGCCGGTACCGGGGCTCGCCGAGGCCCGCCCGCTGACGAACCGGACGATCTTCCGGGTTGCGCAGCTGCCGCGCCGCCTGGCGGTCATCGGCGGGGGGCCGATCGGGCTGGAGCTGGGGCAGGCGCTCCACCGGCTCGGGAGCGAGGTAACGCTGTTCGAGGGGCTTGACCGGGTCGCCGCGACCGAGGAGCCGGAGGTCTCGCTGGAGCTGCAGCGGATCTTCGAGGCGGAGGGCATCCGGGTCGTCACCGGCGCGAAGCTCACGCGGGCGGAGCGGCTCGCGGACGGCACGGTGGCGCTCGAGACGGCCGACGGCCGGTTCGTGGTCGATGACGTGCTGGTCGCGGCGGGCCGGAAGCCGGTGATCCCGGAGGGGCTGGCCGAACTCGGGCTGGCGCGCGACAGCCGGGGGTTCATCGCGATCGAGCCGTGCGGGCGGACGAGCGTGCCGGGAACCTGGGCGGCGGGCGACGTGACGGGAAAGTTCCAGTTCACGCACTACGCGGCGTACCAGGCGCACCACATCGCAAAGCACATCGCCGAGGGCGTGTGCGAACCGATCCCGGACGCGATTGTGCCGTGGGCGATCTTCACCGACCCGGAAATTGGGCACGCAGGGATGACGGAGGCGCAGGCGCGGGAGCGGGGGCTGGCGGTGGCGACGGGGATGCTCGCCGCGCGGGAGCTCGACTGGTTCCGGACGACGGGGCAGGTTGAGGGCTTCGCGAAGGTGGTGGTCGACGCGGAGACGGGCGCGCTGCTCGGGGCGCACTTCCTCTGCGCGCGGGCGAGCACGCTGGCCGGCGAAGCCTGCCTTGCCATCCAGCACGGGCTCACGGACCGGCAGGTGGCCGGGACGATCCACCCCTACCCGACGGCGGGCGAGCTATTCCGGTGGGCCTGCGCGCGGGCGGTCTCGGCGCGGCAGCGAACGTAATTGCGCGGAGCGTGCCTGCGGGGCTACGCTCGCACACATGTTCGAACGGGATGCGCAGGGGCTGCGGGAGCGGCTCCGGGCTGCGCTGCACCAGCCGGTCCGGCGGGATACCGGGGCGTTCGACCGGAGCGTGACGGAGCGGGCCGACCTCTCGCGGCTGGGGGGCCGGTGGTTCGAGACGCCGCTGGGGCCGGGGTACGTCATCGAGAGCGTGTACGATGCCGGGCATTACCACGGTGACGTGCCGCTCCGGCGGGCGCTTGCGCTGCCGCTCGGGCGGCTGGCACAGCAGGTGCGCGATGCGCGGCTGGCGGAGCTGGAGCCCGCGCGGCTGCGGTTCGTGGACACGGAGACGACCGGGCTGGGGGGCGCCGGGACGATGGTGTTCCTCTGCGGCGTGGCGCGGTTCGAGGGGACGGAGCTGCGGCTGCGGCAGTATTTGCTGCCGGGTCCGGAGTACGAGGGCGGGCTGCTCGGCGGGCTCGGGGAAGAGCTGGAGGAGGCGGGCGGGCTCGTGAGCTACAACGGCAAGGCGTTTGATATCCCGGCGCTGGAGACGCGGTACGTGCTCGCGCGGATGCGGCCGCGGCTGCGCGACCTGCCGCACCTCGACCTGCTCCACCCAAACCGGCGCCTCTTCAAAGGGGCGTTCAGCTCGCACCGGCTGGCGGTGGTGGAGCGGGAGCTCCTGGGGTTCGAGCGGGAGGACGACTGTCCGTCGGCGGAGGTTCCGGAGCGGTACCGGTGGTTCGCGCGCACGGGCGACCCGACGCACATCCTGCCGGTGCTGCGGCATAACGCGTGGGACGTGCTCTCGCTGGTGGCGCTGGCGGCGCATTTGGGGTCATCGTGCGATGACCCGGGCCGGCCGCTGCAGGCGGCGCGGGCGGCAGCGTACGCGGGCGACTGGCTGGAGGCGGCGGCCCGGTACGAGGCGGCCATCGCGCAGGGGCTGCCGCGGGCGGAGCGGCTGGAGGCGCTGGAGCAGGCGGCGCGGGCCTACCAGAAAGCAGGGGCGTGGGAGCAGGCGGCGGCGTGCTGGGAGCGGCTGATTGGGGAACCGCGGTCGCGGCGGGTGGCGCCGTACGTGGAGCTGGCGAAGCTGCGGGAGCGGCGGCTTGGGGACCGCCCCGGGGCGCTGGCGCTGATGGAGGAGGTGGTGGCGCTGGCGGAGCGGGGGCTGGTGCGGCCGGGGAGCGGGGAGTACGGGATGGAGGCGCTGCGCCGGCGGCTGGGGAGGCTGCGGGGAGGAGGGAGCGGGGAGCAGGGATGAGGGAGGAGGGAGGCCCGCCCCGACCGCCCGGCCCCGGGAAGGGAGGAGGGAGGAGGGAGCCCCGCACGGCCCTCCCGCACCGCCGAGGGAGGAGGAATGAGGGAGCAGGGGAACCGGGAGCGGCGAGCTGAATGGCGCCGCTCCCGGCTTGCCGCCGGGACGGGTGGGTTATTCGAATTCGGGGGTTTTGTAGAAGGGGAAGAGGTCGGGCAGGTCCTTCGAGACGGACATGGTGAAGTTCGGCCGGCGCTTTTCGAGGAAGGCGGCGACGCCCTCTTTGACGTCGGGGCTGGCGCCCATGATGAGGATGCCGCGGGAGTCGGCCATGTGGGCCTTCATCGGGTGGTCGGCGACGAGCCCGCGCCACATCAGCTGGCGACTGAGCGCGACGGAGACGGCCGAGGTGTTGTCGGCGATTTCGCGGGCGAGGGCATAGGCGGCGGGCAGCAGCTCCTCGGGCGGGTGGACGGAGCGGACGAGGCGGCCGCGGAGCGCCTCCTGGGCGTCGAAGACGCGGCCGGTGGCCACCCACTCCATCGCCTGCTGGATGCCGACGGCGCGGGGGAGGAACCAGGAGCTGGCGGCCTCGGGGACGATGCCGCGCCGGGCAAAGACGAAGCCGAAGCGGGCGTTTTCGCTGGCGAGGCGGACATCCATGGCGAGCGTCATGGTCACGCCAACGCCGACCGCCGGGCCGTTGATCGCGGCGATGATGGGCTTCTTCAGTTCGAAGATGCGGAGGGTGACCATGCCGCCGCCGTCGCGGTACTCGCGGATATCGGTCGGGCGGCCGCGGGCGCCGGCATCGAAGGTGGAGGGCCCGGCGGAGAGGTCGGCGCCGGCGCAGAAGGCGCGGCCGCGGCCGGTGACGACGATGACGCGGACGGCGTCGTCGGCGTCGGCTTCGTCGAATGCGGCGATGAGCTCGCGCTGCATAGTGGCCGTGAAGGCGTTGAGCTGCTCTGGGCGGTCGAGGGTGATGGTGAGAATGCCGTCGGAGAGTTCGGTCGCGATGTGTTCGTAGGGCATGGAGGGGATTTTGGGGAGGCGGCGCACGAATGTCGAACGATATGACGTGCTACACTGGAAGTACGTCACGTTGTGTGCGGCCCGCCGGGTGAGCCCGGGAGCTGGCAGGGGCCGCAGCGGATGTCTTTATTTTCATTGACGCGACGTATTCCGCCGGATTCCCCGCGGGGAGAGAACGAGCCGGCGGCGAAGAACAGGACGTGAAACTGACCAGGCTGATCGACACGATTGCGCGCCCTTTCCGGCGGACTGCCGGGGAGGAGGGCGCCCCCTCTCCGACCATCCATTCCCTTCATTCGCAGAACGGCCATGCGGCCGAACCTGCCGCTCCGGCGGTCCGCGAGCCGGCTGCGCGCGGGGCATCGCCAGGGGCGCGGCGCCCGAGCCGGCTGGCGAGCACGAACGGCCGAGCTGCGGCATCCGTCCCGGCGGCAGAGCGTGCACCGTCGCAGCAGGCTCCGGCCCCGACGGCACCTGCGACTCCGGCGCAGGGCGAGGCGCAGGCCGGCAGCGCACCGTCGCGGCGGAGGCGCCGACGGCGCGGGCGCGGCACTGGTGCGGCGCAGGCTGCTCCCGGTGATGGGCGGCAGGGCCGCCCGCCGGCGCTGGCTCCGATTTCGGAGGCGTTCCGCGCGCTGGGCGTCGATGCGACCGGGCTGGAGGCGATTGCGGCGCTGGGCTTTACGGAGCCGACGCCGATCCAGCGCGAGGCGATGCCCCGGCTGTTCGCCGGCAGCGACGTCGTGGGGCTGGCGCAGACGGGGACCGGGAAGACGCTGGCGTTCGGGCTGCCGCTCGCGCGGACCATCGACCCGGAGGCCCGCGAGGTGCAGGCGATTGTGCTCGTGCCGACGCGCGAGCTGGCGAAGCAGGTGCGCGAGGTGATGGACCATCTCGCGCTTTTTTACGGCTTTACGGCCTGGGCGCTGACGGGCGGAAGCCGGGTGCAAACGGACATCGAGCGGCTGTCGAAGGGTGTCCACGTGGTGGTCGGGACCCCGGGGCGGGTGATCGACCACATCAAGCGGGGGACGCTTTCGCTGGCGAAGGTGCGATTCGTGGTGCTGGACGAGGCGGACCAGATGCTCGACATCGGGTTTGCGCGGGATATCGACTACATCCTGCGGCACGCGCCGAAGGACCGGCAGACCGCGCTGTTCAGCGCGACGATGCCGGAGAGCATCGGCCGGCTGGTGTGGCGGTACATGCGGAACGCCGAGCGGGTGGCGGTCGACCCGGAGCAGCGGACGGCGGAAGGGGTCGAGCAGTACTACTGCGAGGTTGCGGAGCGGGACAAGCTGCGGGCGCTGCAGTACCTGTACGAGATGCGCGGGCTCGGGCGGACGCTCATCTTCTGCAATACGAAGGTGGGGGTTGACCGGCTGAAAGCGGCGCTGAACGCGGCCGGGGTGCCGGCCCAGGCGATCCACGGCGACCTGCGGCAGTCGCAGCGGGACCGGGTGATGGCCGATTTCCGGGCGGGCCGGCTGGAGTTCCTGGTGGCGACGAATGTCGCGGCGCGCGGGCTGGACATCCCGGACATTGAGGACGTGGTGAACTACGACGTGCCGCAGAACCCGGAGGAGTACATCCACCGGATCGGGCGGACGGCGCGGGCGGGCCGCCGGGGCTGCTCGTACACGTTCGTCAGCGAGTGGGACGTCCCGGCGTGGGATGCGATCGTGCGCGAAGTGGGCGAGGGCGCGGTGCAGTACCTGCCGGTGCCCGCGCGCTGGGATATTGAGGAGCCCGTCGCGGCCGGGTCGGGCGAGGCGGCCGGGGGCAGCTGAGCTGCCCGGGTGCGGCCGGGCGCGTTGCGGCGCAGCGCCTGCGTCCCGAGAATGCGAGCATGTACCGGGCGCTGTTCGAACGGTTCGGCGCGGAATGCGTGGCGAAGATCTGGCGCGGCGAACTCCTCACTGACGAGGAACTCGCCGCGTTCCGCATGCTGCTGGATGCCCGGGAGGCCGCGGGCCTGCGGCTGCTGGGAAAGTACGCAGGCCCCGACCCATGCTTCGATACGGTGACCGGGCGGTGCGGGGTGCGGCCGCTCTTCCGGTAGCGGCGCCCTGGGCTGGTCAGGCGGCAGGCGGCTCTTCGAGGATGGTGACGGTGCCGGCGATGCCGTCGATGGCGATGAGGTCGCCGGTGCGGATGCGGGTGGTGCCCTGGCGGACGTTGACGACGGCAGGGAGGCCGTACTCGCGGGCGACGGTGCTGCCGTGGCTGAGGGCGCTCCCCATGTCGACGACGAGGCCGGCGGCAAGCGCGAAGAGCGGCGTCCAGCCGGCATCGGTGACGGGCGCGACGAGGATTTCGCCGGGCTGGAGCGGGCCGTCGACCTGGGGGTCGAGGATGACGCGGGCGCGCCCGGTGACGCGGCCGGGGCTGACCGGCGTGCCCTTCAGGACATCGCCGGCATGGCCGGCTTCGGCGGGGGGCAGGGGGACCGGGCGACCGCGGAACCGCTCGGGGAGGATGACGTGGCGGTTGCGCTCGTACTCGCGGCGGCGGGCGAGGACGCGTGCGGAGAGGTCGACGCGGAGGCCGTTTGCGAGGACATTCGAGAGCTCTTCGTGGGAGAGGAAGAAGATGTCGTCGGGCTCGCGGATGACGCCGAGGTCTAGGAGACGGGCCTGGATGGCGGCGAGGTGCCAATCGCCGAGGCGCGCGGCGCGCACGAGGATGGACTTGGTGCGCTCGCGGAGGGCGACCCACCCCTGGGCGCGGGGCAGGAGCCAGCGAAAGATGCGGCGCTGCGCGAACCCGAGGCGGGCGTCGATTTCGCGGGTGAGGGCGAGGCGTTCGGCCTCCTGGCGGGCGAGGACGGCAGGAGGCGCGTGGTCGGGGTCGATATCGAGGTAGGAGGCGACCATCGCGACGACCGGGGCCGGGTCCCACCGCCAGGTCTTCGCGGCGACCTCCATTTCGTGGAGGCCGCGGTGGCCGTGGCGCTCGATGAAGGCGGTGTAGCGCTGCTGCCAGGGGGCAGGAAGGGCGGGGTCGCGGGGGTCGAAGCCGGGTTCGCGGAAGCGGCCGGCGATGCCGGTCTCGATGGCGACGCGGGAGAGCTCCCAGAGGTCGAGGCTGATGCGGGCGCTTTCGACGCCGGGCAGGCCGGTGAAGAGGGTAGGCACGCGGCCTTCGGCTTCGTCCCCGAGGACGGGCCGGACGAGCGCGAGGACGTTGTCGTAGCCGGCGCCGGCGACGCCGGTGACGCGGAGATGGACGCGCGAGATGCGGGCCGCGAAATCGAGAATCCGCTCGCGGTAGCGCTGGAGTTCGGCAGAGGAGAGGGCGTAGGGGTCGACGGCGCGGACCTTCCGTTCAGCATCGAAGACAGCGCGCTCGGCGCGGTCGGCCTGTTTGTCGAGCGTGGCCATGAGGCGGAGCATGCGGGGCGCGGTGAGGAGGCGGCGGCGCCAGGTGGTGAAGCGCGGGAGGGGCGTCCGCCAGCCGTCTTCGATGGGGCCGCCGAGGTACTGCTGCTCGAGGGCGCCTTCCCGGAAACCGAGGACGCGGGAGGCGACGAGGCGGGTCGCCTCCATATTGAGGAAGGCGCGGTTGTAGAAGCAGCCCATGAAGATGGGGTTCTCGTCGCGGGCGAGGAGCCCGAGTTCGTGGTAGTCCTCGGTGTAGGCGCGGGGGACCGTCTCGTTGAAGGTGGTGATGGTGAGCGGGGTCAGGAGGCCGGGGAGGATCTCCTGGACGTTGGCGCTGGTCCAGAGGTCGGCGTCGGAGGTGGGGGTGTCGAATTCGTTGTACCAGCCGCCGAGGCCATCGGGTTTCGGGGCGGTCGCCGCTGCGGTGGTGATGGGGCGGGACTGGAGGAGCCAGAGGGCGCCGCGGTCGTCGATGGCGAACTCGATGTCCTGCGGCGCGCCGAAGAGGTCCTCGGCGCGGAGGGCGGCGCGGACGATGGCGGCGAGCTGGGCATCGGACAGGACGGCAGGGCCTTCGGGCCGTTCGAGGATGGCGAGGGAGCCCCGGTGGATGACGTACCGCTGGCCCTCGGCCTGGCCGGAGACGAGGGCGTCGCCGAGGCCCTGGACGGCTTCGACGACGACGTGGTCGCGGTTGCCGGTGACGGGGTCGATGGAGAAGGCGACGCCGGCGGCGACGGCGGGGACCATGCGCTGGACGACGACGGCCATCTGCGCTCCAGGGGCGGCGCCGGCGGCTTCGCGGTAGGCGCGGGCGGATTCGGAGTGGGCGGACGCGAGGCAGCGGGCGACGGCATCGAGGAAGGCATCGCCGCCGCGGACGCCGAGGACCGTCTCGTGCTGGCCGGCGAAGGAGGCAGCGGCGCCGTCTTCGTCGGCGGCAGAGGAGCGGACGGCGACGGGCTCGTAATCGGGGGAAAGGGCCGCGAGGCGAGCGAGGAGCTCGCGGCGGAGGTCGGCGGGCCATCCGGCCGGGGCGCCGCGGAGCTGCGCGGCGACATCGACGGGGATGATGAAGCCGTCGGGGACATCGAAGGAGGCGCGAACGAGTGCGGCGAGGCTGGCGCCCTTGCCGCCGTAACGGGCGCGGTTGGCGGGGTCGGCGTCGCGGAGCCGGGGGAGATGGACGGTCATGGCGGGGATCGTAGCCGGTGGCGACCGGACGGTCAGCAAGATCGCCGCGTGAACGGGTTGCAGAGTCAGAACGTTTGTTCTATTCTTCCGTCAACTTCGGTGCCGGAAAGGGGTTGGCGATGCGCATCCTGGTTGTGGCGGCGCCGCGGCTCTCGGTGCAGCTGGCCCGGCGGGCGGAACCGGGGCTGCGGGGACGGCCGGCGGCGACCGTGCAGGAGTTCGGGGGCGAGCCGCTGGTGGCGGTGCCATCAGTCGAGGCGTCGGCGGCGGGCGTCCAGCCGGGGATGACCCTGGCGGAGGCGCGGAGCCGGTGCCCGGCACTGGCCTGGGCCCCGGCTCGGCCCGGCGCCGAGCTCGATGCGCTCGAGCGGCTGGCGGCAGTGTTGCGGAGGAAGGCGACACCCGCTGTCGCGGTGGTTTCGCGGGAGGCCGTGGCGGTCGACCTTGCGGGGCTGGAAGGCCGGTTCGCGGACGAACGGTCCGCGGGGACGGCGCTGCTGGGGCTGGCGCGGGCGTGGCTGGGGCTCGACGTGCGCGGGGCAGTGGCGGACACGGTGGAGGAAGGGCTGGCGGCGGCGCGGGCCGCCCGGCGGTGCCTGGCCATCTGCGAGGCGCGCGGGGCACGGGGGATGCTGCCCCGGGCGGAGGGGCTGGCGGTGCGGCTCGCGGGCGGGGTATCGGCGGCGCGGGCAGCGGCAGGGGCGGAGCGGCTGGGGCAGCTGCTGGCGGCATGGGGGCTGAGCTGCCGGGGGCTTGCGGTGACGGCGGAGACCGGCACGGGGGTGCGGCGGTGGCGGCTGCGCGCCCCGGCGCCGCTGCATCACGGGCACGAGCTGGCGGCCCTGCTTCGGCCGCTCGCGGGAGAGCTGGACGGGGCCGCGGAGGTGACGATCGCGGTGACGGGCGCGGGGCCGGCGGTCGAGGTGACGCCCTGGCGGCCGGCGGCGGCGCCGCGCGAACGGGCGGCCCTCCCGGCGAGGCCGGTGCAGCGGCGGCTGGCGCTGGCGGGCTGAGGGCCGGGGCCTGCGGGAGGGCCAGAACCGGGTGCCCTGCTACACTTGAGGGCCAGGGCGCAGCCGCGCCGCCCAGTTTCGCCGCCAGGGATGCCTCGATGACGACACAGACGCCGGGTCCCGTCCTGCCACCTGCTTACGAGCCGGCGAACGTCGAAGAGCGGATTTACCGGATGTGGGAGGAGGCGGGCTACTTTCAGCCGCGGATCGACCCGAACCGGGAGCCGTACTGCATCATCATGCCGCCGCCGAACGTGACCGGGGAGCTGCACCTGGGGCACGGGCTGGAGGACGCGATTACGGATGCGCTGGTGCGGTGGCACCGGATGCAGGGCGACCCGACGCTCTGGCTGCCGGGCGAGGACCACGCAGGGATTGCGACGCAGAACGTCATCGAGAAGGAGCTGGCGAAGGAGGGGCTGACCCGCCACGACCTGGGGCGGGAGCGGTTCATCGAGCGAACCTGGGAGTGGGTGCGGAAGTACCGGAGCCGGATCGCCGACCAGCACCGGAAGCTGGGGGCGAGCGCCGACTGGACGCGGGACGTGTTCACGCTCGACCCGCAGATCGTCAAGGCGGTGCGGACGACCTTCGTGAACCTGTACCGGGACGGGCTGATCTACCGCGGGCTGCGGATGATCAACTGGTGCCCGCGGTGCGAGACGGCGCTGAGCGACCTCGAAGTCGATTACCTCGAAGTGGCGTCGAAGCTGTACTACATCCGCTACCCAATTGTGGGCGAAGGCGGGATGCCGCTTCCGGATTATGTCGTGGTGGCGACGACGCGGCCGGAGACGATGGTTGGCGACACGGGAGTGGCGGTGAACCCGGCGGATGAGCGGTACGAGGAGAAGATCGGGCGGATGCTGCTCCTGCCGATCATCGGGCGGGAGATCCCGGTGGTGGCAGATGAGCACGTGAAGATGGAGTTCGGGACCGGGGCCGTGAAGGTGACGCCGGGGCACGACCCGAACGACTGGGAGATCGGGCAGCGGCACGACCTGCCGGTGGTGGTGGCGATCGACCTGAAGGGGCGGATGAACGAGGAGGCCGGGCCGTACAACGGGATGACGGTCGAGGAGGCGCGGGCCGCGATCCTGCGGGACCTCGAGGATGAGGGGTTCCTCGACCATGTGGAGGACTACACCCACAGCGTGGGGCACTGCAGCCGGTGCAAGACGGTGGTGCAGCCGCTGCCGAGCGAGCAGTGGTTCGTGGCGGTGACGAAGGAGTATGAGCCGGGGCACTCGCTGGCGGGCGACGCGATTGCGGCGGTGAAGGACGGGCGGATCCGGATGGTGCCGCAGCGGTTCGAGAAGGTGTACCTGAACTGGATGGAGAACATCCGGGACTGGTGCATCAGCCGGCAGCTCTGGTGGGGGCACCAGATCCCGGTGTGGTACTGCGAGAACGGCCACACCATCTGCCAGGTGGAGGACCCGGATGCCTGTCCGGAGTGCGGCGGAGCGCTGCGGCAGGACGAGGACGTGCTGGATACGTGGTTCAGCTCGGCGCTGGCGCCGCATGCGGACCTCGGCTGGCCGGATGACACCGAGGACCTGCGGTACTTCTACCCGACGACCGACATGCAGATGGGCTACGACATCATGTTCTTCTGGTGCGCCCGGATGATCATGTTCGGTCTCTACAACATGCGGCACCGGGGGCCGGAGAAGGCGGTGCCGTTCCGGACGGTGCTGTTCCACGGGCTGATCCGGGACCAGCACGGCGAGAAGATGACGAAGTCGCGCGGGAACGTGGTGGACCCGCTGGTGGCGGCGAAGACGTACGGTGCGGATGCGTTCCGGTTCGCGATTGTGACCGGTGCGACGCTGGGGCAGGACCAGCGGTACAGCGACGAGCGGATGGCGGCGGCGCGGAACTTCGCGAACAAGCTGTGGAACTCGGCGCGCTTCGTATTGATGCGGGTGGGCGAGCGGAAGCTGAAGCGGCCGCATCCGCTGGACCGGGAGACGCTGGCGCTGGAGGACCGGTGGATCCTGTCGCGGCTGGAGCGGCTGGAGCGGGATGTGGATTCGCTGTTGCGGGCGTACCAGCTCGGCGAGTGTGCGCGGCAGATCGAGGACTTCCTCTGGGGCGAGTTCTGCGACTGGTACATCGAGATGGTGAAGCCGCGGCTGCAGGCGGGGGACGAGCGGCCGCTGAAGGTGCTGGTGCACGTGCTCGACCATGGGCTGCGGCTGCTGCACCCGTTCATGCCGTTTGTGACGGAGGAGCTGTGGCAGGCGCTGCGCGGGCACGTCGACGACGAGATGGCACCGCAGCTGATCGTCGCGTGGTACCCGAAGAGCGGCGGGAACTGGGGTGACGACGCGGCGGAGGCCGCGATGGCGCACGTCATCGAGGTGAACCGGACGATCCGGAACATCCGGGCGGAGAAGCGGCTGGAAGCGGGCGCGCGTCCTCGGGTGGTGGTGCGGGCGGAGAGCTATGCGGCGGCGCTGCGGGAGACCGCGGCGGCGACGAACTTCACCTCGCGCGTGGAGCTGACGGTGCTGGGGCCGGAGGAGCCGCTGCCGGAGGGCGAGTGGGGATTCGGCCGGGTGGCGGATACCGAGGTCGCGGTGGCGCTTCCGCAGGTGGACGTTGCCGCCGAGCGGGCGCGGCTGGAGAAGGAGCTGGCGGAGGCGCGCGCGCACCTCGAACGGCTGGAGAAGCAGCTGGCGAACCCGGCGTTCCGGGCGAAGGCCCCGCAGCACGTGGTCCAGGGGATGGAGGCGACGGCAGCGGAGACGCGGGAGCGGGCGGCCGGGCTCGAGGAGCGGCTGCGGGCGCTCGGGGCTTAACCGAATCTTTCCAAGACGACGAATCTTTCGTCCACCGTATCCCCCGATGGGGGATACCGCCGGCCGTGCGAGGCGTGTAGGGTAGGGTCGCCCCGGAAGGAGGTGAGGTTCGATGCCCCGGGTGGCGGCGCTGCTGGCCGCGTGTGTTGCCCTTGCCGGCGGGCTGCTCCTGGCGAACGATGAACCGCGAGTGGCGCGCGCCGGGACGGGCTTCTGGAGCGACGGATGGCCCGCCTGCACATGGTGGGGTTCGACGTGGTTCAGCGCGCCGACCGTCGGGTGGGCCCGGACTGACGGGCCTTCGGGCTGTGTGGATCGCGCGGTCGTGCGCCTGCAGTGGTACGACGGCCAGGCGTGGCAGGATACGCTGCTGCAATACAGCGCCTGGGGCGTGAACTGGATTCAGTACGGAGGGTCACCGGCGACCTTGCTGGTGGGCACGCACCAGGTCTATGTCGCGGGCTGGGGGTATTCCCAATGGGGCGGCACAGAGGAGCCGTGAGCCGACGGCGCGGCGCGCGGCCGGCGCGCAGCAGGAACGCCTCAGTAGCAGGAGGAACACGATGATGCAACGAACGATGGTCGGCGCGAGCGTCCTGGTGGCAGCCGTGCTTGCTGCCGCCGGGTTTGCAGCGTGGCGGGCAGCGGCTGGCTCGGCCGAAGCGGGCACCCCTTCGCAGGGCGCCGCCGCACCGGCGGAACCCGGGGCGAGCGGTGACGCCCCCAATGCCGCGGCGCGGGAGGTGCCGGCGGCGCTGCTCGAACGGCTGCGCGCCTCGGCCGATGCGACGGTGCTGGCGATTCTCGCCGACGGGGTCGTGACGCGGGACGAGGTGGCGGGCGCGTTCGCTGCTGCGGATGCGTGCACGAGGGCGGCCGCTGCGGAGGTTGGCGGAGTCACCATCGGGCCAGCGACCTTCACCGACCCGGACGGGGCGATCGGGTTCGGCGGCGCGTCCTCGGCATCGAAGGAGGCGCTGGACCGTGTCGGCGCGGCGCACCTCGCTTGCGTCGAGCGGCTGTTCAGCCCGGTGCTCGAGGCATGGCAGGCGGGACCGGCCTACGCCGCGAACCAGGCAGGCTGGGACCGGATGGCCGAGTGCCTGGCAGCGAAGGGGTATCCGACCCGGCCCGGCATGGACCTGCGGCAGATGGCGGAGGCGGTGGGGACGGGCGCGCCGGCGAGCGATGTCGCAGCCTGCCAGGCGGCGGCGCGGCAGTGACGCCTCGGGCGGGAGCGATTCGAGCGGGCCGGCGGGCGGGCGTGAGCTCCCTGCCGGCCCGGGGCGAGCCAGGCCGGGGCGGCGGCGATGGCGGGCTGCAGGCTTTCTCCGCGTGAGCGAGAAGTGCTCGGACTGGTCGCAGAGGGCCGGACCAACGCGGAGGTCGCGGCCCTGCTCGGCATTTCGTCGGAGACGGTGAAGACGCACGTGAGCCGCATCCTGGCGAAGCTGGGCGTGCAGAGCCGGCACCAGGCTGCCGCCTGGTGGCAGAGGAAGGGCCCCCGGGAGCCGGACGGCAAGGAGCCGACGGCGGGCGGTTGACGGCCGGGGCGGGGTCGGTGGTAGGGTGCGCGGGCGGAGGGATGCGCGATGGCCGAATGGGATGACGACAGCTACGTCGGGAAGTACCTCGGGCGGCACGAGTACCTCGCCGACGCGGAGATGATCGCGCGGTACATCGAAGCGACACGGGACGCGAACCCGTGGTACACGGGGCCGTCGCCGCTGGGCGGGCCGCTGGCGCCGGCACTGCTGCTGCACAGCGAGCAGTACGCCTTCCGGCTGCGCGACTGGTACCTGCCGAAGCTGTACGGGAACCTGCACATCCGGCAGGAGTGGGAGCTGTTCCGGGCGGTGCCGGTGGGCACGCGGCTGTGGACGCACGGGATGATCGTGGACCGGTACATCCGCAAGGACCGGGATGTGGTGGTGCTGGAGTTCTGCGTGTTCAACGGGGAGGACGTGATGGTGGCGCGGGGGCGGTGCCACCAGTCGTTCCTGCTGGACGTGCCGGAAGGGCAGGAGGTGGTCGGGCGCGACCAGGGCGCGCGGCGGAGTACGCGCCCGGATGAGCCGGCCGGGGAGCCGCTGGAGGTGCTGGAGCCGGTGCGGAAGGTGGCCGACCTGGAGCTGTGCATGGCGTTCAGCGGGCCGAAGCGGAACTACCACAACGACCCGGAGGAGGCGCGGAAGCTCGGGTTCCCGGATGTGGTCGTGCAGGGAACGCTGAGCACGGTGTTCATTTCGGAGATGCTGACGAACCGGTTCGGGCTGGGGTGGCTGGCCGGCGGGCGGATGTCGCTGAACCTGGTGAACGTGCTCTGGGGCGGGGAGGCGGTGACGGCGCGCGGCGTGGTTCGGGCAGTCACGCCGGAGGGCCGGCGGCGCCGGGCCCACCTCGACGTCTGGACGGAGAAGGACGACGGCACGAAGACGATCGTGGGGACGGCGAGTGCGCTGCTCGGCTGAGGGGCCCGCAGAGGCCCCGGCCCCGGGTGACGGACCCGGGGGTTGATCGCCGGCGGCGGGATCGTGCCTACTGGAGCAATGACTGCCCGCGCCCAGCTGATTCTTGCGAACCGTGCGTTCCTCGACCACGAGGCGCCGCGGTGGGCCGATTCGCCCTCGGCGGCGGCGAGCGGCGGGCTCCTGGCGGCGGTCCGGCCGGTGATCGCGCCGTGGGACGGGCGGACGGGGACGACGTGGATCGGCGCCGGGATGGGCCGATTCGACCGGGAGTGGGTCGACGAGCGGGGGTACGAGATCCTGGAGACGCCGCGCGGCCCGCTGCGGCACCGGCGGCTGTTTTTCGGCTCGTCGACGTGGCAGGGGCACTACGGCGAGGTGGCGAACAGTTTCACGTGGCCGCTCTTCCACCTGGTGCGGGTCGACCTGCCGAAGGCGACGCCGTACTACCCGGAGCCGCACCCGCCGTCGGAGGCGGGCTGGCAGTCGTTCGTGGCCGTGAACCGGGCGTTCGCGGCGGCGGCATGCGAAGAGGACGGCGAGCAGAGCTGCTGGGTGCACGACTACCAGCTGGCGCTTGTGCCGGCGATGCTGCGGGAGCGCGGCTACCGGGGGCCGATCGGGTTTTTCCTGCACATCCCGTTCCCGTCGATGGCGGTCATCCGGCCGTACCTCGAAGGGGAGGCGCGGGAGCGGCTGCGGGCGATCGTGGCGGGCATGCTCGGCGCCGACCTCGCGGGCTTCCAGACGCCGGGCGATGTGGAGCGGTTCATCGAGGCTGCAGGCGAGCTGTGCGGCGCGCGCCCGGCGCCGGGCGGGGTGGAGGCCGGGGGGCGGCTGGTGCGGCTGGGGGCGTACCCGGTGGGGATCGACCCGGAGGAGGTGCTGACGGCGGCGCGGCGGGCCCGGCCGGTGACGCGGGTGCGGCTGGCACGGGAGCTGGGGCTGCCGGTCGTGGTGGGGCTCGAACGGGGCGATTTCACGAAGGGGATCCCGGAGCGGCTGCGGGCGATTGCGGAGGCGTACCGGCGGGGGCACCGGTTCGCGTACATCGGGATTGCGTCGCCGACGCGCGAAGGGGTGGAGGTGTACGGCGCACTGGAGGCGGCGATCGAGCGGGAGGCCGCGCGGGCGCGGGAGGCTGCCTACTGGGTGGGATGCCCGTTCACGCAGGTGCGGGCGAGCGTCGGCTGGGACGACGTGGTCGCGCTCCAGCGCGATGCGGATGTGGTGTTCACGTCGTCGCTGGCGGACGGGATGAACCTGGTGCCGCTGCAGGCGGCGATTGCGCAGTCGCTCCGGCCGGCGGAGGAGCGGGCGGTGGTGCTGGCGGGGGTCGATGCAGGCGTTGCGAAGGTGTACGGCGGTGACGGGCGTGAGGGGCTGCGGGCGGTGGACCCGCTGGACCAGGGGTCGCTGCTGGAGGGGCTGGTTGAGGGGCTGGAGGGGCGGCCGGCACGGGTGAGCGATGCTTTCATTGCGAAGGTTCGGGAGCATGACGCGAAATCGTGGGGCGAGCGGTTCCTCGCGGACCTGGAGGGGAAATGCTGACGATCGAGGCGATCGAACGGATCAAGGCGCTGGCGGCGGCCCGGGGGCCGCTGCTGGTGGCATCGGACCTGGACGGGACGCTGGCGCCGATCGTGGCGAATGCGTCGGAAGCGCGGGTTCCGCCGGGGACGCTGGCAGTGCTCGACCGGATTGCGCAGAAGGCGAAGGTGGCCGTCATCACGGGGCGGGACCTGAACACGGCGCGGCGGATGGTGCCCGTGGAGGGGGTGGACGTGGTGGGCAGCCACGGGCTGGAGGCGTCGTTCGATGACCCGCTGATTCCCGGGGTGAACCGGGTGGCGCTGAGCGCAGCCCTCGAGCAGGTGGAGCAGCAGGTGATCACGGCGGTGCCGAGCTCGTTCCTCCACATCGAGCGGAAGGCGGTCTCGACGGCGTTCCACTTCCGGAAGGCGCCGGATCTCGAGGGGCCGCTGCGGCGTGCGCTTGCGACGCTGCCCGAGGGGCTCCGGCTGCGCGAGGGGAAGATGGTGCTCGAGGTGCTGCCGAACGCGAATGCGGGGAAGGGGGTCGCGCTCACGGCGCTGATCCGGCGGTACCGGGCGAAGTCGCTGCTGGTGCTGGGGGACGATGCGACGGACGTGGCGATGTTCGAGTCTGCGCTGGAGGCCTCGCGGAAGGATGGGCTGCACGTGCTGCTGGTGGGGGTGGCGGGGGGCAGGGAGACGCCGCCGCGGATCGTGGAGCTGGCGGACCTGGTGGTAAACTCGCCAGCCGAGGCGCTGGAGGCGCTGGAGACCCTGGCGCGGGCGCTCGGGGTGTAGGCAGATAACGGAACGGGGGAGGGCCGCTGCCCTCCCCCGAAGCGGTGCGGTCCGGTTCGGGCCTCAGGCGACGAGCGTGCCGAGGATCCGCTCGACCTCGTTGAGGCTGCCCTGGGGCATGGTGATGACGGGAAGGTCAACACCGAGCTGGCGGCGCTCTTCGATGCCGGCGGCGACCGTTTCGAGGTCGCCGTAGACGGCGGTCTCTTCGAGCATGCGGTCGCCCATGGCGGCCATGATTTCGGGCGTGGTGCCGAACGGCATGGGCTTGCTCGTCTCGGCGGCCTTGCGCATGGCTGCGACCTCTTCGGCGAAGCCGTTGCGGGCGAGCATTTCGTGGTAGAAGTCGCCCATGTTGGTGACGTACCAGGAGATGGGGCCGGCGGCCTGGACCTTCGCCTTTTCGATGTCGGGGTTGATGACGACAGTGAGCTGGGCGACGCACTCGACGGCATCGGCCGGGCGGCCGGCGGCGACGGCTGCGCGGCTGATGAACTCCTTCGCCTCGCGGTATTTCGACTTGGGCCAGTAGATGGGCATCCAGCCGTCGGCGCAGGTGGCGAGGGACTCCATGCTCTTGGGGGAGATGGAGGCGACGTAGATGGGGATGTGCTTGCGGGGCGGTTCGAAGAGGAGTTTGAAGCCGCGCTGGAGTTTGAAGATTTCGCCGTCGTAGAAGAGCTTTTCGCCGCCGATGATCATGTTGATGATCTCGACATACTCTTTCGTGCGGCGGATTGGCTTCGAGAATTTTTCGCCGTGCCAGTGTTCGATGACGCGGGAGCCGGAGGTGCCGAGGCCGATGATGACGCGGCCGCCGGAGAGCTCATCGAGGGTGGCGAAGGTCATGGCGAGGACGGCGGGGGAGCGGCCGTAGACCGGGGCGATGCCGGTGCCGAGTTTGATTTTGCTGGTATTGAGAGCGATCTGGGTGAGGAGGGAGAACTGGTCGCGGCCCCAGGTCTCGGCCGTGAAGACGGCTTCGACGCCGACTTCTTCGGCGACCTTGATTTTCTCGATGGTGTGGCTGTTTTGTTCGGGGCTGCCGGTGAATCCGACACCGACGGCCAGGCGCCTTGGCATGGGAACCTCGCAAGCAGGGGCGTGTCCGTTTCGAAAAAGGACCGACGGCCAGTATGGCAAACGGGCACTGGGGCAGCAATGCGCGGTAGGCTACGGGGACGATGGGACACGTGCCGCGGCTGTTTGTGCGGGGGAAGCTTGGGCCGGGCCGGCTGCTGCTGGAGGGCGAGGCGGCGAACCGGCTGGCCGCCGTGCTGCGCGTCCGGCCCGGCGAGGAGGTGCGGCTGTTCGCGGGCGAGGGGCGGGAGTGGCAGGCGGAGGTGCGGGAGACGGCCAGGGGCCGGGTTGCGGTGGAGGTGCTCGGGGTGGTGCGGCAGGAGCCGCCGCCCGAGCCGGTGGTCGAGGCGTGGGTGCCGCTCATCCGGGCTCAGCGGTTTGAGTGGGCGGTGGAGAAGTGCACAGAGGCGGGCGCCGACATCATCCGGCCGGTGGCGACGGCGTTCGGGCAGCGGGGCGAAGCGCCCTCGGACGGGAGGCGGGAGCGGTGGGAGCGGATCGCCGTCGAGGCGAGCGAGCAGTGCGGGCGGCTGTACGTTCCGGTCATCGAACCGGCGGCCGGGCTGGATGGGCTGCTGGGGGCGTTCCGCGGGACGCTGGTGGCGCTCGACCGGGACGGGCTGCGGCTGGCGGCGCTGGGGCCGCTTCTGCCGGGACGGGGGCGGCTGGCGGTGGTGTGCGGGCCTGAGGGCGGCTTTTCGCCGGGGGAGCTGGCGCTGCTGCGGGCGAAGGGGGCGCTCTTCGCGCGGGCGGGCCCGTACGTGCTGCGGGCGGAGACGGCTGCCGTGGCCGGGGTGGTGCTGGTGCGTTCGCTGGCCTGCTGAGGGCGGCGCGGCCGGGTGGTATCCTCGGGACGATGTCGTGGACGAAGCCGGTCCTGGGGATTGGGGCGACGGGGCTGGCGTTTGCAGCGGCGTTCGCGCTGCACGTGGTCGCCGGGGCGCTCGGCTGGGCGTGGCTGTTCGGCATCGCGGTGGTGCTGATCTACCTGCTGGCGACGGGCTTCCCGGCGATTGCGCTCTGGGCGGGCGGGATGCGCTACCGGGAGGGCCGGGAGGCGCGGCTGACGTACACCCTCGGGACGATCATCGGGATGGGGCTGACACTGGGGGCCCTCTGGGCGACGAACGACCGGTCGTTCGGGACGTGGACGTTCGTGCTGGCGCCGGTGCTGGTCGCGCTGGTGAGCGCGCTGCTGCTGACGCTGCGGGCGTGGCGGGAGGGGGAGTTCGCGCGGGCGCAGGCGCGGTAGCTGCGCTTCTACCGGCGGAGGCGGGGGTCCCAGATGTCGCGGAGGGAGTCGCCGAGGAGGTTGGCGCCGAGGACGACGAGGCTGATGGCGATGCCGGGGAAGACGACGACGTGCCAGTAGCCGGTCCGGGCGATGGAGAGGTTCTGGCCGCTCATGTCGCGTCCCCATGAGACGACGTCGGGGCCGAGGCCGAGGAAGGAGAGGGCGGATTCGGCGAGGATGGCGCCGCCGAGGGCGCCGCTCATGATGACGATGACGAGGGGGAGGACATTGGGGACGACGTGGCGGATGAAGATGCGCCATTCGGAGCAGCCGATGGCGCGGGCGGCTTCAACGTAGGTCTGGCGGGCTTCGATGATGGTGGCGGAGCGGAGCACGCGGTTGCCGCCGAAGAGGGCGCCGATGGCGATGGCGGCGATGATGGCTTCGATGCCGGGCCCGAGGGCGGCGCGGAGCATGAAGTAGAGGACGAGGGAGGGGAAGGCGGCGAAGGCTTCGCCGGAACGCTGGATGAGGTAATCGAGCCAGCGGCCGTAGTAGCCGCCGAGGATGCCGAGGAAGGCGCCGGAGGCGGCGCCGATGAAGATGGCGGCGGAGGAGATGATGAGGGAGACACGGGCGCCGGCGATGACGCGGCTGAGCATGTCCTGGCCGTTCTGGTTGAGGCCGAAGGGGTGCTGCCAGGAGGGGCCTTCGAGCGGGCGTCCGACGCTGAGGGCGTTGGGGTCGTAAGGGGCGAGGGCGGGCCCGAACAGGCCGGCGAGGACGAAGACGACGAGCACCACGAACCCGAACACGCCGGCCGGGTGCTGCCTGGCGGTACGGCCAAGGCGGCGGAGGACGCCGGGGCGCCGGTAGACGGGGGCGAAATCGAGCGGGGCGGCGGCAGTGGTGGCAGCCATCAGGTGTACTTCACGCGGGGGTCGATGAGGGCGTAGGAGATATCGACGAGGAGGTTCATGACCATGACGACGAAGGCGGTGTAGAGGACGAGGGTTTGGATGACCGGGAAGTCGCCGGTGACGGAGGAGACGAGGAAGAACTGGCCGAGGCCGTTGATGGAGAAGACCTGTTCGAGGATGAGGGAGCCGAAAAAGAGGGCGGTGACCTGGCCGCCGATGAGGGTGACGATCGGGATGAGGGCGTTGCGGAGGCCGTGGCGGAGGACGACGGCGCTGCCGCCCAGGCCCTTGGCGCGCGCCGTGCGCATGTAGTCCTGGCGGAAAACCTCGAGGAGGGAGGAGCGGGTGAGACGCATCATGGCGGCGGCGCCACCGACGCCGAGCAGGATGGTGGGCGGGAGGTAGAGTCGCAGGTTTTCGAGGGGGTCGCGGGTGAAGGGGATGTGGCCGCCGACGGGCGGGGAGTAGTTCCACCAGATGGAGGGGAGGACGATGAGGAGGATGAGGAGGAAGAAATCGGGGATCGACTGGCCGAAGACGGCAAGGAAGCGGAAGGCGTAGTCGATGGGGGAGTTCTGCTTGACGGCAGTGATGACGCCGAAGGTGACGCCGAAGAGGGTAGAGAAGAAGATCGAGAGGAGCAGGATTTCGAAGTTGACCGGGAACCGGCGGACGATCTCCTGCCAGACGGGCTGGCGGGAGCGGAAGGTTTCGCCGAGGTCGCCGCGGGCGACCTGTCCGAGCCAGATGAAGAATTGCTGGACGGCGGGCTTATCGAGGCCGAGCTCGCGGCGGATCTCCTGCTCCTGCTCGAGGGTGGTGTTCTGATTGACGTAGAGGGTGACCGGGTCGACGGCCCAGGGCATGCGGAGGGTGAAGAAGGCGAGGACGGAGACGATCGCCATGATGAGCGGCACGTAGGCGAGCCGCCGGAGGATGTACTGGCGCATGCCGCTCCTCTACTTGTCGATCCAGATTTTCCCGTTGAAGAGGCCGTAGCTGCCGCGGCCGACGACCCGGCCTTTGACGTAGCTCCAGGTGGCGCTGTTCGAGATGGCGATGAAGGTTGGGATGAAGGGTGCGCCCCGTTCCCAGGCCTTGCGCTGGATGTCCTGGACGGCGGCCTTGCGCTGGGCGTCGTCGAGGATGGTCTTCTGTTTCTTGACGAGCTCGTCCATCTCGTCGTTGCTGTAGCCGGCCCAGTTGGGGCGGCCGCCGATCTGCTTCGCGTAGCCGCCGATGTAGGAGCTGGGGTCGTCGTAGGCGAGGCTGGCGTACACCATGAAGCCGTCGTACTGGGAGCCGTAGAGGGACTGCTGGAGCCAGCGGCCGAGGTCTTCGCCGACGAGCTTGATTTTGAGGCCGAGGTTCTTTTCGAGCTGGGAGCGGATGATCTGGGCGAACTGCTGGTTGCGGTCGCCGGGGGTGATGTACTTGAGCTCGTACTCTTTGGCGGTATTGAAAGCGGTTGCGGCGAGGAGCTTCTTCGCCTCGGCGGGGTCGTGCTTGCCCCAGGTGGCCATGAGGTCGGCCTCGGGGAGTGCTTCGCCGAAGGCCGGGGGCACGGGGCCGCTGATCTTGCCCTCGCCGAAGTTCATGAGGTTGATGAGCTCCTTGCGGTCGATGGCCATGGAGATGGCCTGGATGACGCGGGGGTCGGCCCACTGGCCATCGCCGCGGGGGAGGACGGTCCAGACGGAGCGGGAGTCCTCGGCGTCGATGACGATTTTGTCGCCGTGCTTTTTCACGAGGTCTTCGCGCTCAAGCTTGTTGTTAAGGGCAACGGTGTGGATTTCTTCGGCGGAGAAGGCGGCGAGGGCGGCAGCCTGCTCCTGGATGAGGCGGTACTCCTGGGCTGCGAGGTAGGGCTCACCGGGGACGCGCCACTTTTCGAAGCGCTTGAGCTTGAAGTTGGCGCCGTTCTCGTGGCTGACAAACTCGAATCGGCCGCTGCCGATGAGGTCCTTATCCATGAAGGAGGGGTCCTTGGCGATCTCCTCGGGGAGGATGGAGGAGCCGATGGGGCTGCCGCCGTTGGTGGAGGAGAAGGTCCAGGCGTCGACCTGCTTCAGGGTGAAGTTGATGGTGGAGTCGTCGACGGCGACGACGTTATCGAGGACCTGGGTCCACCAGGAGGAGTTGGAGATGCGGGTTTGCTGGCGGGCGGCCATGTAGGAGGCGGCGACGTCCTGGGCTTTGACGCGGCGGCCGTTGACAGGGGGTTTGTTGTGGAAGTAGGCCTCGCCGATTTTGACCGTGAAGTGGAGCGGATCCGGCTGCTCGATGCTGGTGGCGAGGAAGTTTTCGCGGATGCCGGTATCGAGCGGGGTGTACCAGAGGTGGTCGAAGATGGTGAAGCCCCAGAGGAGGCCGCTATCGAGGCCGCCGTAGGGGTTGATGGTGGCGAAGATGGCGCCCTGGCGGAGCCTGTAGGTGCCGCCCTTCTTGACGACCTCGCCCGGGGTCGTGGGCGTGGGCTGGGTCGGGGTGCCGGGGCGGACGCCGGCGGGTGTCGGCGTCGGTTTGCCGGCGCCGGAATCGTCATCGTCCCCGCAGCCGGCGAGGATCCATGCGCTGGCGCCGAGGCCAGCGGCGGCGGTGCCGCCGAGGAAGCTGCGGCGGCGGAGTTTCCTGGTCCAGTAGTTGTCGCGGTGCATGGTGTCCCTTCCCCCCGGGTGCGTGGCGCCGGCTGCGTCGGCCGGCATAGATGCGTGCCTTGTACTGCCCTTCATAGGCGCCGTCAATATCGCCTATTTGCCAACGGTACGTGTTTGGGGGTGAGCGGGATTGCGGTCCGCTCGCCCGCCGGGGGTGGTTCGGGGTGTTCCGGGGGGTGTGCAGGCGCCCCTACAAAGCCTGCACACCGCACCCGGGCCCGCTTCGGACCACGCGCCCAACCCGACAGCAAAGATTAGACGCGTGTGTTTATCCGAAGGCGTGCAATCTATCGCGGGGGTGGTAGAGTTGTCAATGGCCGCCGTGCAACAATGCGGGTGACGCCGGGGACGCGATGGGCGACGAGTTTGGATTGCGAGGATACCGGGTGCAAGACCCGGCGCGAGCGGAGGCCCGCCGGCGGGAGATCATGCGGGCGATGGCGGAGGTGGTGCTGGAGAAGGGGCTGCCGGATGCGACGCTCGAGGATGTGGCGGCGAAGCTGGGCACGAGCCGGGCAGTGATCTACTACCAGTTCCGGAGCAAGGAAGACCTCTGGGTGGAGGTGGCGGTGGAGGCGGTGCGCACGGCCGAGCGGCGGCTGCGGGCGATCATCGAGCGTGCGCCGGGGCCGGAGGCGGCGCTGTTCAACGCGCTGCGGGACCTGCTGATCATGGGCGAGCACCACACGATCGTGCGGGCGAGCTATGTCGGGGGGCGCTCGCGGAACCTTTCGCCGGAGGGGCGGGAACGGGTGCGGGAGGCGGACCGGGACTACGAGCACGCGCTGATGGACGTGGTGACGTGGGGCATCAACGAGGGGGTGTTCATTCCGCGTGACGCGCGGCTGGTGGCCTACACGCTGATGTTCGCGACGAACAACAACTTCAGCTGGCGGCGCCCGGGCGGGCCGCTGACGTTCGAGTATATCCTTGCGGAGCTGCCGCCGATGCTGCTGAACAGCGTGCTGGCGGAGCCGCGGGTGTTCGAACCGCACGGGCCGCATCCGCTGCCGCCGGTCATCGAGCTGGGGGAGCTGTAGTCAGCGGCCGCGGGTCGCTTCTTCGAAGAGGAGGAGGCGGCTGCGGACGGCATCCTGGAGGCGGTCGAACTCGTCGCGGCCGAGGGCGAGGGCGGTTTCGCGGGCGGAGAGGCGCTCCAGGCGGGCGTACTGGAGGTCGGACATGGCGGGCTCGGCCTCCCAGGCGCGCCAGTTGGAGCCGCGCACCTTCAGCCAGTCGTCGAGCAGGGGTTGCAGGCCCTGGAGGGCTTCGACGTAGCGGGCGCGGGCGTTGCGGGCGCCTTCGAGGACCTGCGGGTCGGACGGGCTGGCGAAGGCGGCATCGATCGCGGCGAGGAGGTCGCGCATGAGGGGAATGAGGAGGGCGGCGGTGCTCTCGAAGTACTCGAGTTCGCGGTCGTAGGCGTCGAGGAGGGCGTCGATTTCGCGGGCGATGGCGTCGGCGGCCGGGTCCACGCCTGCAGTATGGCAGAGCGGCGCGGGGCGTGCGGCAAGGACGGTCACCCGGCGGCGGCCTGCGAGGTGACGGCTTCGCCGCGGACTTCGGGCTCGATCCGGTAGCGGCGGAGGCCGGGCAGCCGTGCTGCGACGAACGCGACGACCGCGAGCGTGCCGGCGCCGCCGGAGACGACGGCGAATGTGGCGCTGGTGAGGCCGGCGACGAGGCCCGATTCGACTGCACCGAGCTGGTTGGAGGCGCCGATGAAGAGCATGTTGACGCTGGAGACGCGGCCGCGGAGTTCATCCGGGGTTGCGAGCTGGATGATGGTCTGGCGGAGGACGACGGAGACCTGGTCGGCCATGCCGATGCAGGCGTAGACCGCCACGGAGAGGTAGAAGTTGCGGGAGAGGCCGAACACGATCGTTCCGAGGCCGAAGAGAGCGACGGCGACGAGGAGGGCCCGGCCGGCCTGGCGGACGGGGGGCAGGATGATGAGCAGGAGCGACATGAGGAGGGCGCCGGCTTCGAGGGAGGCGGAGAGGATGCCGTAGCCGAGGCCGCCGACCTGGAGGATGTCGGTTGCGTAGATGGGAAGGAGCGCCTGGGCACCGCCGAAGATGACGGCGAACATGTCGAGGGTCATGGCGCCGATGAGCGGCTGGCGGCGGAAGACGAACTCCAGCCCTTCGCGGATGGCGGCGAGGGAGACGGCCCGGCGCGGGCCCTGGACGGGGCGGGGCCGGAGGAGGGCGGTGATGCCGACGGCGGCGAGGACGAGGGCAGCGTGGACGGCGTACGCTGCGCCGACGCCCGAAACGGCAATGCAGAGGCCGGCCGCGGCGGGGCCGGTCACGAAGCCGAGCGACTGGATGGTGGAGCTGACGACGATAGCGTTTGGGAAGGCCTCCGGGGTGACCACCTGGGGGAGGAGCGCCTGGCGGGCCGGGGCTTCGAACGAGGCCGCGACAGCGACCGCCAGGACAAGGGCGTAGATGAGCGGCGAGGTGACCGCATCGCCGGCGGTGGCGGCGAAGAGGGCGGCCGAGGCGAGGGCGGGGACAACCAGGGTGACCATCACGATGACTTTGCGGTTGCGGGCATCGGCGACGGCGCCGCCGACGAGGGTGAGGCCAAGGGAGGGGAGGAACCGGGCGAGACCGATAAACGCCAGCTGGTAGGCGGAGCCGGTGAGCTGGTAGACGTGGTAGAGGATGGTGGCGTTGAGCATCGTCATGGCGACGGCGCTCACGAGGCGGGCGGCGGCGTAGGCGGCGAAGTTCGGCTGCCGGAGGGCAGCGAGGGGGTCGTGGCTCACCGGGCGGGCGTCGGCGCGGCGCCGGGGCCATCGATGCTGTCGGCGGCGTTGCGGAAGAGCTCGACGCCGGTTTCGAAGGTCTTCGGGAGGAAGGCCAGGGTGAGCGGCGCTGCGTCGAGGAGGGCTTTGGCGGCGCGGGAGCTATCGATTTCGCTGCGGACGTCGGGGCTCGGGTAGCGGACGAGGACGATGAGGATGGCCTGGATGACGAGGGCGGCTTTGAGGAAGCCGAAGGCGGCGCCGGCGAGGCGGTCGAGCGCGCCGAGGTTGAGCATCTCGGCGGTGCGCTTGAGGAGGTGGGCGAGGACGTTTCCGCCGATGATGACGCCGGCCAGGATGGAGAGGAAGGAGATGACCGCGGAGAGATCCTCGTTATCGAAGATGGGATTGACCTTCGGGAACATGCGGGAGTAGAGGGCGCCGGCGATTGGGATGGCGAGGATGACGGAGACGAGGACGACGAGTTCGCGGATGAACCCGCTGGCGTAGGCGCGCCAGGTGGAGAAGGCGAGAACGGCGAGGATGAGCAGGTCGAGCCAGTTCACCGCGGGTATGGTGGCGGACGGCGGGCGAATACGCCAAGGCGCGAACGGGCAGGCCGCGGTAGGATGGGTGGCGATGGAACCGGTTCTACTGGAGATCCTGTGCTGTCCCCTGTGCAAGGGGGAGCTCGAACTGCGCGACGCCGAGGAGCGGGAGGGGGAGATCGTGGCGGGGGTGCTGGTGTGCAGGGCGTGTGGCGAGCGCTACCCGATTGAGGACGGCATTCCGAACATGCTTCCGCCGGACCAGCGGCATGGCGGCTGAGGAACCGGCCGGCCTGCCGGGCGAACCGGCGGAGGCGCACGGACACGGCGACCTGCCGCTGCTGACGCTGGCTCCGGCGCCGCTGCTGTGGCGGGGGGCCGCGCTGGCGGGGCTGGCGGCGGCGCTGGGGGCTGCCGGAGTGCGGGCGGTGCGGGCCTCGCTGCTGCTCCTGCCGGCGGGGCTTGTGCTGGGCGCCGGGGCGGTGCTGGCGGCATGGGCCGCGGCGATCCACATCACGGGCGGCGAGCGGTTCGACGACGGCGGCTGCGACTGACCTGGCGCGGGCAGGCTCCCGCGCGGGAGAAACAGCAGCGGCCCCGGTCAGGTGACCGGGGCCGCTGTGCTGGTTCCCCTCGAATGACTGGCGGTCAGCTGTTGGAGACCGTCTGCCCTTCGACGACGCCCTGCGGGGTGATCTTGATCGAGCGAGCGCGGGCTTCGGGCTTCTTCGGCAGCACCAGGCGGAGCATGCCGTGCTCGAAGGAAGCGGAGGCCTTCTCGGCGTCGACGGTGGGCGGGAGACGGAGCTGCCGCTGGAAGCTGCCGTAGCGGATCTCGCGGCGGAGGTAGTTCTCCTCGTTGGCCTCTTCCTTGTGGCTGAACTCGCCCTTGATGGTAAGGACGTCGTCTTCGACGGAGATGTCGACGTCCTTGGGGTCGACGCCGGGGATGGCGGCCTTGATGACGAAGCTATCGGGCTGCTCGATCACGTCGAGGGCGAGGGTGATGGGGCCGAGGTCTTCACTGCCGTTGCGGAAGGCCGGGAAGCGGCCGAAGGACTGCTCGAAGAGGCGGTCCATGAGGTTCCGCATGGCGGTGATTTCCGCGGCGGGGTCCCAGCGAGTGAGTGCGTTAGCCATCGGTGCACCTCCCTGGCTGTGGTGGTTTCGGCCTCATTGTGGCGAGGGCGCGAGGTGTTGTCAAGAGGTCTGATAACGGCGTTGTAAGAATTTTGGCAAAGAGGTTGCGCAGGACGCCGGGGCCGGGGTATGCTACGGGCATGGCAAAGGACTTCTACGAGGTGCTTGGCGTCAGCCGGACGGCCAGCGAGAAGGAGATCAAGGCGGCCTACCGGAAGCTCGCCCGCAAGTACCACCCGGACGTGAACCCGGGCGACAAGGCGGCCGAGGCGCGCTTCAAGGAGATCAACCAGGCGTACGAGGTCCTTTCCGACCCGGAGAAGCGGAAGAAGTACGACCGCTGGGGCGACCAGTGGGAGCTGGCGGACCAGTTCGAGGCGGCGGGGGCGCGGCCGGGCGGGGGGAACCCCTTCGCCCGCGGCGGGAGCCCGTTCGGCCGCGAGAACGGCGGCGGCGACCCGTTCGGGGACTTCGGCTCGATTTTCGAGACGCTGTTCCGGCGGGAGCGCGGGGGGCCGCGCGGGATGGGCGGCAGCCGCCGCGGCCAGGATGTCGAGACACCGGTGGAGATCACCCTCGAAGAGGCGTTCCACGGGACGACCCGGACGCTGAATCTGCAGACGCCGGACGTGTGCCGGACCTGCGGCGGCACCGGCGAGATCGCGGGTGCGCTCTGCCACGCCTGCGAGGGCATGGGCACGACGATGAAGGTGCGGCGGCTGGAGGTGCGGATTCCGCCGGGCGTGAAGACGGGGTCGCGGGTGCGGATTGCCGGCGAGGGCCGGCCCGGCATCGGCAATGGCGCGCCGGGCGACCTCTACCTGCTGGTGACCGTGCTGCCGCATGCGCGCTTCGAACGGAAGGGCGACGACCTGGTGACCGAGGTCGACGTGCCGGTGGTCGATGCGGTGCTCGGCGGCGAAGTGATGGTCCAGACGATCGACGGCCGGGTGGCGCTGCGCATCCCGGAGCTGACGCAGAACGGGCGGCAGTTCCGCCTTTCGGGGAAAGGGATGCCGGTGCTCGGGCAGGCGGGCAAACGGGGCGACCTGTACGTGAAGGTGCGGGTCCTGCTGCCGGACCACCTGACGGCCGAGGAGCGGAAGCACTGGGAGGCGCTCCGCGAGCTGCGCGGGGCAGCGGCCCGGCACTGAGGAAAGGAGGTGACGGATGGCGCAGTACGACGACATGGACGGCCGGAATGCCCCGCTGGATGTCGATGACGACGAGCCGATGTACGTCATCTCCATTGCCGCGCGGCTGGTGGGCATGCACCAGCAGACGCTGCGGTACTACGAGAAGGTGGGGCTCATCCGTCCGAAGCGGACGGGAGGGAACATCCGCATGTACTCGAATGCCGACATCCAGCGGATCAGGACGGCGCAGCGGCTCATCGATGAGCTGGGCGTCAACCTGGCGGGGGTCGACATCATCCTGCGGATGAACGAGCAGATCCGGCGGCTGCAGGCGGAACTGGAGGCGACGCGGGCGGAGCTGAACCGCCTCCGGGCGACGCGGCTGCCGGCACCGTACCAGGGCGGCGGCGCGTAATCCGCTGCCGCAGGTCATGGCGGGCGTGGGACCAGGGAACACGAACGAGCGGCGCCCCAAACCCCTGGACATTCGAGCGAGTCACAGGAGTAGCGAACGATGATGCGACAGGACAGATTCACGGAGCAGGCGCAGGAGGTGCTGGCGGCCTCGCAGGAGCTGGTGCGGCAGAAGCGGAACAGCCAGTGGTCGGTGCCGCATGTGCTGTGGGCGCTGGTGAACCACAAGGGCGGGCTTGCCGAGCAGGTGCTGCTGAAGCTGAACGTCGACATGCGCCGGCTGAAGGAGCGGGTGGCGAAGGCGGTCGATCAGCTGCCGACGCTGGCGTACGATGTGGTGCAGATTTACACCACGCCGGAAGTGGTGCGGATGCTGGAGGTAGCGAACGCCGAAGCCGAGCGGCTGAAGGATGAGTACGTCGGCGTTGAGCACCTGCTGATTGCGATTGCGGACAACGAAGAGAGCGGCGCGACGCGGCTGCTGGCGGAATTCGGCGTCACGAAGGAAGGCATCTACCGGGCGCTGCAGGAGATCCGGGGGAAGCAGCGGGTGACCAGCCAGACGGCGGAGAGCCGGTACCAGTCGCTGGAGAAGTACTCGGTGGACCTGACGGAGCTGGCGCGGCAGGGGAAGCTCGACCCGGTGATTGGACGCGAGGCGGAGATTCGCCGGGTGATGCAGATTTTGAACCGCCGGACGAAGAACAACCCGGTGCTCATCGGCGAGGCGGGCGTCGGCAAGACGGCGATCGTCGAGGGGCTGGCGCAGAAGATTGTGGCGGGCGATGTGCCGGAGAACCTGCAGGGGAAGCGGCTGCTTTCGCTGGACATGGGCGCGCTGGTGGCCGGTTCGAAGTTCCGCGGGGAGTTCGAAGAGCGGCTGAAGGCCGTGATGGATGAGGTGAAGCAGGCCGAGGGGCAGGTCATCCTGTTCATCGACGAGCTGCACACCGTGATGGGCGCGGGCGGCGCCGAGGGCGCCATCGATGCTTCGAACCTGATGAAGCCGGCGCTCGCGCGGGGTGAGCTGCACGTCATCGGCGCGACGACGCTGGACGAGTACCGGGAACGGATCGAGAAGGACCCGGCCCTGGAGCGGCGGTTCGCGCCGGTGTTCGTGGAGGAGCCGAGCATCGAGGATACGATTGCGATCCTGAAGGGGCTCCGGCCGAAGTACGAGGCGCATCACAAGGTGGAGATTACCGACGATGCGATCGAGGCGGCGGCGAAGCTCTCGGCGCGGTACCTCACGGAGCGGAAGCTGCCGGACAAGGCGATCGACCTGATCGACGAGGCGGCGAGCAAGCACGTGATCGAGGCGCAATCGCTGCCCGATAACCTGCGGCGGCTGCAGGAGGAGCTGGAGGAGCTGGCGCTGGAGACCGAGGCGGCGGTCCAGCGGGAGGACTACGAGGCTGCGGCGCGGATCAAGCAGCGGATCCTGCAGCTGCAGGACGAGTACCAGCGGCAGAAAGCGGCCTGGGAGCGGGAGCACCCGGAGGTGGACCGCCGGGTTACGGCGGAGGATATCGCGAGGCTGATTTCGGACATCACGGGCATCCCGGTCTCGAAGCTGGGGGAGACGGAGCAGGAGAAGCTGCTGCACCTGGAGGAGCACCTGCACCAGCGGGTCATCGGGCAGGACCGCGCGATCAAGGCGGTTGCCGACGCGATCCGCAGGGCGCGTGCCGGGCTGAAGGACCCGAAGCGGCCGATCGGCTCGTTCATCTTCCTCGGGCCCACAGGCGTCGGGAAGACGGAGCTGGCGAAGGCGCTGGCCGAGTACCTGTTCGACAGCGAAGACGCGATGGTCCGGATCGACATGTCCGAGTACCAGGAGCGGCACTCTGTGAGCCGGCTGATCGGCGCCCCGCCGGGGTATGTGGGGTACGAGGAAGGCGGCGCGCTGACGGAGGCAGTCCGGAGGCGGCCGTACCGGGTGATCCTGTTCGACGAGATCGAGAAGGCGCACCCGGACGTCTTCAACACGCTGCTGCAGGTGCTCGATGACGGGCGGCTGACGGACGGCCAGGGCCGGACGGTGGACTTCCGGAACACGGTCATCATTATGACGAGCAACCTGGGCACGAGCGCCCAGGAGCGGGCGACGTTCGGGTTCACGGTGCGGACGGACGGGATGACCGAGCAGGAGATCCTGCAGGGCTCGGTGGAGAAGGCGCTGCGGGAGCACTTCCGGCCGGAGTTCCTGAACCGGATCGACGAGATTATCGTGTTCGAGCCGCTGACCCAGGAGCAGCTGACGCAGATTGTGGACCTGCTGGCGAACGAAGTCCGCAAGCGGCTGGCGGAGCGGAAGATCGACTTCGAGCTGACGCCGGCGGCGAAGGCGGAGCTGGTGCGCGAGGGGTACGACCCGGTCTACGGCGCACGGCCGCTGCGGCGGACGGTCCAGCGCCGGATCGAGAACGAGCTGGCGCGCCGGATCCTTGCCGGCGAGTTCCGCGAAGGCCAGAAGGTCGTGGTCGACTTTGCCGACGGCGAGTTCCGGTTCTCGGCGGTGGACGCGGCGCCGGCGGGTGCCGGGAGCGGCCGTGACGGAGACATCGTCGAGGGCGAGGTCATCGAAGCGGTCTGAACGCTGCGCCGGAGGGGGCGCGGTGCCGGGCGGGGTCTCCCGGGTGCGGGAGGCCCCGCCTTTTCTTTGCGTTCGGGCCGGCTGTTACGGACTACTGGACCGGGTAGGGCGGCTCGAAGAGCTTGCTGTCGACCTTGCCGGAGTAGTCGGTGAGCGTGAAGGAGATCCCGGTCGACTTTTCTTCCAGGACGGTCATGACCTTTTCCTTCTTCGCGATGCAGAGGGTCGCCTCGGTGGTGCCGTCACCGGTCTTCCAGCAGGAGGAATCGAGACCGGCGACTTTGCGGTCGTCGACCTTTTTGTAGCTCAGGCTGCCGCCGTCCTTTTCGAGGTCATCGAGGCGGCCGCGGAGGTCGAGGCCGGTCAGCGAGGGGTCGGGCGCCTGGCGCTGGCAGATGCCGGTCTGGCCGATCTTGAAGCAGGTGAAGGTGTCTTTCTCGGTGTTGATGATGATGAACTCGCCTTCGGCAGATTTGAGGGCGACGCGGCTGTTCTTGCCATCCTGCGCGATGGTCATGGTGCCCTTCATTCCGGGCTGCGCGAGTTCATAGGTGGCGGTGAAGGTGGCCTTTGCGGCGTCGGCGGCGAGCTTCTTGAGGTCGTCGGGGATGCCACCGGAGGAGCCCGACGTGCCGGTGGGGGAGGCCGAGCCGGCGCGGGTCGCGGCGGGCGAGGCGGCCGGCGAACCGGCGGTTTCGGTCGCGGAGCCGGAGGACCCGCCGGAACCGGTGCCGCTGCCGGAGTCGGAGTCGTCGCCGCTGCAGGCTGCCAGGAGCATGCCGGCCGCAAGACCTGCAGCGACCAGGAGGATGAAGCGCCTGTACATGTTCTTGTTCCTGCCGGGCGGCGTAGATTGCTCTGCGCGAGCCGCCGGGGAGATTGTCGCGCGCCCCGCGTAATGCGAAAGTTGGCGATGTGCAAACTTTCCGTTTCGTGCGGTGCGCCGGCGGGGCGGGAGTTTCGAAGCGCGTTCGCGCGGCGTAGAGTGCACGGCAGGGACTACCGCTGGAGACCGGGATGAACGATGAATTGAACGAGAAGGTCCATGCGCTGCTGCTCGACCAGATTGCGCGGGGCACGCAGCTGGGGACGCAGGTCTGCGCGTACCTTGGCGGGGAGAAGATTGTGGATACGTGGGCCGGCCAGATGGGCCCGAACGACCCGCGGCCGGTGGGCCCGGACACGCTCTTCAGCAGCTTTTCGACGACGAAGGGCGTGGCGGCGACGGCGCTCCACATCCTCGCGGACCGGGGGATCATCGAGTACGAGCAGCCGGTGGCGCGCTACTGGGAGGAGTTCGGCCAGAAGGGGAAGGCGCGGGTGACGGTGGCGCAGGCGATGAGCCACCACGCGGGGCTGCACGCGATGCCGATGGACCCCGCGGCGGCGCCGCTGCTGGAGTGGGAGAACGGGCTTCGGTACATCGCGGAAGGGGAACCGGCGTGGGAGCCGGGCACGGAGACGGGCTACCACGCGATTACGTTCAGCTGGATTGCGGGCGGGATTATCCAGTACGCGGACGGGCGGCACATCCAGCAGGTGCTGGAGGAGGAGATTGTGCGGCCGCTTGGGCTCGAGGGAGAGATGTACATCGGCATCCCGGAGGGCGTGGAGGAGCGGCTGGCGACGCTCCAGACAGCGCAGGAGCAGGCTGCCCGGGAGGGCCAGCAGGCGCAGACGCGGGCGGCGATGTTCCAGCTTCCGCCGGACCATGATTTCTTCAAGGCGATGCCGCCAAACCTCGGCTGGAACTTTAACGACATGCGGGTCCGGCGGGCGTGTCTGCCGGCGGCGAACGGGCATTTCACGGCGCGGGCGCTGGCGAAGATGTATGCGGCGCTGGCGAACGGCGGCGTGGTGGACGGCGTGCGGCTGGTTTCGAAGGAGCGGATCGGGCTGATGAGCGCGATCCAGACGGAGGCGCCGGACCGGGTGCTGGTGATGCCGATGGTGAAGAGCATCGGCTTCTTCAACGGGGGCGTGCTGATGGGCCAGCACGGTGCGATGGGGCCGCGGAAGGCAGCGTTCGGGCACCCGGGCGCCGGCGGCTCGATTGCGTTTGCGGACCCGGAGGTTGGGCTGGCTGTTGCGGTGACGATCAACAAGATGCAGACGACGCTGCAGGCCGAGGGGCCGACCTTCGAGATCTGCGAGCTGATCCGCACGGAGCTGGGCCTCAACCGCTGAGGGGCGCCGGGGAGCGGAGCTTCGCCGATGGGTACGCGGGCGCTGACGCCGGACGAGGTGCTGCTGGTGCTCGAGAAGGAGCGGGTCATCCGCGTGGCCTTTTTCGGGCAGGACGGGCACTTCCTGGTGCCGATGTTCTATGCCTGGCGGGACGGCGCCTTCTGCGGGCTGACGACGCCGGGCCGGAAGGTGGAGATGGCGCGAGCGAACGACCGGGTAGCATTCCAGGTGGACAGCACGGCAACAACCGGGCCGTGGGAGTGGGCGTCGGTCTCGGGGCACGGGCGGTGGGTGGAGGTGGCCGACCCGCTGGAGTTCGGGGAGTTCGCGGGCCTGTTCTACCGGCGGCTGGCCGATGCCCCGGCATGGGCGCTGGCCGCGCTGGAGGCGCGGTTCGGGGAGCGGGGCGTGGTGGGCTGGCGGCTCGAGCCGGAGGAGCTGAGCGGCCGGGCGCACGGGCCGGAGGAGCCGGACGAGTGACCCCGCGGGCGGGTCAGACGGGGAGCCAGTAGAGCTTCTTCCCGCGCATCACCTTGGCGAGGAGGCCCAGTTCGAAGAGGTATTCGAGGTGGGCGAGGGTCTCGCCGACGGCGGCGCGCTGCATCCAGGGCTCGAAGTCTTCGAGCCTGCCGGTGGCCCACTTGACGCGGCCGGCGACCTCCCAGGCGGTGGAGCCGCCGCGGTCGACGCAGGCGAGCATCTCCTCGAGGCGGAGTTCGTGGTGGTCTCTGATTTCGCGAATGCGCTTTTTCAGGTCGGTAATTTCGAATTCGTGGGCCGGGAGGACCAGCCGGACATCGAGGTCGACGAGGGCTTCAAGGGAGCGCATGTAGTCGCCGAGCGGGCTGCCATGGGTCTGGGCGTGGATGGAGACGTTTGGAGTGATGGTGGGAAGGATGTGGTCGCCGGTGAGGAGGATTTTGCGATTGGGTTCGTAGAGGCAGATATGGCCGGGGGAATGGCCGGGCGTCCAGATGACTTCGAAGTCGAAATCGCCGACTTTGAAGGCCTCGCCGCCTTTGACTTCGGTGTCGGGCGGTACAGCGGCGACGTTTCCGAGCATGCCGATGGAGCCCTGGGACATCTGCGGGGTGGAGGATGGCGGGACGCCGTTCATCTCCATGAATCGCTGCATCTCTTCGGTGAGGGCGCGCGGGGCGAAGTAGCGGGTGGCGATGACCTCGGCGTCCTTTTCGTGGACGGTGACATCGCAGGAGGAGAGCTGCTTGAGGCGGCCGGCCATGCCGTAGTGGTCGGGGTGGATGTGGGTGATGATGAGCCGCTGGATTTCGGCCGGGTGGGAGCCATGCTCGCGCATGCCCTCCTCGAGGGCGCGGTAGGCGGAATCGGTGTTCCAGCCGCAATCGACAAGGACGACGTCGCCGCCGTCCTTGATGAGGTAGGGAAGGACGTAGGGGAGGCCTTTGGTGACGCGGGGGTGCTCCTGGAGCTCGCGGCGGAGGGCTTTGGCGTCCTCGATGGTGAACTGTGGGAAGGGGGTGAGCAGCTGGTAGATGCCGTCGATGATGCGCATGGCGTGGTCCCGTGGGTGCTCGCCGCCCGGCGGGTCGGCGGCGAGGCCATCCTACGCAGATGGTTCACGGGAGGCAAAGGACCGGGGGGACGGGTGGTCAGTCGAAGCGGCGGGCGATGCGGCCGGGGTTGATGAAGCGGGTGAGGAGGAAGCTGGTGAGGGAGATGATGATGGCCCCGAAGAAGGCGCTCCAGAAGCCGTCTATCGCGAAGGTGATGCCATCAAACTTGCCGGCGATCCAGGCGGTGAGCGCGAGGAGGGCCGTGTTGATGAGGACAAGGAGGAAGCCGAGCGAGAGGACGATGCCGGGGAGCGCGCTGATGACGAGGAGCGGCTTCAGGTAGGCGTTGAGGAGGCCGAGGATGAGGGCGACGGCGAGTGTGCTGCCGAGGCCTTCGAGGCGGATGCCGGGGACCAGGGCGGCGGCGACCCAGACGGCGGCGGCGGTGACCAGCCAGCGGATGATGAAGGCCGCGATGCGGCCGGCGGTTGAGGGCTCGCGTTCGAAGCGGCCGACGATGATGGAATAGCCTGGCATGGGGCAAGTGTGGCACAACCAGCGGCTGCAGTGACACTTTTCGCGCGCCGGCACCGATGTACCATGCGGGCCGGCGTCCGGCCCGCGGGGAGAGCTTGAGGATGCAGCGAAGGATGGACGAGGCGGTGCGGCTGGCCGAGGAGGTCGAGGCGGCGCTTGCCGGCGTCGGGGCCAGCCCGGAGGCGGCGGCGCTGGCGCGCATTGCGCGCGGGGTCGCAGGGCTCCGGGTGCCGGGGCCCGACGCTGCAGCGTCGGCGCGGATGCGCGCGCGGTTTTCGGCGTATGTGGAGGGCGAGGGGCGGAGCTGGCGGACGTGGCTGCTCGGCTGGCTCGGGCTGGGGAGCGAGCGCCGGCCGCTCGTCCAGCGGCTGGCGGCGGGCGCGGTCCTGCTGGCGGCGGCTGCGGGCGGCGCCCAGGCGGCCGGCGTGGATACCGCCGGGGCGCTGCGGGCAGCGGGCGAGTTTGCGGTGAACGCGGTGCGGAACCTCGACCCGGGCCGGGGCATCGGCGGGGCGGAACTCCCGGTGAGCACTCCACCCGGCACCACGGGCGCGACCGCTGAGGCCGACCCAACGCCTGCAAGCACGCCGGAACCGCCCGGGACGGCGGCCCCGGGGAGCGCGGCACCCGATGCGGCGGGCACCGCCGCGGCGCCACCGGGAAGCCCGACCCAGGCCGGGGCGACGCCCGCGCCAGGGGCAGGCAGCCCGCCGGCGGCTTCCCCTTCCGCGGGGGCGGGGACACCGACAGCGACCGCGACGCCGTCAGCGACTGCGACGCCGACCAGCCCCGGAGGCATCAGCCTGCCGCCGCCGACTGCAACCCCTACGCCGCCGCCGACTGGAACCCCTACGCCGCCGCCGACTGCAACCCCGACCCCGACGGAGAAGCCAGACGACGAGGACGGCAAAAAGGAGGGTGAGAAGGACAAGGACGAGAAGCACGAGGAAGAGAAGGAGGGCAACGATTCCAGGCCCGAGGAGGACCGGTAGTGGCGGTCCTCGCGTGGCCGATCGGGGCCCTGGCCCTGGCGCTGGCGGCGGAGTACGGCAGCGCCGAGCCGCCCGCCGCGACGGAGGCGGGTGCGGAGCCGGAGTTCATCGAGCGGCTGCGGCGGCGTGACCCGGCGGCGTGGAGGGAGCTCTTTGAGCGGGAGATGCCGGCAATCTACCGGTACGCGTACTCACGGGTGCCCTCGGCGAGCGACGCGGAGGAGCTCGCCTCGCTGGTGTTCGAACAGGCGTGGCGGAGCGCGGAGCACCTCCAGGACCGGGGGCTGCCGGCGCGGGCGTGGCTGTTCGGGATTGCGCGGCACGTGGTGACGGAGCACCGCCGGCGGCTGTTCCGGGCGCCGCCGGTGGTGGCGCTTGAGGCGTTCGACGGGCCGGACGAGGGGCTGGAGGGGCACGCCGAGCAGCTGGCGCTCGCGAAGGCGGTGGCGAGCCTGCCCCGCGCCGACGCTGAGGTGGTGACGCTGCGGTTCCTGCACGGGCTGTCGCTGGCGGAGACGGCGGAGGCGATGGCGACAACCGTGGACGCGGTGAAAGCCCGCCAGACGCGGGCCCTCCGGAAGCTGCGCGAACTGCTGGGCGACCTCGGCGGGCGGCGCTAAGCGGCCTGGCCGCGGATGAGCGCGAGCATCGTCTGCTGGAACCTGACGCGTTTCTCGGGGTCGGTGATTTCGTTGCTGATGGCCTCGGCGAGGCGGGCGATGCCGTCGCGGGGGAAGTCCTGCCGGGTGTGGCCCATGGCGTCGAGGCAGTCATCGATGATGATCTCGGCGAGCGGGCCGACGGTGGCAGCGACGGCCGTATGCAGCGCCTGAAAGAAAGCGGGGCCGGCGAGGGCGCGGGCCGCCGGTGCGAGCTGCTGGGGTTTTTCGAACTCGACGAGGCCGGCGAGTTTGAGGCGGTAGATGCGGCGCATGACTTCGAAGTCGTCGAGGCCGAGTTCGGCGGCGAGCGCGGAGGCGGTCCTGGCGCCGTCGAGGAGGGCGATGAGCTCCCAGTCGGCGGCGTCGATGGTCAGCTGGGGACGGGGTGCCTTCCGGGCGAGGCGGGGGACGATGTCCATGGAGGGGACGACCCGGCGGATGGCCTCCCGCTCGGACGCGACGCGCGCAGCTTCGGCGAGGAGCTGGTCGAGCGGTTTGGCGATGGAGCGCTCGGGGGGTTCTTCACCGGGGATGAAGCGGAACTGGCCGTTGGGCCAGGTGACGAGGCGGGCGAAGGCGGCCTCGCCCCAGTCGCCGGATGCCTCGGCGTGGACGACCTGGCCGCGGTGGAGGTAGAGGTCGCCGAGGTCGAGGCCGGAGGAGAGTTCGAGGCGGCCGGACTGGCCGCCGGCGGCGAGCATCTTCAGGAGGTCGATGAGGGGGAGCTGGGCGAGGCTGCCGGTGAGTCCTTCGGGCATTGGGGTCCTCCCTGGGGCGAGGGTGCGAGTGGCGCGGCGCTAGCTGCCGCGCTGGGCGATGACGTTCCAGGTGAGCCAGGAACCGGGGTCGAGGGCGGTCCGGTTGACGAGCTGGGCGCGTTCGGAGCGGTGTTTTTCGAGGCGCTTGCGGGCGGCCGGGTCCTTCTGCCAGGCAGCGACCACGACATCGGCGGTGAGGCGGACCATGGCCATATCGACCGCCGGCTGGGCGACGACGAAGAGGACAGCATCGCCGAGGTCCTGGGCCAGGAGGCGCCAGGAATCGTAGGTGAGGTCGATGCGGCTGGCGGGGAAGCCGGCGGCCTGGAGCGCGACGAACGCGCGGCCGATTTCGCGGCCGATGGTGTTCATGGTGACGGTGGCGAGGACGGCCGGGTCGGAGCTCACGATGACATCGCCGCGGTTGTCGCAGAGGAAGGCGCCTTCGACGGCGGGGAGCCGGGTAAGTTGCTCGATTTCGCGCTCCATGGCTGCACCCCCTGACGGTGCGTGTCAGGCAACGAACTCCTGGAATTCTTCGCGGAGGCCGAACCGGTCGACGACGGCTGCGTGGCGGTCGCTGACGCCTTCGAGGGCTGCGCGGATGCGGGTTTCGAGGTCGGCGCGCTTGAGCTGGAAGGCGAGGCGGGCGATGGTGTCGCCGAGGCAGTCTCCGATGGCTTTGCTGAAATCGTCGGGCAGGGGGCCGTGGAACTCGATGGTGCCGTTGGTGTACGAGAATTCGGCGGCGAAGGGGTCGAGGAACGGATAGGTGGCGGCCCGGTTGACGAGGACCTCGCGGAAGGCGAGGGCGAAGCGGCCGGGTTTGGAGACGCCGTCGACGTACTGTTCGACGCGCTGGAGGACTTCGGCCCAGAAGGCGAGGAGGTCCTGGCGGTAGGATTCGGCCTGGGGCGCCTGGCGCGGGAGGCCGAGGGCGGCCGGGGCGTTTGCTTCGATGAAGACGTTGAAGGTGCCGCCGGCGGCGTTGACGGCCGCGACGATGGCGTTGAGGGCATCCTGCCCCGACATCATGGGCACGCGCGGGGCCGCGAAGACGGACTCGATCGGCTCGCCATCCTGGAGGTAGATGACGCCGACGCCGGCGTCGCCGGTGACCTGGACTTCGACGTACCCGGTGACGGCGTCGGTGCGGAGCTTGGCGATGAGGCGGTCGAGGCTGGTGAAGGCGCTGGTGAGGTCTTTGTAGAGGGGGCGGCTCTCCATCAGGCGATGGACGAGGAGGACGACATCAGGGAAGGCGGTGGAGACCGTGATGGTGCCGTCCTTCTGTGGGGCGCGCTCGGCGATGGCGCGGATGGCTGAGGGGCCGGTGATGCGGCCGGTGCCGGCCTCGACGACGCCGTTGAGGATTTCGCCTTCGGAGAAGATGAGGGTGCCGGTCCAGCCGGGGAAGGCGACCTCGATGTAGCCGGTGAGCCGGCGGCCCCGGCAATCCTCGACGAGGGCGTCGAAGGCGGTGAAGGAGGTGTTGAGGCTGGCGTAGAGGGTGCGATCCTTGGGGAACATCATGGGGGTCAACTCCTCGCGGGCGGGGTGGCGCCAAACCGGCGGACGATGGGCTGGAGGCCGGCGGCGATCGCCTGGCCGCGGCCAGGCGCGTGGGTGATGCAAAGGACGGCGCCCTGGAGGGGCAGCAGGGCGGCCTCGATGGGCCCGCCGGTGATGGCGGCGTGGAGGAAGCGGCTGCCGGCGAGTTTCTTGCCCATGCCGCGGAGGTCTCCGTCGGTGGGAAGGGCCTCGGCGCGGAGGGCAAGAAAGCTGGCGAGGGCGGCAGCGCGGGCCGGGTCGGGCTCGTTGACGGCGGCGAGGGGCTGGCCCTCGGGGCCGCAGATGGTGACCGAGCGGACGCCCTCCAGGTTGCGCACCGCACTGGCGATACGGCTGGCGAGTTCGCGGCTCATCGACTCGGCGGGCTGCATCTCCTGCTCTCCTCCTGTGGGCTGGCCCGGGGGCCTCAGGCAGCCTGCTGGCGGCGCTGCCGCAGCCGTTCGATGGCGGCGCGGAGGCTGGTCTGCATGCGGCGGAGCGACTCAGCGAGGCGGCCGATTTCGTTGTCAGATTCGACATCGATACGGGCGTCGAGCTCGCCGAGGCTGATGCGGTCGGCGACTTCGGCGAGGTGGCGGACCGGCCTCGAGATGCTCAGGGAGATGACGATGGCGAGGAGAAGTGCGAGGGCGACGCCGGCGAGGGCGGCTCCGCCGGAGAGGTAGAACTGCTGGCGGGCATCGGCGGCGCGCTGGTCGAAGGCGGCGTTGAGGGTTTCCTGGGCGGCCGCGAGGAGCTGGTTGGAGGTGTCGATGGAGCTGCCGCCCATGTAGAAGAAGCCTTCGGCGGCCGTGCCGGAAAGGTTGCCGGTGACGAGCACCTGGCTGCGGGTCATGTCGAAGAAGGTGCTCCGGGTGGTAGCGGCGCGGCGGACGGCCGGGTCGAGCGTGGCGGCAAACCTCTCGTTGTCGCTGATGGCGGCCTGGAGCTGGCGATCGAGGGCAGCGGCGTGCTCGCCGGCGATGGCGAGCTGGGCTGCGAGGAACATCTTCTGCTGGTCGGTCGGGGAGAGGTTGGCGCGGGTGATGAGCGTTTCGGTGCCAGCGGCGCGGATGAGGGAGAGCGCTTCCGTCAGGCGGGGCAGCGATTCGGTGAGCGCGATGATGACGTTGCGGGTATCGAGGTCGGGGTCGAGGACCAGTTCGGACCGGACCGCGACGGTGGAGAGGAGGGGGAAGATGCCGTCCTGGATGAGGCGGGTGTGGGCGGCGTTGGCGGTTTCGGGGCTGCTGGTGGAATTCTTGACGTTGGCCCACTCCCGGTTGAGGAAGGCGACGAGGTCGCGGGTGCCGAAGCTGCTGCCGTAGCGGGCGTCCATCTCATTGATCGCCGCAAGGGCGTTCTCTGCGGCGCGGGCCGACTGGTTCATCGTCTCGACGGAGTTGGCGTCGCCGGCGAGGACGCGGAGCACGAGGCCGCGGTGGAGCTGGACCTCGCGAAGGAAGGGGATGACGGTGGAGACGTATTCGAGGCCGTCGCGCTCGCGGGCGGCCTGCTCCTGGGTCGCGCGCTGGGCGAAGAACTGGACCACGAGCAGGGCGACGATGGGGATCGCCATGACCGCGACGATAAGGCCGAGCTTGTTGGCGATTTTCATGTTGGTGATGGGCGCAAGGCCGGGCAGGTGACGACGCATCGTGCTCTCCATCGGACCCCAAACCTGGGGGCGTGTTTGGGAAGTGCGATCAGGGAGGCGGCCGACCACGGGGATGCGGCGATCCCTTCTCGTTTCCAATTTCGACCCGCTGCGTCCACGGCAAAGGGGATCCAGGGTGGCAGCCGGTGGAAATCGCGGCAGGAAGGGGAACGGAGGGCGCGGGGCTGGCAACGCCGGGGCCGCTCGGCCGGGCGTGGGGTACACTGCGGGATTGCAGGAGCGGGCCGCACACGCGCAGGAGGAGACGATGGAGTTCCGGCTACCCCCCGAGACCGAGGCCTGGCGGCAGGAGCTGCGGGCGTTTCTCAAGGCTGAGCTGCCGCCGGAGTTCGAGGGCGACGACGACTTTTTCGATAACGAAGAGCAGATTGCGTTCGCGCGGGAGTTCACGAAGAAGCTCGGGGCGCGGCGCTGGTTTGCCCCTGCGTGGCCCGAGAAGTACGGCGGGATGGGGAAGACGGCGATTGAGCAGTTCATCCTGAACGAGGAGCTGGCCTACCACCGTGCGCCCTCGGGCGGGCGGCTGTTCACGATCGGGATTACGGGCCCGACGATGCTGGTGCACGGGACGGAGGAGCAGAAGGCGCGGTACCTTCCGAAGATGGCCTCGGGGGAGGAGTGGTACTGCCAGGGCTTCAGCGAGCCGGGGAGCGGCTCGGACCTGGCGAGCATGCAGACGCGGGCCGTGCGCGACGGGGACGAGTACGTCATCAACGGGCAGAAGATCTGGACCTCGAACGGGCACGTGGCGGACCGGATGCTGCTCCTGGCTCGGACGGACCCGGACCAGCCGAAGCACAAGGGGATCAGCGCGTTCATCGTGGATATGAAGTCGCCGGGGATTACGGTGCAGGGCATCGACAACATCGCCTATCGGCACGACTTCAACCAGGTGTTCTTCGAGGACGTGCGGGTGCCGGCGCGCGACCTGCTGGGTGGTGAGAATAACGGCTGGTACGTGGCGACGACGACGCTCGACTTCGAGCGGTCGAACATCGCCGCGATCTCAGGGGCGCGGCGGACGGTTCACGACCTGATCCGGTGGGCGAAGGAGCGGCACCCGGGCGGCCGGCCATGGGACAAGCCGGAGGTGCGGCTGAAGCTGGCGGACCTTGCCATCAAGGCGGAGGTGGGGCGGCTGGTGGCGTTCCGGACGGCGTGGCTGCAGGCGAAGGGGGAGGTACCGAACTACGAGGCGAGCATCGGGAAGGTGTGGATGGCGATGCTCGGCATCGAGGTGGCCAACGCCGGGGTGAACCTCCTCGGGCCGTACGGGGCGCTGCAGCCAGGTTCGAAGTGGGCGCAGCTGCGGGGGCGGGTGCTGACGAGCTACCTGCTGTCGGTCTCCGGCCCGATCGGCGGCGGCACGAGCGAAATCCAGAAGAACATCATCGCGCAGCGCGGACTGGGCCTGCCGCGCGGGTAGGGAGCAGGGAGCGGGGAGCGGGGAGCTGGGAGCAGGACGACTGAAAGGGGGACCGGTATGGCGCGGGTGCGGCGATTGAATCATGCGGTGCTATTCGTCCGCGATGCGGAGCGGGCGGCGGCGTTCTATCAGCGCGCGTTCGGGTTCGAGGTGATTGCGAACATGGGCGGCCGGGCCGTCTTCCTGCGGGCGGCGGGCTCGGACAACCACCACGACCTCGGGCTGTTTGCGCTGGGCGAGGGGGCGCCGGGTCCATTCACCGGGCAGGCGGTGGGGCTGTACCACCTCGCGTGGCAGGTGGACACGATCGAAGAGCTGGCGGAGATGCGGCAGGTATTGGCGGAGCTGGGCGCGCTGACGGGGCAGTCGGACCATGGGGCGACGAAGTCGCTGTACGGGCAGGACCCGGACGGCAACGAGTTCGAGGTGATGTGGCTGGTGCCGCGGGAGGAGTGGGGCCCCTACGACCGGGACGCGGTGACGCGGCCGCTGAACCTCGAGCGGGAGCTGGAGCGGTTCGGGCGGAAAGGGGAGGCCGGCTCGCCGGATGGTTAACAGGGCGTAGAGTTCGCCCGATGTCGGCGAACGCCCTCGAGTCGCGGGATTTCCGGCTGCTGTTCGCGGGGTCGGTGCTCGTCAGCTTTGTGATGCCGATGCAGTTCCTGACGCAGGTGTTCTGGGTGCAGGAGCGGTACCCGGAGCGTGAGGTGCTGTTCATTGGGCTGCTGGGGGCGTCGCGCGGCTCGGCGATGATCCTGTTCGGGCTGGTCGGCGGTGCGCTGGCGGACCGGATGGAGCGGCGGCGGCTGCTGATTGCGACACAGATGGCGGCGCTGGCGATCAACGGGGCGATCGCAGGGCTGATGCTGGCGGAGCCGTTCGGGGCGGCGAACGTGGCGGTGCTGCTGGCGCTGACGTTCGCGGCGGCGGCGAACATGGCGGTCGACCAGCCGGCACGGCAGGCGGCGACGCCGGCGATCGTGGGGATGGCAGCCGTTCCTTCGGCGATTGCGCTGCAGATGGTGGCGCAGCAGGTGACCTTTCCGCTGGCGCTGCCGCTGGTGGGCTTCCTCAACGGGCGGCTGGAGGCCGGGCAGGTGTACGCGATGACGCTGCTGGCGTGGGCGGGCGTGCTGCCGCTCCTGTTCGCGCTGCGGTTCCGTTCACGCGGGCAGGGGGCCGCCGGCGCGGGGGTGGTGCGAAACGTGTTGGAGGGGCTGCGGTACACCCGGGCCGAGCCGACGATCTTCGCCGTCATCGTGCTGGTGCTGGCGATTCAGCTGCTCGGGATGCCGGGGCCGGCGTCGCTCGGCCCTTCATGGATGCGGAATGTGCTGGGCCTCTCGGAGACGCAGTTCGGGTTCATGGCGATGACGTGGGGACTGGGCACGATGGCGGCATCCCTCTTCTACTGGAAGCGGAACGACCTGCCGGGCCGGGGGCTGACGCTCTGGGCCGGGGGCGCCGGGTTCGGGCTGTGCGCGCTGGTCTTCGCGTATTCGCGGCTGGTGCCGCTGACGGCGCTGGCGAACTTCGGGCTCGGGTTCATGCTGGTGACGACGATGGTGTCGTCGTCGACGATTACGCAGCAGCGGGTGGAGGAGGCGATGCGCGGGAGGGTGATGGGGCTGTTCCCGCTCGCGATGGGGCTGGCGATGCTGGCGGCGTTCCCGGTGGGTGCGGCGGCCCAGGCGACGAGCATGGAAACGGTGTTCCCGGTGATGGCCTGGGCAACGCTGGCCGCGGTCGCCGGGGCGATGGCGCTCCAGCCCGGGCTGCGGCGGGAGGCGCCGCGGACGGCCTGAGGCGGCGCTTTCGCGTTCGCGCGGGGCGCGGTCTACTTGTGGCGTGCGTTACCGGCGGATTGTGGCGAAATTCGGGACGAGCCTGCTGACGGCGGGGTCGGACCGGCTCGACCTGGAGGCGATGTCGCGCCTGGTGGGGCAGGTAGTGCGCCTTCGGCAGGCGGGCTGCCAGGTTGCGGTGGTCTCATCGGGGGCGCAGGCGGCGGGGCGGCACCGGCTGCGGGGGCGGGGCGAGACGGTGCGGGCGCTGAGCCGGCAGGCGATCGCCTCGGTGGGGCAGAGCCACCTGATGCAGAGCTGGGACGAGCTGTTCGACTGGCACGATACGGTGGTGGCGCAGGTGCTGCTCACGCGCCGCGACCTTTCGGACCGGCTCGCCTACCTGAATGCGCGGAACACGCTGCGCGACCTGCTGGATGCGGGGACGGTGCCCATCATCAACGAGAACGACGCGGTGGCGCTCGACGAGGTGCTGGCGACGCGGATCGGGGAGAACGACAGTCTCTCGGCGTACGTGGCGAACCTGATCGATGCGGACCTGCTCGTGATCCTGACGGACGTCGCCGGCCTGTACGATTCGGACCCGCGGACGAACCCGGGCGCGCAGCTGATCCGGCGGGTGGAGCGGATCGATGCGCGGGTGGAGGCGCTGGGCGGCGGAGCGCACGGCCCGGGCACGGGCGGGATGGCGACGAAGCTGCGGGCGGCGCATATCGCCACGCAGGCCGGGGTTGATGTGGTGATCTGCTCGGGGCGGGAGCCGGAGGCGCTCATTGCGGCGGCGCGGGGCGAAACCACGGGGACGTACTTCCCGGCGCCGGGGGACCGGCTGGAGAGCCGGAAGCGGTGGATCCTCGGAAATATCACGAGGGGCGGGTGGATTACGGTCGATGCCGGGGCAGCGGAGGCGCTGCGCGCGCGGGGGCGGAGCCTGCTGCCGGCGGGCGTGGCCGCGGTCTCGGGGAGCTTCCAGCGGGGGGACTCGGTGGAGGTGCGCGACCTGGAGGGGAACCGGGTGGCAGCCGGGCTCGTGAACTACTCTTCGGAGGAGCTGGAGCGGATCCGCGGGGTGCGGTCGGACCGGATTGCGGAGGTGCTGGGCTACAGCTATGGGGAGGAAGTGGTGCACCGGGATAACCTGGTGCTGCTGTGACCGGCGCATGCCGGGCGGAGGCGGGACCCGTGCTACGCTCGGGATGTGAGGAAGCGCAACCACCTGCTTCCGTTCCGTTCGCCGGCCGTGCTGGTGCTCTGGGCCGATGCGCTCTTTATGGCCGCGGCTGCAGCGGCCTGGCTCCTGCTCGGGGGCGAACTTTCGGGCTGGTTCGATCTCCCGCGGTGGGCGGCGTGGGCAGCGGGCGGGGTGCTGGCGGCGGGAGCGGCGGCCCTGGGCGTGCTCGCGTGGGAGCGGCGCATCGGCTGGCTGCCGTGGCTGGCCGCAGGGCACGCTATCCTCGGCGCTGCGCTGTGGGCGGCGGCGCTGCTCGCGTGGGGCGTTTTTACGGCGGAGGGTCGGTGGCTCGCCCCGGCAGCGGCGAATGCGTGCCTGCTGCTGGCGGCGGCGCAGTGGCTGGCGTGGCGGCGGCCGTAGCGATTCAGGAACCCTTCGGGCAGGCAAGGGCTTCGCGGTAGACGGGACTGTTCGGCGCCGGGACCGCACCTTCGAGCCGGGGCACGTTGCCGGTGACGCGGGTTTCGCGGGCGGCCATGACCTGGCCGCCGAATTCGCGGAAGGCGACGATGGCGCGGTGTTCGCCGGAGCCGAGGGGGACGGCTTCGCCATCGCGGGCGAGTTCGAGCTGGAAGCAGACGGTGCCGACGTAGCTGGTGGTCGCGCCGGCGGACCAGCGGGCGACCACCTGGCCGGCTTCGTCGAGGAGCCAGAGTTCGAAGCCGGCGCCGGGGTGGGTGCGGACCTGGAGGACGACCTGCATGCTCGGCTGGTCGTTCTCCAGGTGGGAGAAGCTGGCGAGGGCGAAGGTGACTTCCCAGCCGGCCGGGGGTTCGACGGGCGCGGGCGGGGGTTCGGGAGGACGGAAGGCGACGTTGCCGGTGGTGGTGCCGATGAGCGCGCGGAGCGAGGGCGAGGTGGCGTAGGACTTGTCTTTGAGGCCGCAGGCGGAGAGGAGCGCGAGGGCCAGGAGGCTGAGCGCGGCGAGGCTAGCGAACCGTTTCACAGGCCCATTGTGGCGCCGCGGGGGCTAGTGTGCTGCGGGCGCGGCCGAGGGCGCCGGGCGGCCGGCGGGGGCGGGGTCGCGGAGGAGGGCCATGCAGGCGACGGCGACGCCGTTGAGGACGATGCCGAGGGTGATGGGGAGGGCGTAGCTTTCGCGGGCATCGTAGAGGGCGCCGGCAAGGGTGGGGCCGACGAGCGCGCCGACGGCGGCGCTCGTGTAGATGAGGCCGAGGACCGTGGAGAAGCGGCGTCCGGCAAAGTAGTCGGCGGCGAGGGCCGGCATCAGGGCGACGAACCCGCCGTAGGAGGCGCCGAAGGCGAGGGCGAAGATGACCAGGGCCCAGGCCTGGGTGGCGACGAGCCACCAGGCGAGGCAGACGCCCATGGCCGTGAACGTCCCGGCGAGGGAGCGGCGGCGGCCGAGGCGGTCGGCGGAGCCGCCGAGGACCAGGCGGCCGGCGATTGAGCCGATGCCGATGAAGCCGACGAGGAGGGCGCCGAAGGCATCGGAGTAGCCGTGGTCGCGGGCGTAGGGGGTGAGGTGGGCGAAGGGGATGAAGATGCCGAGGCTGGTGGAGAGGCCGGCGCCGAACATGAGCCAGAAGGCGCGGGTGCGGAGCACCTGGGCGACGGTGGGGCCGCCGGCCGGGCCGACCACCGGCGGCGGCACGCGGTCGCCGTCGGGGTAGAGGCCGCGGTCGGCGGGGGTGGGGACGATGGCGAGGACGGAGGGGATGCCGATGGCGAGCGCGACGGCCGCGAGGAGGACGAATGCAGGCCGCCAGCCGAGGGTCTCGATGGCGATTGCGGCGACGAGGGGCATGACAAGGGTTCCGGCGCCGATGCCGGCCACGGCGAAGCCGGAGGCCATGCCGCGCCGGCGGATGAACCAGCGCTGGACGACACCGACAGCCGGGACGTAGGACAGCCCAACGCCGACCCCCACGCCGAGGGAGTAGGTGAGGTAGACCTGCCAGACCTCGCGGGCGAGCGCTGCGGCGGCCATGCCCGCGGCGATGCAGAGGACGCCGGCGGCGATGACTTGACGGGGCCCGAGCCGGTCGGCGAGGAGGCCGGTGACGGACCCGAGGCCGAAGTAGAGGAAGCCCGCCAGGGCGAAGACGAGGGAAATATCGCCGCGGGTGGCGCCGAAGTCGTCGCGGAGGGCGTTGAAGAAGGCTGCGAAGGAGTAGGCGGCGCCGAAGGCGACGAAGAGGACGCCGAAGACGGCGCCGACCACGACCCAGCCATAAAAGCGGGGCGCCCGGGAGGACTCCGGCATGGCCGGAGATTCTACCCTCCCGGGCGGGTGCGTACGGGGCGATGGGCGGGCTACGGGTTGGCGCGGACCTCGGCGTTGCGCGCCTGGACGGCGAGCATCCGGTTGAGGGCGTTCATGTAGGCCCGGGCGCTGGCGACGATGATGTCGGTATCGGCGGCGCGGCCGGTGTAGGTGCGGCCCTTGTCGTCTTCAATGCGAATGGTGACTTCGCCCTGGGCGTCGATGCCTTCGGTCACGCTCTTGACGGAGAACTCGGTGAGGCGCGGGGCGAGGCCGGTGATCCGGTTCATGGCGCGGTAGACGGCATCGACCGGGCCCGTGCCGACGGCGGCGTCGACCCGGATGTTGCCGTCGGGGTCGACGAGGCGGAGGGTGGCGGTGGGGGTCGCGTGGTCACCCGCGGACACCTGGACGAGGTCGAGCCGCCAGCCGGCGGTGTCCATGGCGCGGACGTTTTCGTTGACGAGCGCCTCGAGGTCGCGGTCGTCGACTTCGATTTTCTTATCGGCGAGCTCTTTGAAGGCGGCGAAGACGCGGTTGAGCTCTTCGTCGGTCAGTTCGTAGCCGAGTTCGACCATGTGCTCCTTGAAGGCGTGGCGGCCGGAGAGCTTGCCGAGGACGAGCTGGGTGCCCTGGGGGATGCCGATTTCGGCGGGGTCCATGATTTCCCAGGTTTCGCGGAGCTTGAGGATGCCGTCCTGGTGGATGCCGGAGCCGTGGCGGAAGGCGTTCTTGCCGACGATCGCCTTGTTCCACTGGACGGGCATGCCGGAGTAGCGCTCGACGAGCTTGGAGGTGCGGTAGATCTCGCGGGTGTTGATGTCGGTGTAGAAGGGGAGGAAGTCGCTGCGGGTCTTGATGGCCATGACGACTTCCTCGAGCGAGGTATTGCCGGCGCGCTCGCCGATACCGTTGATGGTGACCTCGACCTGGCGGGCGCCGTTCTGGATGGCGGTGAGGGTGTTGGCGGTGCAGAGGCCGAGGTCGTTCTGGCCGTGGAAGGAGACGCGGGCCTTGTGGATATTCGGGACGTTTTCGAAGAGTGCGCGGAAGAAGGCGCCGAGCTCTTCGGGGATGGCGTAGCCGACGGAGTCGGGGATGTTGATGGTGGTGGCGCCGGCATCGATGCAGCGGCGGACGATTTCGAAGATGAAGTGGGGGTCGGCCCGGGTGGCGTCCATCGGGCTGAATTCGACGTTGCTGGTGTAGCGGGCGGCGTGCTTCACCATCTCCTCGGCCTGGATGAGCACCTGCTCGCGGTCCTTGCGGAGCTGGTGGGCCATTTGGATGTCGCTGGAGTTGATAAAGACGTGGATGCGGGGCTCGGAGGCTTCTTTGACGGCCTCCCAGGCGGTGTCGATGTCGGCCGGGACGGCGCGGGCGAGGGCGCAGATGGTCGGCGTGCGGACCTCGCGGGCGATGGTGCGGACGGCTTCGAGGTCGCCGGGCGTGGAGCAGGGGAAGCCGGCTTCAATGATGTCGACGCCGAGCTTTTCGAGCTGACGGGCGATTTCGAGCTTTTCGCCGGGCGTGAAGGCGACGCCTGCGGACTGTTCGCCGTCACGGAGGGTGGTATCGAAGATGTAAATCTTTTCGGGCATTGGGACGGTACTCCTGCGGGGATGGTTGGACGGGCGGCCGGGGCAGCCGGCGCCGGGATGATTCGTACGAAATTCTTATGAAGAGTTTCGACGGAGCGGTGAGGGAGGGCCAGAGGAGAGGGCGAAGGCCGGGCTGCCGGCCGTGCGAGTCGCCCAGGGGGCCGCGGTCCGCCGGCGCGGCGCTAAAGGACGCGCCCCGGTGAGTCCGGGGCGTTCACGACCTCGCGAAGCAGTGCGTCGGAATGGCGCATCGAACGTAAGGATAGCAGAACGGCTGCGGCTGCCAAGACGGGGGCGCCGGGGCGGGGGCCGGGGAAGATTTCGCTTGCAGCGAACGATCTATCCGTGCGATATACTGCGCCAATCAAGAGTGCTGGAGGTGCCCCGATGACGTCGCCTGCATTTGTGGACGTTCCCGGGCTGAACTTCGACTGGCTGAACCTCGACACCGAGACCGGCGCGCGGCTCCAGGCGAGCCGCCGGGGGCTCACGCTCGAGCAGATCAACACGCTCACGCGGTACGGGGTCGTCGACCTCGACGAAGCGGGGGCGCCGGTCTTCAAGCCGCGGGGCGCCGTCGCCGACCCGCGGTCGCCGCGGCACGCGCGCCAGTACCGTTCGAAGGCGGACGTCTGGTCGGAAAGCGCGATGCTGCTCTACGAAGAGGCGAACCAGCGGCAGTGGTCGAGCGCAGTGGATATCCCGTGGGAGACGATTCAGCCGCTGCCGGATGACCTCGAATGGGCGATGTGCACGCTGTGCACGTTCCTGACGCAGGTGGAGTTCATCGCGGGCGACCTGCCGGGGCGGTTCATGGAGCAGGTGCACCCGGACCACTTCGAGTCGCAGCTGTTCCTGGGCACGCAGATTATGGATGAGAGCCGGCACCTCGATGTGTTCCGGAAGCGTGCGCTGGTGAACGGCGGCGGGATGGTGGATGCCGGGTTCGGCGCGATCAACCTGCTCTCGGTGGATGACTTCACCGAGATGACGGCCCTGCTGCACCTGGTGGGCGAGGGGTTCGTCCAGACGCTGTTCCGGATGGGCGAGCTGATTGCGCAGAACGAGGCGGAGAAGAAGATTTTCCGGCTTGCGGCGCAGGACGAGAGCCGCCACCTGGCGTTCGGGGTCACGCACATGAAGTACGTGATGGACACCGAACCGTGGCGGAAGGAAGAGATGCACCACTACCTGGACATCCAGGAGGGGGCCCTGGCGCAGAGCCAGCAGGCGAGCCTGACGACGAACCCGACGACCGGCGAAGCGCTGGCGATCCTTGCCGGCGGGGGCATCGAACACATCGACGAGGGGTTCGCCAAGCTCCTGCTGATGCGGAAGCGGCAGGTGAACGAGTACATGCACCGGCTCGAAGTGATTGGGTTGGGCGACCGGCGCGAACGGATGGCGCCGGGCCTGCGCGAATTCCTCGACCCGGTCAACTGACGGGCGGCTCCCGGACCGCACCGCTGAACCACGCAGCTCCCGGAAGGATGGAACGATGCAGCTGAGCACCGCGACGAAGACCCGCGCCCGCGAACTGGGCTGGAGCGAAGAGACGATCGCCCGCATCGAGGCGTCCCCGCTGAAGGACGTGACGGTGGCGAACATCGCCATGATGCGCATTCCCGAGGAGCGGGTGCGCGGGTTCCTCGACCTGGTCGATCGGGACCCGGAGCGGGTGCCGAACCTGACGTTCAACCTCATCCGGACCCGTTCGGAGCGCGGCGTGCGGGCGAAGCCGAGCGAGCGCGGGCTGCTGCTGAAGGACATCAATATCGGGACGTACGGGCAGGTGCCGGACCACTGGCCGTACGAGAACGACACGCCGCGGGGCGCGCACCCATCGCCGGACAACTACGCGCCCGGGAGCTACTACATCTACGACAAGGTCGAGGTCTGGGCGGAGGGCGTCGACGAGCTGTACGAGGACGCGATCCGCGACCGGTGGGCGCCGGCGACGGAGCTGGACTGGAACGAAGGGCTGGCGGAGCTGCCGGCCGAGATCGAGAAGGCGGTGTGCCAGCTGGCCACGCTCTACAGCGGGCACGGGCTGGTGGAGCAGAAGATCCTCGCGAAGTGGCTGGAGCCGATCAGCTACGGCTTCCACGATGTGAAGCTGTTCCTCGGGACGCAGATTTACGACGCCGGGCACAAGGTGGAGGCGCTCCGGAAGCGGGCGCTGGCGAACGGCGGCGGGCTCGGGCAGGCGCCGCTGGGGGCGCTCTACCGGGCGTGGTACGGGGCGCTGAAGTTCACTGAGATGATTACGGCGGTGGATGTGGTCTACAAGTCGTACGAGCTGACGCTGTTCGAGGCGTACGGCGACTTCGCGAAGACAGAGGTGGAGCGGAAGCTGTTCTCGCTGCTGGCGCGGGATTCGCGGCGGCACCTGGAGTACGGCAAGCGGCATCTGCTGTGGTACGTCCAGCACCACCCGCGCGGGCGGGAGAACGTGCGGTTCTGGCTGGGCCGGGCCGAGGCGGCGCTGAGCATCGAGCTGCGGTACAGCCATGCGGAGCGGGAGGCGCTGGCGCTGCTCTTTGCGGGGGACATGGAGCGAATCCAGGCGGGGATCGAGCGGCTGGGGAAGCTGCGGGAGAAGCAGCTGCACGACTACATCGGCGTGCTCGACGAGGTGGGGATTGACCGGCTGCCGCAGGTGAGCCCGCACCTGGTGGCGATCGCGGAGAACCCGCTGGCGGTGTAGGCTCGGGCTGCGGCAGGGCTGCTGCCGCAAGGAGCCCCCGTGTCGAGGCGAAGGCTGCTGCTCGTCGCATTGGACGCGATGGAGGTCGCGTGGCTCAGGCGCCTCATCGCGGAGGGCCGCCTGCCGAACCTGGCGGCGTTTTGCTCGGGAGCCCACGAACTGCCGGTCCGCTCAGACGGAGACACTCTTCACGGCTCGATCTGGCCCACCTTTGCGTCGGCCATGGGGCCGGGGCACCACGGGCGGTACTGGTGGCTGCAGTGGCTGCCGGAGGAGATGCGATTCGTCCGGAGCTCCCATCCGGCGTTTGACTATCAGCCATTCTGGCAGGGACTGGCGGAGGCGGGGAAACGGGTCGCAGTGGTTGACGTCCCGTATGCGCCGCTGGCCCGGCACCCGCTTGTCCAGCAGATCTCCGGTTGGGGTACCCACGACGAGGTCGCCCCGGAGAGCTGGCCGGACGACGCGCTGCCGCAGCTCCGACGTGCCTGGGGCGCGCATCCTCTCTCCCTCGACACGGTGGAGCCGCACTCGCCGCGCGACCTGCTCAGGATGGCCGAGAAACTTTCGAAGGGTGTCGCGATGCGGGCCCGGCTGCTGGAGCAGCTGGCGGGGGATCGGCAGTGTGACCTGGTGGTGGTCCTGTTCGGCGAAACGCACAAAGCGGGGCACTACCTCGCGGAGGAACGGGAGGTCGTCGCGGGAAAAACCAACCTCGACCTCATCGCGGAGGTCTTGCAGCCGCTGGACGAAGCATGGCCGCGCGTGCTGGCCGCCGCGGGGGAGGGGACGACCGTGGCGCTTTTCGCGCTGCACGGCATGCAGCACCAGGTCGACTACAGCGTGCTGGGGCGACAGGTGCTGGCGATTGCGCTGGGGCGTGACCTGGCTTCGGCGTTGGCGAGGCCGGACCTGCTCCGGCGTGTGCGCGACCTGGTGCCCGACCCGGTCCACCGGTTCGTCTGGGAGCGGCTGCCGCCAGGCATACGGGCGGCACGGCAGGGCGCACTCGACGGCCGCGGCGCGCACCCGGGCGCCGACCCTGTCTTTCCGGTCAGCCACGACGCCGACTTCGCAGCCCGGGTCAGCATCGCCGGCCGCGAGGCGGCAGGGGTCGTGAACCGGGAGGACGCAGATGCATGGCTGACACGGCTGGAGGAGGCCGCGCTGCCGTTCCGGAGCCCGGAGGGCCTGCCGGTCTTCAGCGGGCTGCTGCGGATTGCCGAACGGTTCCCGGGACCGCGGGCGGATTACCTTCCCGACGGGCTGCTCGTCAGCAACCGGGAGCTTGCCCGTGTGCTGGAAGCAACAGACCCGGCAGGCCGACGCATCGTGAACCCGATGCAGGAGCGGCGGAACGGCATCCACACCGGGCGGGGGTTCTGCTTCATCCGCCCGGCGGCCGGGGTGCCGCTGCAGCCCGCGGGCGAGGTCGACGCCCGCGACTTCGCCCCGACGTCGTACGCACTGCTCGGGCTGGCGCCCCCGGGTGGGTTCGAAGGGCGGGCCTTCGCGCCGGTGGTTTGAGATGGAAGTCGCCGGGCTGCGTCCCCTCCGAATCGGGCTTGCGGGGGCCGGGCGGGCGTTCGAACGGCTGTACGGCCCGGCGCTCGCGCGGGTCCCGGGGATGGAGGTTGCGGCCCTGGCCGACCCGCGGCCTGTCGCTCTGCCGGGGGTGCGCCGCTGGCCATCGGTGGAGGCGATGCTGGCCGCTGCGCCGCTTGACGGACTGCTGGTGCTGAGCCCCCCTTCAGCCCATGCGACACAGGTCGAGGCAGGGCTCGCGGCCGGGCTCGCCGTGCTGACCGAAAAGCCGGCGGCGCTTGCGGCAGGGGAGGTTGACCGGTGGCCGGAGGGCGGACAGTTCGCCGCGGCATACACGCGGCGGGGCTGGGAGGGCTACCGCCGCGCGAAAGGTGCCACGGCGCCGACGTGGTCGTTCGTGCTCGAGACGGACCCCGCAGGCTGGGGTGCGGTCGACCAGCCGCGGCTCGTGCATGACCTGCTGCCGCACGCCATCGACCTCGCAGAATGGCTGACCGGGTCCGAGATTCGTGACGTACGGGACGTTCGCGGCGACAAGGACCGGCTGGAGGGGGTGTTCGAGCTGGCCGACGGACGGACCTTCGGCTGGCGGGTGGCCTATGGGCAGCGGTACCGGGAGGAGCTGCGGGGTGACGGGCGCGTGCTCGTGCGGCGGCCTCCACGGCTGCCGGTCCCGGGGCGATTCCGTCGGCGGGAAGACATCGACGGTGCGGCCCGCGTGTTGCGGGCGTGGGCAGCGCAGCTTCGCGGGACGGCCGAAAGCGATGACCTCCTCGCCGGCCGGGCAGCCGTGCAGCGGCATGCAGCCATTCTTGAGGCGGTGGAGCGCCCGGCAGGGGGCATGCGCGTGTGACGCCGCGACGGGTCTCCGTGGTCGTACCGGTGAAGGACGACCCGCGCGTCGCCGCCTGCCTGGCGTCAATCCGGGAGGCCGCGCCGGCGGGGCTCGACGTGCAGGTTATCGTGGTCGACAACGGTTCGAGCGAGGAGTTCCGGCGCTGGCTGGCAGAGGAGGCCTCCGGCTACGACGTCCTGCTCCAGGAGCCGGAGCCGGGAGTATACCGGGCGCGGAATATCGGCGCGGCCGCGGCAGACGGAGACGTCATCTTTTTCACGGACGCCGACTGCACGGTGCACGCGGGCTGGTTCGAGGCGGGGCTCGACCTGCTGGACAGCGGCTTCGACCTCGTCCAGGGGTACTCAGGGGCTGCGCGCGGCGACAGGGTCCAGCGGCTGCTGCAGGCAAGGTACGAGAAACGGTTCCGGCGGCTCCGGCGCGGCGACCCCACGGAGGTGGACACGCGCAACCTCGCGGTGCGGAGGGCCGTCTTCGAACGGCTGGCGTTCAACGAGCGGTTCCGCCGGGTCAGCGACACGGAGTTCGGGCTCCAGGCGGAGCTTTTCGGCTTCCGGGTGGGGTACGCGCCCAGGATGCGGGTCGACCACGACCACGATGCCGACCTGCGGGTGTTCGCAGCAAAGCAGGTCTGTCACGGGTGGGGCGCCCAGCGGCTGATGTGCGAGGAGCGTGCAGTCCGCTGGCACGGGGGCCATCTGCAGCTCGTGCACCGGACCACGACGTTCATCGAGCAGCTGCCCGGGAGACAGGCCGCGGCCCGGGCCCTGGCCGGGACTGCAGTTTTCGCCGCGGGATTGCTTCAGCGGGCCCCGCGGCTGCCGTGGTCGGCGGGGTACGGGGCGCTGACGGTCATCGACAAGGCGGCGCTGCTTGCGGGGCACCTGATGTACGCGGAGGGGCAGCCAGAGCCGTCGCCGTCGGGGCTGCTGGGGCGGCGGCTGCCGCGGGATTGAGTGCGCCGTCGGAGGGTGCGCACCGCGAAGCCGGGAGGCCGGGCCGGATGCCAGCGGGCAGGGGGCCGGGAAAACCGCAGCTCCGGGCTGTCGGCGCCGGGCGCGGACGCGCGGGCCGGATATCGCGGCGGCGGGTCAGGCGCCGGGCTTCGCGATCATGAGCCAGAGGAAGACGAGCCAGATGAGGACGAGGACGATGCCGACCAGGCGGGCGATGCCGTCGTTCAGTTTGTCGCGGAGTTCGACGGTGACGGGGCCGTTGCCGAGGGAGACGGCCACCTCGCGGGCGGCTTTGACCCTGCGCAGGTAGACGCCGTGGTCGAGGGCGAGGGCGATGATGATGAGGGTGTAGGCGGTTGAGATCCAGGCATCGCCGAAGGAGTAGCCGGCTTCGTCGACGAGGAGCGAGCCAAAGACGACGGCGAGGATGACGCCGATGGAGGTGACGATCCGCTCGGAGCGGAGCTGGAGGTCGAGCAGGGTGACGACGGTGTTGGCGGCGGTGGCGCGCCCGGCGGCAATGGCCGCGCCGGTGGTGAGCCCGGTGGCGGCAAGGAGGAAGAAGACGCCGAGCAGATGACCGAAGAGATACCAGTCCTGGGTGGACACACGTGCCTCCTGGCGGGATTCCGGGCGAACGGTACCGCGCCTGGGGGCCGGTTGTCACGATCGCGGGGGCTGGTAGGCTGTTGGGCGTGCGCATCCAGTTCCTCGGCAGCGGGGCAGGGACCGATACGCCGCACCGGGCGGGGTCGTCGATTCTGCTGACGGGCGGGGGCGAAACGGTGCTGCTCGACTGCGGGCCGCGGGCCTACGACCGGCTGGTGATGGCAGGGATTTCGCCGGCGAGCATCAGCCGGATCTTCCTGAGCCACCTGCACCCGGACCACGTGCTCGGGCTGGCGACGTTCGTGCAGGCGATGACGTTTCCGTACGGGCGGCTGCCGCTGGAAATCCAGGGTCCGCCGGGGACTGCGGCGTACGCGCGGCAGGCGGTCGGGGCGGCGGCGCTGGTGACGGGCATGCCGGGCCGGGGATGGGGCGAACCGCTCGAGGTGCCGGTCGTGGAAGTTGCGCCGGGCGATACCCGGGAGGCGGGGCCGTTCGTGGTGCGGACCGAGCAGGTGCCGCACGCGCCGAACCTGGTGTGCGAGGCGCGGCGGTTCGAGGCAGAGGGAAAGGCGGTGGTCTACAGCGGCGACACGACGGAGGCAGCGGAGGTGATGGTGCCCCTGGCGGAGGGCGCGGCAGCGCTCATCCACGAGTGTTACTCCCTGGCGGGACTGGCGCGGTGGACGGCGGCGTTCGACGAACGCCGGGCGGCAGCGGTCCGGCGGGCGTTCGAGCAGACGCACGCGGAAGTCGCGTATGTGGCGCGGGTCGCGAAGGAGGCGGGAGCGAAGCTGCTGGTGCTGACGCACCTGAATCCCGGCGAGCGGGCCGACGAGCTGCTGGATACGGCGGCGGCGTACTACGGCGGACCGGTGGTGATTGCGAGCGACGGGCTGAGCCTCTCGGTTTAGCCGCCCTCGGGGCGGTGAGCGCCCCAGCGCTCCCAGGAGACGAGTTCATCGAGGGGGAGCCGCTGGCGCCCCTGGCTGAGCGGGTGCTTGAGGTCGGGGTAGCCCATGGCGAGGACGGTGGCGATGGTGTGGTCGGGGGGGATGCCGAGGACCTCGCGGGCGCACTCCTGGCGGTGCATGGCGATGGGGCAGCTGGTAATGCCGGAGGCCCAGGCGGCGACCATGAGGTTCTGGGCGGCACGGCCGGCATCGAACGGGCCGCCGCCGGGGAGCAGGACGACGGCGATGGCGAGGGGCGCGGCCTTGAGGTGTTCGGCGTAGTCGCCGCAGGCGGCGAGGGCGGCGCGGCGTTCGGGGTCCTGCACGACGACCATGCGGACGGGCTGGCTGTTCTTCGAGCTGCCGGCCATGCGCCCGGCCTGGAGGATGCGCGTCAGCACGTCCGGCGGGATGGGGTCCGGGAGGAAGTGGCGGGTGTCGCGTTTGGTGATGATGGCGCGGTAGGCGTCCATGGGCGGCCTCCGGCGGCGGGGATGCGTCGAAGTGCGGGAATCCTACCCGATCAGGGGAAGGGGTGCAGCGACCGGCGCCGGCATCACGGGCCGGCGCAGGGGCGTTCGACCGCCTCGGCGGAGCCGCTGCGTGCGGTACAGGTCCGCCGGCTGGTATCGACGACGAGGTATCCGTCGGTATCGATGGACGTGGGGTAGCGGTCGAGGTTGGGGCCGTCGGCGTCGAGGCGGATGCCGGTGAAGTCGTAGAGAGCGCCGTTGCAGTCCTCGCGGAAGATGAGGGTAGAGCCGCGGGCTGCAGCGCTGAGGCGGCCGCGATACCGGTCGAGGAGGACGGTGAGAGCCGGGTCGGTGCGGGGGATGGGGTAGACGCGGCAGCGGCGGGCGGGGTTGGCGCGGTTGGCAGCGTCGAGGTCGGCGAGGGCGAGGAAGGCGCCATCGGCGAGCCGGGCGATGTAGAGGTTGTGGTCGCCGACGAACTGGACGGTGCCGCGGCCGTACGCTTCGGCGAGTTCGAGGCGGACTTTGCCGGTATCGGCGCCGGATTCCCAGTAGACGACGAGGCAGGAGCCGATGCCGAAGAGGAAGACGAGCGCGGCGAGGGCCGTGACGCACCCGAGGAGGACCGGCGGACGCGGCGAGGGGAGGTCGTCGTGCTCGGTCATGGTTCTAGGGTAGCGGCGGGCCGGCTTCCGAGGTGTCGGCGACGCCGAGGAGGCGGAGGCGGCGGGCGCGGGCAGCGGCCGGGTCGGCGAGGGCCGCGGCGAGGGCGGCTTCAACGGCGGCATCGAGGCCGTCGGGCGGCACGACGCGGTCAACGATGCCCCAGCGGAGGGCGGTTTCGGCGTCGATCGGCTCGCCGGTGAGGATGAGGTGGGCGGCCACGCCGGGCGGGGCGATGCGTGGGAGCATCTGGGTGCCGCCGGCGGAGGGGATGTAGGCGAGGGATACCTCGGGGAGGGCGAGGCGGGCATCGGTGCCGGCGATGCGGAGGTCGCAGAAGAGCGGCAGTTCGAGCCCGGCGCCGTAGCAGTAGCCGTGCATGCGGGCAAGGGTGACGCAGCGGTGGGTGATGAGCTGCCACCAGATATCGCGGTCGTGGCGGGCGCGGCGTGCGGCCATGATGGAGGGCGCGGTGCCGAACTCGGAGATATCGGCGCCGGCGCTGAAGCAGCGGCCTTCGCCGCGGAAGAGGATGGCGCGGACCTCGGGGATGGCGTCGGCGGCGGCGAGGTACTCCCAGAGGAGGTCGCGCATGCGGAGGTTGATGGCGTTGAGCCGTTCGGGGCGGTCGAGGGTGATGGTAGCGACGCCTTGGGGGTCGATTTCGAAGCGGACCGGGTCGGTCACGGGCGGGCGGGGATCATTCGAGCCAGTCGGGCTTGCGGATCTGGCTGCGCTGGCGGCGGGACATCTGCTGGGCGAAGTCTTCGTTGACCTTCTGGACGAGCTCGATCATGTCGTCGCGGCCGGGACGCATCTGCTTCGAGCGCCAGTTCTTGAGCATGGCGCGGTCGCGGTCGGAGAGGCCGGCTTCGTCGGCGATGCGGTTGACGATGACGGTGAGGAGCTCGTTGACCTCGTCTTCGTTGAATTTGATGTCCATGGAGGTTACCTCCGCACCGTTTCGTACCAGCCGCGGTTTTTGACGCGGCGGGTGAACTGGGCGTCGAGGTGGGCGTTGAGGGCGCGGTTGAGCGCCTCGGTGAGATCGGCGAGGAGGGGGGAGCCTTCGCCGCGTTCGGAGCGCCAGCGGCGGATCGCCTCTTTGCCTTCGTCGGAGAGGTCGGCGTTATCGACCGCGACGGCGCTGATGAGCATCATGAGGGACCAGGCTTCGGGCTCGTCGAGCAACACGATCATCGGTCATTCACCTGTGAAGGCTGGCGGGCGTTTTTCGAGGAAGGCGCGGACGCCTTCTGCCCGATCTTTGGTGGTTTGGAGGAGCATGGTCAAATCGGTCTCGAACCGCAAGGCCTGTTCGATGGGCTGGGGGAGGCCGCGCCAGACGGCTTCCTTTGCGAGTTCGAGGGCGATGGGCCCGCGGGAGGCGATGACCGCGGCGAGCCGGTCGGCTTCGGCTGCGGCGCCGCCGGGCGGGAGGAGCGCGGAGACGAGGCCGGCGGCGTAGAGGTCGGGAGCGGCGACGGTTTCGCCGCGGGCGAGCCGATCGGCGGCGGCCGACGCAAGGAGGCGGACGCGTCCCGGCCAGCCGGAGGGGCCGGACATCGCGGCGGCGGCGCCGCAGATGCGGATATCAGCGGCCAGTGCGATATCGAGGGCGGGACCGGCGAGGGTCCGTTCGAACCAGGCGATGACGGGGACGCGTCCGAGGACAAGCCTGATGAGGTCGGCGCGCGGGGGCGGAGGCGCGTCGGCGAGGGCGTCGGCGTCGACGAAGAGGCAGCGGGCGTCCTCGGGGAGGGCGTCGAGGACATCGGCAAGCCAGCCGGGCGGGGCGCCGGGCGGGGGGACGGGGAGCCGGGCGATGGGGGGCACGGGAGAAGTGTAGGGGAGGGGAGCAGGGAGCGGGGAGCAGGGAGCAGGGAGCAGGGAGCGGGGAGCGGGGAGCGGGTAGACTGGAAGGTGCTCCACCCTGGGGCGCAGGAGGTTGTTGTGCAGCTCTCGGAATCGCTGACGCGCGCGTACAACGCGCAGATCAAGCTGGAATTCGAATCGTCGTTCGTGTACCTGCAGATGGGTGCGGACTTCGAGCTGCGGAGCCTGCCGGGCTTCAGCCGCTGGATGCGGCTGCAGTCTTCGGAGGAGTACACGCACGCGATGAAGTTCATCGATTTCGTGCTCAGCCGCGGCGGGAAGCTGGAGCTCCTTGCGCTCGATAAGCCGGCGCCGACGCCAGAGACGGTGGTCGGGGCGTTCGAAGCGGCGCTGCAGCACGAGCAGCGGGTGACGAAGGCGATTCACGACCTGTACGCGCAGGCGCTGGAGGAGCGGGATTACGCGTCGCTGCCGCTGCTGCAGTGGTTCGTGAACGAGCAGACCGAGGAGGAGGCGACGGTGAGCACGATCCTCGAGCGGCTGCGGATGGTCGGCGAGGACCGGACGGGCATCCTCTTCCTTGACCGCGAACTCGGGCAGCGGACCGCGGGCGCGGCTGCCGGGGCGCAGGCCCCGGCGACAACGGAGGACGGCGCCGGGTAACCGCCGGGCCGGGGTCGCGGGGCACACCGGGGCCGGCAGCGGTGCCGGCCCCGACCGGCTGGGAAGCCAACAGTCCGGTCAGCCGCCGGCGCCGTAGGGCGGAGCGGCGGGCGGGATGGCGGGGGCAACGGCCGGGAGGTACTGGCGGGCGTAGGCATCCTGCCGGGCGGTGAGGTTGCGGACGACCATGATGAGGAGCACCTGGCTGACGGAAACGAGCGTGCCGCCGATAAACCCGGCATAGCCGATGGCGGTGGAGGTATCGTCCTCGGTGGGGACGCCGATGGAGGCGACGACAACGCCGATGTGGAAGGTCACCCAGGCGAGGATGTGGGTCACCGGCACGGGGAGGCCCTTCCACTGCCAGCCGATGGACGGCGCGATGGTGGGGGTGGTGGCGCGCCAGGCCTGGTTCCAGATGCGGAGCGGGAACCAGTAGCTGATGATCGGGACGAACCAGCTGCCGACGGCCCAGCCGGTGCCGAGTTCGAGAACTGGCTGGAAGGGGAGGAGGTTCCCGGTGATCCGGCGGGTCCAGACGATCAGCAGGATGAAGAGCACGATGAGCGCGAGGAGGCCGAAGCCGATGAACCCGCCGGAGACGTCCAGAGTCTCCCAGTCGTCGGCGAGGGCGCCGGCAAGGCCGAGCGCGGCGCCGATGCCGTAGAGCGCAGCGGTGATTGCGGCAAAGACGGTGATGGCGGTGGCAAGCCCGGAGGCGGAGAGGTAGAACCAGTTCCCGGGCAGGGCCCCGGCGGGCGGCGGGTAGGAGGCGTAGGGGGTTTGCGGCCAGGCCGGGGGCTGCTGCGGCCACGGGCCAGCGACGGGCGCCGCACCTGGGGTCGCAGGGGCGGGCCCAGCTGGAGCGGGGCCGGGCGCGGGAGCGGGGGGCTGCTGGGCCAGTGCTCCGCCGCACTTCCAGCAGAAGGCGGCGCCCTGGGCCGACCAGGAGCCGCAGCGGGGGCAGTACATGGGCGCACTCCTCCTTTCGGGGCAAATGTACCCGGCGGGGGCGGCTGCCGGCATCAGGAAGCAGCGGGAGGGCCCACCTGAGCACCCCAGTACCGGGCGTAGGCGTCCTGGCGGGCGGTGAGGTTGCGAACCACAAGTATCAAAACAGCCTTAGCAACTGTGTCAAGCATGATCGAAATGAAAAATATGTTTCCGACATTTACGTTAATCTCGTCTTCAGGTGATTCAAGTAATGTCAAGCCTAAAGCCAAAACAATTGCTGCAATGAACGGCGTTATCCATGCAATTATATGCGTCGGGGGGACGGGAAGTCCCTTCCATTGCCAGCCGATAGGCGGTGCGATCGTGGGGGTAGTCGCACGCCACGCCTGATTCCAAATGCGGAGCGGAAACCAGAGGTTGATAATCGGCACGAACCAGCTGCCGACCGCCCATCCGGTGCCCAGTTCAAGCGCGGGCTGGAACGGGCGAAGATTCCCGGTTATCCGGCGGGTCCAGACGATGAGTAGAATGTAATCTGGGTAGCCAAGCAAGATAGCCAGGTAATACACCAGCACCGAGCCGACGACGGCATACCCGTTGGCGGCCGCGGCCCCAGCCAGCCCGAGAATGGCGCTTATTCCCATCAAGATGACCCGTAACACGAGAAGCACGGTGATGGCGGTCGCCAATCCCGACGCTGACCGGTAGACCCAGCCGTCATGTGAAACCAGGAGCGGAACTCCAAACGGTGCCGCTCCGCGGGCAGGAGGGGACCAGGCGGGTGCCATGGAGGTCCCGGTCGCAGAAGCACCGGGAGCCGGATGGGGGGCGTAGCCCTGGTTCACCGGCCCCGGGCTGGCGCTCTGGTTCGCACCGGTGTGCGGGGCCTCTTCGGTTCGGGGGCGATCTTCGGCAGGAGGCGACCAGGCGGGTGCCGGGGAGGTCCCGGTCGCAGAGGCACCTGGAGCCGGATGTGGGGCATAGCCCTGGTTCACCGGCCCCGGGCTGGCGCCCTGGTTCGCATCGGTGTGCGGGGCCTCTTCGGTTCGAGGGCGATCTTCGGCAGGCGCAGGCCTGCCGCGCGGCGGCCGGTCGCGGCGACGGTGCTGCTTCGAGGCTGAGGTCCGGGCGCGGGCCTCAGCAGGACTAGAGGCTACGGGACGCCACGACCGCGTTCGTTCCGTGCGTTTTTCAGATGGCGGAACGTCGCGCTCAGGCGTGCCGTCTGACGAGGTGACTGCGACATTTGGAGACGGTTCCGCCTCGTCAGAGATCGTCGGCATCAGCTGGTCAGAGCCTGGAAGCTGGTCAGAAGCTGGAAGAGGAAGGCCGCACTTCCAGCAATACTGAGCGACTTCAGCGTTTGCCGAGCCACACACCGTGCAGTTCACCGACGGCCCTCCACCGTGCGACCGTTGGCCCACGATTCTATAACACGCGCTCGCAGACGAGGTCCGTAATGGACCCCCACCTTTAGAAGGCGAAGCCGGGTGAGGAGTGTCGCAGGGGGGCGCGTCACCGGATGTCGCGGCGGGCGGCCGCAGGTGTCACCACCAGATTTTGCTCTCGATGTCCTCGGGCAGGTCTTCCCAGTCGGTGGTCCAGAGGTTGGAGGAGAGGTACTTCCAGCCGCCGTCGGCGAGGAGGCAGACGATGTGCTGCTCGCCTTCGAGCCGCTCCGCCGCCTTGAGCGCGGCCTTCACGACGGCCCCGCAGCTGATGCCGACGAAGAGGCCCTCCTTCTGGGTGATCTCTTTGGCCATGGCGAAGCTGGAGCGGCTGTCGACGACGATTTTTCCGTCGAGGACGGTTTCGTCGAAGACGGGCGGAATGAAGCCCTCTTCGAGGGCGCGGAGGCCCTGGACGAGGTCACCGGGGTGGGGCGCGGCAGCGATGACCTTGACGCCGGGCTTGTGCTCTTTGAGGAAGCGGCCGGTGCCGGTGAGGGTGCCGCCGGTGCCGAGTCCGGCGACGAAGACGGTGACCTCGGGGAGGTCGCGCAGGATTTCGGGCCCGGTGGTTTCGTAGTGAGCGCGGGGGTTGGCTTCGTTGCCGTACTGGTAGGGGAAGTAGTACTTGCCGGGGTTCGCCTCGACGATCTCTTTCGCCTTTGCGATGGCGCCGTTGGAGCCGAGTTCGCCGGGGGTATAGATAATCTCCGCGCCGTAGGCACGGAGGAGGAAGGTGCGCTCCTCGCTGACGCTTTCGGGCATGACGCAGACGACGCGGTAGCCCTTGACGCGGCCGATCATGGCGAGGCCGATGCCGGTGTTGCCGGAGGTGGGCTCGAGGATGGTATCGCCGGGCTTGAGTTCGCCGCGCGCTTCGGCGGCTTCGATCATGTACTTGGCGATGCGGTCCTTGACGGAGCCGGTGGGATTCTGGCCCTCGAGCTTGGCATAGAGGTGGATGCCCGGCCGCGGCGAGAGCTTCTGCATCTCGACGAGCGGGGTGTTGCCGATGAGGTCGAGGACGGAGCGGTAGAGGGCCATCGGGGCTGGGATTACTGCCCGCCGGCGAGCGCGGGGAGGATATCGAGGACGTCGCCGGCCTTGAGGGCGGTATCGATGCCGCCGGTGTAGCGGATGTCTTCGTCGTTGAGGTAGATGTTGACGAAGCGGTGGGGCTTGCCGTCGGGTCCGTACACCTGCGCCTTGAAGCCGGGGTAGCGGGCTTCGATGTCGTCGAAGACTTCGGCGACGGTGCGGCCGGAGGCTTCGATGGTTTTCTGGCCGCCGGTGAGCTTCTGGAGGACGGCAGTGAGGCGGACGCTGACGGTAGGCGTGGCCGTGCTGGTCATGTCGGGTGGTTCTCCGGGAGGTGGGATGGGCTGCGGGGCTAGCCGCCGAACGGCGCGGCGGCGTGGGGGATGGGCGCACCGCAGAAGGCTTCGTAGTCGATCAGCTCGTGGATGGTGGGGTTGTCGCCGCAGAGCGGGCAGTTGGGGTCGCGGCGGATTTTGACGATGCGGAACTCGAGGGTGAGGGCATCGTAGAGGAGGAGGCGGTTCACGAGGGGTTCGCCGATTTCGAGGATGAGCTTGAGCACCTCGGTGGCCTGGATGCTGCCGATAGTGGCGCACATGGCGCCGAGGACGCCGGCTTCGGCGCAGCTGGGGACCATACCGGGCGGCGGCGGCGCGGGGTAGAGGCAGCGGTAGCAGCCTTTGCCGGGCAGGTAGGTGGTGGCCTGCCCGTCGAACATGAGGATGGAGCCGTCGACGAGCGGCTTCTTCAGCAGGTAGCAGGCATCGTTGACGAGGTAGCGGGTGGCGAAGTTGTCGGCGCCGTTCACCACGATGTCGTACTGGCTGATGATCTCCATGGCGTTGTCGCTGGTGATCGGCGTTTCGTGGGTGACAACCTCGATGTTCGGGTTGTGGGCGAGGAGGGTTTCGCGGGCCGACTGGACCTTCGGCTTCCCGATGTCGTCGGTCTGGTGGAGGATCTGGCGCTGGAGATTGGAGCGGTCGACGACGTCGAAGTCGACGATGCCGATGGTGCCGACGCCGGCGAGGGCGAGGTAGAGGGCGACGGGGGAGCCGAGGCCGCCGGCGCCGATGATGAGGACCCGGGACTCGATGATTTTGCGCTGACCGGCGCTGCCGACCTGGGGCATGATGATGTGGCGGCTGTACCGTTCGACCATCTCGGGAGTGAGGACCGTGGGGGCGCCGCCGGCGAGGGCGGGGATGACGGCGACCTCATCGCCTTCGTGGAGTTCGGTGGCTTCGTCGGCGAGGTTTTCGATTTCGACCTGGTTGACGTAGATGTTGATGTGGCGGGCGCGCCTGCCGGAGCTATCGACGAGCTGGGCGCGGAAGCCGGGGTACTGGCGGTCGAGGTCGTCGATGATGTCGCGGACGGTGACGCCGGTGGCACGCACGTTCGCGCGGTTGCCGACGAGGTGGCGGAACGGCGTGGGGATGTAAACGTTAACTGACACGGGGGTCCTCCTTCGGCTGCGGTCGGCTGAATTATCGTTGCACATTGCAACTCTCCCTGCGCGTGGGCGCGGGCGGCGGCTGGGGGTTACATGTTGACGCTGAGGTAGCGCTCTCCAGTGTCGCAGATGACGGTGACGACCGTCTTGCCGGCGCCGAGGCGCTCGGCAATTTTGCGGGCGGCGAAGACGTTGGCGCCGGCGGAGATGCCGGCGAGGATGCCTTCCTCGCGGGCGAGCTTCTTCGACCACTGGACGGCATCGCGGTCTTCGACGCGGATGATTTCGTTGTAGACCTGGCGGTCGAGGACGCCGGGGATGAAGCTGGCGCCGATGCCCTGGATGGCGTGCATGCCGGCGCGTCCGCCGGAGAGGACGGGCGAGCGGGCGGGTTCAACGGCGACGATGTGGACGCGGTCGCCGAGTTCGGCGCGGAGGACGTGGCCGACGCCGGTGATGGTGCCGCCGGTGCCGACGCCGGCGACGAAGGCGTCGACGCGGCCGCCGGTGGCTTCGAGGATTTCGCGGGCGGTGGTCTGCTCGTGGATGGCCGGGTTGGCGGGGTTTTCGAACTGCTGTGGCATGAAGTAGTCGGGGTGCTCGCGGCAGAGTTCCTGGGCGGCGAAGACGGCGCCGGTCATGCCTTCGATGGCGGGGGTGAGGACGAGCTCAGCGCCGTACCGTTCGAGGAGGCGGCGGCGCTCGACGGACATGTCCTCGGGCATGGTGAGGATGAGCCGGTAGCCTTTGACCGCGGCGACGAGGGCGAGGCCGATGCCGGTGTTGCCGGAGGTCGGCTCGACGATGGTGGAGCCGGGGGCGAGGCGGCCGGAGCGCTCCGCTTCCTCGATCATGGCGAGGGCGATGCGGTCTTTGACGCTGCCGCCGGGGTTGAGGCTTTCCATTTTGCCGAGGACGGTGGCGGCGTCCTGGGGAATGACCCGCTTGAGGCGGACGAGGGGGGTTCCCCCGATGAGATCGAGGACGGAATCGGCGACGAGGGGTCGCCCGGTGTGCACGGTCATATCACCCATCTCCCGGCGACAGCTGTGGGCTCGCGTTCGAGCAGGTCGGCGACGGTGTAGGAGGCGAGGATCTCCTCAGTGGCTTTGCGGATGCGCTCCCAGATTTCGCGCTGGCCGCACTGGTGAGGGTGGTCGGTCATTTCGGGGGGCTCATCGAGCCACGCGACGGGGGAGAGGGAGCCTTCGAGGGCCTCGATGACCTCTTTGACGGTGATCTGGTCGGGCGGGCGGACGAGTTCGTGGCCGCCGGATGGCCCGCGGACGCTGCGGATGAAGCCGGCCTTGCGGAGCGTGGCGAGGAGCTGGTCGAGGTACTGCTCGGGGATGTGGCGGCGGAGGGCGATTTCGGACGACTGGAGTGGGCCGCCGCCGTAGTTGGCGGCGAGCTCGATGAGGGCGCGGAGGCCGTAATCGCCGCGGGTGGAGACACGCATGGGGCCGGTGGGCTTCCTCTCGTCAAAAGTCGAGTGAATCGCTCAACAATGGTACGGGGTGAGGGCACGGAGTGCAAGGGAGGAGGGAGCGGGGAGCAGGGAGCGGGGAGCAGGGAGCAGGGAGCAGGGAGCAGGGAGCAGGGAGCAGGGAGCAGGGAGCAGGGAGCAGGGAGCAGGGAGCGGGGAGCGGGGAGCAGGGAGCGGGGAGCGGGGAGCGGGGAGCAGGGAGCAGGGAGCAGGGAGCAGGGAGCGGGGAGCGGGGAGCGGGGAGCGGGGAGCAGGGAACGGGGAGCAGGGAGCGGGGAGCAGGGAGCGGGGAGCGGGGAGCAGGGAGCGCGTCCCTCATCCGGCGCGACGGTGGTAGGCTCGGGATATATGGCGAACGAACGGGCGCGGCTCGGGGTGGTGCTGCTCTCGGGCGGGCTGGACTCGACGACCGTGGCGGCGCATGCGGTCCGGGCGGGGGGCGAGGTGCGGGCGTTGAGCATCGCCTACGGGCAGCGGCATGTGCGGGAGCTGGCGGCGGCGCGGGCGGTGGCGGCCGCTCTCGGCATCCCGCTCGTGGAGGCGGACGCCGCATTCTATGCGCGGCTGGCGGCCCATTCGGCCCTTACCAGCAGCGCCTTCGCGGTCCCGGCGGACCGCCCGGAGGAGGTGATGGCGGCCGAGGTGCCGATCACGTACGTGCCGCTGCGGAACACGTTCTTCGTGACACTGGCGGCGGCTGCGCTGGAGAGCTGGCTGCTCGACCGAATCGAAGGCGGCGGCGCCGACCCGGCGGCCCTCGAGGGCGTGATCTACGTCGGGGCGAACGCGATCGACTACTCGGGCTACCCGGATTGCCGGCCGGAGTTCTACCGGGCGATGGAGGAGGTGATCCGGCTGGGGAGCAAGGTGGGGTCGGCCTACGGCGTGCCGGTGCGGATCGAGGCGCCGATCATCCGGATGTCGAAGGCGGAGATTGTGCGGTACGGGCTGGAGCTGGGCGCGCCGCTCGGCCTGACGTGGAGCTGCTACGCGGGCGGCGAGCGGCCGTGCGGGAGCTGCGATGCCTGCCGGCTGCGGGCTGCGGGGTTCGCGGCCGCCGACGCCCGGGACCCTGCGCTCGAGGCGGGCTGATGGAGCAGCTGATTGTTGCGCGGATGGCGGACGGGCGGCCCGAAATCTTCGCTTCCGTCCAGGGCGAAGGGGTTTCGATGGGCGTGCCGAGCACGTTCGTGCGGCTGGCGATGTGCAACCTCCGCTGCCGCTGGTGCGATACGGCCTACACGTGGGACTGGGAGCGGTTCGACCGGGCCGCTTCGACGATGGCGATGACGGCGGAGGAGGCTGCGGCGGCGGTGCAGGCGCTGCCGCCGCGGAACGTGGTCATCACCGGCGGGGAGCCGCTCCTGCAGCGGCGCCAGCTGGTGCCGCTGGTCGAGGCGCTGCGGGACGAGGGGTACCGGTTTGAGGTCGAGACTAACGGGACCGTGGGCCCGGGGCCGCTGGCGGAGCTGATCGACCAGTTCAACGTTTCGCCGAAGCTGGCGCATTCGGGGAACGCGGGGCTGCGGCGGATTGTGCCGGGGGTGCTGCGGGAGTTCGGGGCGACCGGCCGGGCGTGGTTCAAGTTCGTCGTGGCAGAGCCGGGGGACTTCGAGGAGGTGCGGGCGGTTTGTGCGGCGGGCGGCATCCCGCCGGAGCGGGTAGTGCTCATGCCGGAGGGCACTTCGGCGGCGGTGCTGAACGAGCGCGGGCAATGGCTGGCCGAAGCGTGCGCGCGGGAGGGGTACCGCTTCAGCACGCGGCTGCACATCCTGCTCTGGGGCGACCGGCGGGGCGTCTAGGGAGCGGAGGCGCGGGCCTTTTCGCGCGCGAGGCGGGCATCGGCGCGCTTCGCTTCCCGTTCGTCGGCGCGGGCCCAGGCGGCAGCGGCAGCGATGGTCGCGATGAGGCCGAGGGCCTCGCCGGCGAGGAACATGATGGCGCCACCGATCTGCTGGTCGAGGAGCGGACTCGGGCCCCAGAGGCGCGGCTGCGCGGCGAGCTCTTCGTAAAGGACGCGGGAGGGTTCGTAGAAAAGGGAGCCGAGGAAGGCGTGGATGGGGACGAGGGCGAAGAGGTAGAAGAGGCGGACGGGGTGGGGGAGGTTCCAGTGGGTGGGATTGCCGCCGACGATGGGCCACCAGTAGTGGATGCCGGCGAAGAGGAAGAGGGCGTAGCCGCCGAAGTGGAGCCAGTCGTTCGTGAACGAGCGCTCGAAGAGCGGGGTGATGTACCAGATGACGGGCACGGCGGCGAAGAGGACGAGGCCGACGACCGGGTTGGTGAAGAGTTCGAACCAGCGGGCGTGGGTGATGGGGTAGATCCAGCGCTCGCGGCGGCGGGGGCCGGCAGCGACGAGGAGGAGGGTCATCGGCGAGCCGAGGAGGATGAGCGGCGGCGCGATGGTGATGAGGATGAAGTGCTGGATCATGTGGACGAAGAGGAAGACGCGGTCGTAGCCGGCGAGGGGCCCGAACACGGTGAGGATGACGAGCCCGATGCCGACGAGGAAGGCGGCGAGCCGCCAGGCGGGGAAGAGGCGGCCGCGGCCGGCGGCGCGGACGTGCGCCCACATGACGAGGTAGGCGGCCGCGGCAGAGAGGATGAGGAAGACAGGCAGCGGCTCGAGGGCGAAGGTGAAGAGGACGTCGGGGAAGTCGGGCGGGGGGACGTTATCGACGGAGCAGACGAAGACGAAGGCGACGCTGGCGGAGTTGCCCGCGCGGAGCCACCAGGTAAGGAGGAGGGCGGCGGCGAGGCCGGCGAGCCAGGCAAGGGCGAACCGGCGCGGCGTCACGGCGGCGAGGCGCGCTGGCATGATGCCAGTGTACGCGAGGGGCGGCGGAGATGCCGGCAAGCGCGGCAGGGCGCGGAAACGGACGATGCCCGCCGGGCGGGGCGGGCATCGCGGACGGGCGGGCCGGGAAATTCGGACGGGCCGGGGGCTACCAGCCGCGGGTGGCGAGCAGCTCTTTTTCGCCGAGGGAGGCGACGGAGATGCCGGGCATCGCCTTGCCGAGGCCGCGGCTGACCCGGGCGATGACCTCGGGGTCCTGGTAGTGGGTGGTGGCCTCGACGATGGCGCGGGCGACGGCCGGCGGGTTTTCGGACTTGAAGATGCCGGAGCCGACGAAGACGCCGTCGGCGCCGAGGCGCATCATGAGCGCGGCGTCGGCGGGGGTGGCCACGCCGCCGGCGGCGAAGTTGACGACCGGGAGGCGGCCTTCGCGCTTGACCTGCTGGACGAGTTCGAGCGGGGCGCCGAGTTCCTTCGCAGCCGTGTAGATCTCGTCGTCGGAGAGGGTGGTGAGCCGGCGGATTTCGTCCTGGACGGCGCGCATGTGGCGGACGGCCTCGACGATGTCGCCGGTGCCGGCTTCGCCCTTGGTGCGGATCATGGCGGCGCCTTCGCCGATGCGGCGGAGGGCTTCGCCGAGGTTGCGGGCGCCGCAGACGAAGGGGACCTTGAACTGGTGCTTATCGATGTGGTGGGCTTCGTCGGCGGGGGTGAGGACCTCGGACTCGTCGATGTAGTCGACGCCGATGGCCTGGAGGACTTCGGCTTCGACGAAGTGGCCGATGCGGGCCTTCGCCATGACGGGGATGGTGACGGCCTCCATGATGCGGTAGATGATCTCGGGGTCGCTCATGCGGGCGACGCCGCCGTCGCGGCGGATGTCGGCGGGGACGCGTTCGAGGGCCATGACGGCGCAGGCGCCGGCTTCTTCGGCGATTTTGGCCTGTTCGGGGGTGACGACATCCATGATGACGCCGCCCTTGAGCATCTGGGCGAGGCCGACTTTGACTGCCCACGTGCCGGTCTGTGCCTGGGACATGGTGATCCTCCGGGACGGGATGTGGTTCTGAGTGTAGGACGTCGAGGCGGCTGGCAGTAGGGCCGGTCTTGTGCATGCCGCGGCGCGGCCGGCCGGCCATGTGAGCCGGGTGACAGGTCGGCCGGGGCTCAGCGGGCGGCGCGGGCGGAGAGGGAGGCCCGGAGGAAGGGCCACTCGCTTGCGAGGATGGGCACGGGCCGGGAGCTGCGCCGGGTCCACGGTGCGGCACGGACCGTGACGGCGTGGCAGGCGCGCGTTTCGAAGGCGTAGCCGAGGAGGAGCAGGAGGGCTTCGCTGAGCGCGGCCTCGTGTGCTGCAGGGCGGGAGGGCCAAGAAAGGCCGGCGACCGCGACCGGCAAACCCCGACTGGCGTCGCCGGCAGCGCGGACTGGGGCGGTCAGCCAGGCGAGTCCGGCCGGCGGCCCGCCGCGCGGGGCCACAGTCCAGGCCGTGCAGGCGCCGGCGCCGAGGGCGGCGAGGGACGCCGCCAGGGCAGCTTCGGGGTCGGCGCCGCGGGCGATGCGCTCGCTGGCGGCCACGAAGAGGCCGCGCGCGGCGGGTTCGAGGGCGCCCGGGACGACCGGTTCGAAAAGAACGTGCCGGCCCTCGAGCCGGGGAGGAGCTGACGGCGCAGGCGGGAATGGCACAGGAAGCTCCTTCGGCGGCCGCGCCCGGGGCGTGCGGGGTCAGGCGGGGGAGGGTTCGGCAGGTTCGTCGCCGAGGCGGCGAGCCACGATGGCGGCGACGCCGAAGGCGATGCCGAACGGCACGCCGAGCAGGGCCGCAGGGATGAAGGTGACGGTTATCGGCGGGCGACGGTCGAGCTGGTAGCCGATGACGCCGCCGACGTGGAAGGTGCAGGCGATTTGGCCGTCTTTGTCGGCGGGGTGAACTTCGGCGGTGGCGCCGGGGCGAATGAGGGCGCCGGCGAGGTAGTGCTCGACGGAGTCGTTGTTGGTGATGCGGACGGTGCCGGTGCGGCCGCCGCGGATGACGGACGGGACGCCGGGGACGCGGCGGCCCTGGGCGATGAGTTCGGAGGCGCCCGGCGGGATGACGATTTCGTCGGGCGCCTCGGCGGTCGTGGGTTCGAGCAGGGCCCACCAGAAGACGCTCACCAGCCAGCCGACGACAAACCCGCCGAGGGTCCAGAGGAGGAGCTGCCGCGCAGCCGAGCCGGTGAGCAGTCGCATGGCGGTATCCGCCTACTTGGTGAGGTAGAGGGCCGGGTAGTAGAAGACCCAGACGACGTCGACGAAGTGCCAGTACATGACGACGGCGCTGACGGCCCAGGGATTTTTGGAGCTGTAGCGCCCGCGGAGGGCCTGGATCCAGACGAGGATGAGCATGACCACGCCGGTGATGACGTGGGTGGCGTGGATGCCGGTCATGGTGAAGAAGACGGAGCCGAAGGACTCGTAGCGGTGGAAGTGGGCGGTCGACCATTCGAAGGCGACGCCGCCGGCGAAGATGAGGCCGAGCAGGATGGTGAAGAAGAGGTACCAGCTCCCGACCTTCTTGTTGTCGTGCTCGATGGCCGTTTCGGCGGTGTAGGCCGTGACGGAGGAGAGGAGGAGGACGATGGTGATGCCGAGGCCGAGGAGCTGGTCGAGCTCTTCGCGGTGGATGCCTTCGAGGTAGAAGCGGGCGCTGAGGAGGAGGCCGAAGAGGATGGTCTCGGAGAAGAAGAAGAGCCAGAGCCCGGCGCGGTTGATGGCGAGGTGGTTATGGGCCGGGGCGTGCGCGGCGGGCTGGTGTGCGGTTGCGAGCGCCATTTAGTGGGCCTCCTGGGGCCGCCAGAGGCGGTAGATGTGCATGAAGTAGTAGACGATGAGCCCGGCCTTGCCGACGGCCGAGGCGGTGATGCCGAGGAAGCGGACGAGGTCGTCGTCGATGTGGGTGGCGAAGAGGTATTCGGTGACGGTGAGGACGGCGAGGATTGCCGCGACGATGAGGCCGGTTTGCATCGGTTTGCGCATGGTGGTGACTCCTCGTTACTGGCCGCCGCCGCCCGCCGGGGCGCCGGCGAAGCCGGCCGACGGCGCTGCGGGGAAGGTCGCGTGCTTTGAGCCGGGCACGCCGTAGTCGTAGGGGCCGCCGCTGACCACGGGCGGGACAGGGAAGTTCTCATGCGGCGGAGGCGAGCTGGTCTGCCACTCGAGGGTGCGGGCCTGCCAGGGGTTGGCCTCGGCGACGGGGCCGCGGACCCAGCTGTAGACCATGTTCCAGATGAAGACGAGGAAGGAGGCGCCGAGGAAGAAGCCGGCGAGGCTGACGGCGAGGTTGAGCGGGTCGAGCTCGGAGGGGTAATCGGCGATGCGCCGGTTCATGCCCTTGATGCCGGGCAGGTGCATGAGGAAGAAGGTGGCGTTGAAGCCGATGAACATCCACCAGAAGTGGAGTTTTGCGAGGCGTTCGTTGTACATGCGGCCGGTCATCTTGGGGAAGTAGTAGTAGATGGCCGCGAAGAGGGCGAAAATTTCGCCGCCGACGATGGTGTAGTGGAAGTGGGCGACGACGAAGTAGGTGTCCTGGAGGTGGATGTCGGTGGGGACGTCGGCGAGGAAGATGCCGGTGACGCCGCCGCAGGCGAAGTTGAAGATGACCGCAAGGGCGAAGAGCATCGGCGGTTTCAGCCAGAGGCGGCCGAGCCAGATGGTGCCGAGCGCGGAGAGGAAGATGAGGCCGGTGGGGATGGAGATGAGCTCGGTGGCGACGAGGAAGGGCCCGTGGAGGTAGTTGGGCATGCCCGAGGTGAACATGTGATGGGCCCAGACGACGCCGCTGAGGCCGAGGATGCCGAGGAAGGCGGCGACGGCGTAGCGGTAGGCGAAGAGCGGCTTGCGGGAGAAGTGCGCGATCAGTTCGAGCGCAAGGCCGAAGCCGGGGAGCACCATGATGTACACGGCGGGGTGCGAGTAGAACCAGAAGACGTGCTGGTAGAGGAGGGGGTCGCCGCCGTTGGCGCTGTTGAAGAAGGAGAATCCGAGACGGTCGAGTGCGACGAGGAGGAGCGCCGCGGCGAAGCCCTGGGTGTAGAGGAGGGCGATCCAGGAGGTAGCGAACATCGCCCAGACGAAGATGGGAAGCCGGCCCCAGGAGAGGCCAGGGGCGCGCATGTAGATGATGGTCACGATGAAGTTGAGCGCGCCGAGGATGGAGGTGAGGCCGAATGTGATGATGGAGAGGTCGAAGAGGATCTGGGCGCTGTTCGCGCGGATGGCCAGGGGCGGGTAGGCCGTCCAGCCGTGTTCGATGCCGCCGAGGAAGGGGGTGGCGAGGAGGCCGACGGCGACCGGCGGGACGAGCCAGAAGGTGAGGGCGTTGAGGCGGGGGAAGGCCATGTCCTGGGCGCCGATCATGAGCGGGACGGCGTAGTTGCCGATGCCGCCGATGACCGCGGCGACGGCCACGGCCACCATCAGGATGCCGTGGAGGCCCATGGCGCCGTTGTACTGGCCGTTGCTGATGAACTGGTGGCCGCTCTGGGCGAGCTCGAGGCGCATGAGCATGGCGAGGGCGCCGGCGAGGAAGAAGACGACCATGAAGGTCACGAGATACTGGATGCCGATGACCTTGTGGTCGGTGTTGAAGGTGAAGTAGCGCTGCCAGCCGGGCAGCTGCCGGGTGTAGGTTTTGAGGCCGAACCATTCGCGGCCCCACTGGCCCCACATGCCGATGCCCATGAGCCACATGAAGACGCCGAGGACCCAGCCGCCGATGATGTTGATTTCGCCGCCCCAGGCGTCGGGATAGCCGAAGAGCCAGCGGAGGATGGCGACGATGCCGAGGCCCAGGTAGAACCCGATGAGGCCGAGACCGAGTGCACCGAAGACGGACTTTACTGCATACATGGGCTATTTCCCCTCGCTCTTGAGGCTGGCGAGCCAGGCCTCGAATTCGGATTCGGAGACGACGCGGATCGGCAGCCACATCTTCGAGTGGTCGAGCCCGCAGAGTTCGGCGCACTGGACGCGGTAGGACTGGTCCTCGTCGTAGGCGCCGAGCTCCGTGGGGAAGACGGTCATGTACGTGGTCCGCCCGGGGATGGCGTCGATCTTCATGCGGAAGGCGGGGATCCAGAGCGAATGGACCACGTCGATCGAGTTGACGTTGAAGCGAACATGCTTGTTGACCGGGATGACGACCTCTTTGCCCTTCGTGAGGGAGACCTGGGTGCCATCCGGGTAGTCGAAGGTCCACTGCCACATGAAGGCGGTGGCGTTGATCTCGAGGTCGGCCTCCTCCTTGCCCCAGCCGTAGGTGGTATAGCTGGACTGGAGCTTGGCGAGGCCGGTGAGGCCGGGATAGATCATGACGAAGACAGCCAGGGATCCGGTGACTGCGAGCCAGATACGCGGGATCCAGCCGGAGCCACGGATGGGCGGGCCGTCCTCCGCGGGCCGTTCGCCCCGGACGCGCCAGGTCAGCGCGGCGTAGGCGACGACGGCGATGACAAAGGTGAAGACGGGAATGCCGAGGATGAGGAGGAAGCGGAAGATGCTGTCGAAGTCCTCGGCTTCGTGGGAGCCGACCGCCGGGAAGAGGTCGGCGAAGACGAGGAGCTCGCCGATGGCGGTGAGGCCGGCCCAGAGGAGGGCGACGCTGATGAGGTGTTTCCCGTGCAAGGGCAGCGCTCCATGCGAGGATGAAGGCGACGGAGGGCGGCGGACTCCCCCATTCCGTTCGCCGCGGCAGGTTCATGCTAGGAAGGGGCGGCGGGGAGGCGGTACGGCCGGCCGGGTACCCATCTGGTGACCGGTTGGCCCTCCCCCGGACCAGAAAACATCGGCGATATCGCGGGCGTGCATAGCCGGGCTCCCGGGATGCTGGCGGGCCGGCGAACGGCCGACAATGGGAGCGTGAGGTGGCTGCGTCGGAAAGAGAAGGCGGCAGCCGCGCCGGAGCCGAAGCCGGGGTTCGGGGCGTGGCTCGTGCTGCAGTTCGCCGGGGAGGAGCCGCTGGCGGGGATGCCGTTCGCGCGGCTGGAGCGGGTATGCAGCAATGCGGCGTCGCTGGTGTGCGGGGCGGCGTTCGCCCGGCCGGAGCCGTTCGAGCGGCCGGAGGTGCTGCGGCCGGCGATGCGGGAGGAGGCGGCCGTCGTCTCGCGGCGGACGGCGGACGGGTTCCGGGCAGCCCTGGCCGACCGGGAGAACACAGTGCTGGCGTGGCCGTGGGAGCATATCGGGACGAGCGTGGCGTGGCAGGCGACGCGGGCGGGGACGGTGGAGGCGGCGCAGCTCGGCGAGCGGGTGGAACAGCTCGCTGCGGCGTACGGCATCTACTTCCGGGAGCAGCTCACGGCCGTACTCGACCTGTGGAGCCAGGTGGCGGCGGGCGTGTACCGGGGCGAGCAGCCGCCCGACCTGCCGCGGATGGGCGCGCAGATGCTGGCGGCGTTCGAAGCCCAGCAGGGCCGTGAGCGGCCGGGGGCCTAGCCGTTTGCCGGGCGCCAGATGCGGGGCGGCTTCCCGGTCATCATTTCGCTGAGGCGGGAGACTTCGATGCGGATGGGGTCGAGCCGGAGCGCGCCGAACGTGGGGTCGGAGGGGCCGTTCCGCCAGAGGGTGCCGGGGTCGTAGCCGAGCGGGGGCGGGGTCGTTTTGAAGAGCTCCCAGAGCCACTGGCGGCGCTCGAGGGAGGTATCCCAGGAGGCGCGGCACTCGGCGTACACCTGCTCGTGCTGCTGGTCCCAGTAGGCGACGGCGACCCACGGGTTGGCGGCGATGTGCTTCGCTTTGAGGGAGAGGGGCGAAGTGGCGATCCAGCCCACGTGCCCATCCCAGATGGGGTGGAGGATGCGGGAGCGCGGCCGCCCGCGCGTGTCGACGGTGGTGACGACCGCCCAGACGATGCGGCGGGTAATGGTGTCGAATTCGGGCTGCAGCTGAGCCCAGGTCACGTCCATGCGCGGCCTCCGGTGGGGGATGTCCGCGCGGACTGTACAAATTTTTGACTAGCGCTGTCGACCCGGGCGGCGGGTTCGCGGCGCGCAGCCGGGCGCGAACGGCGGCGCTGTTCGGGCGGGACGAGGAGCGAAAGCAGGGCGGGCGGCAGTTCGAACCCGGGGCCGGCGCGGCCGGCGAGGAGCCAGGCGGCGAGGGATGCTGCGGCAGCATCGTCGCCGGCGAGCGCGGGGAAGGCAGCACGGAGGGCGCTCACCAGGGCGCCCAGGGCGGCGGGAGTTGCGGGGATGGCTGCGGGCTCGACGCCCAGCGCAGCGAGCGCCGCACGGAGGGCGGCGAAGGCGGGGCCGGGCGGGGAGCCGGGGCCGGGGAGGGCGTCGCGGAGGAGGGCGGCGAGCGCGGCGAGGTCGGGAGGCTGGCGGAGGTGCTGCCAGGCGGCGCGGGCCTCGGGGGAGAGCTGGACCACGTCGGCGCCGGGCGCTGCCGGGGGTGTGGCCCCGGGCGGGGCGACGGCGAGCCGTGCGAGCGCCTGGCGCGTTTCGGCGGCGCGGGCGTCAGCCGCGCGCTGGTAAAGGGCCGGGGGAAGGTCGGCATGGTCGATGATGCGCATCGCAGTGCCTTTGCCGTGATGGTCGGCTGCCGGCGCTGCCGGCGGAGCGGCGGGCACCCAACCGTCCCACGGCTGTCTCCGGCCGTCGACCTGGGGCAGGGCAATGCCGATGCGGCGGCGCCGGGCTATAGTTCCGGGCCATGAGTGCGTTCAGCGGATTCCGGGTCATCGATTTCTGCCAGGGCATCGCCGGGCCGATGGCGACGATGCTGCTTGCCGACTTCGGCGCCGAGGTGATCAAGGTGGAGCCGCCGGGGGGCGACCGGATGCGGGAGCACCCGGGGTACTGGTGCTGGAACCGGAACAAGCGGGTGGTGACCCTTGATCTCCACCAGTTCGACGGCCTGGCTGCCGCCCGGCAGCTCCTTGCCAGTGCGGATGCCGCCGTGTTCGACTGGACCCCGGGGGAGTTAGAGCGGAGCGGCCTCGACTCCGTTTCCGTGCGAGGCGCCGACCCCGCCCTGGTGCACGCATGGTTTCCGCCCTACTCCCCCCTTGGACGATGGAGCCAGCTGCCGCCGGACGAAGGGCTGCTCGAGGCGGTCTCGGGCGTGGCGTGGCTGCAGATGAGCTACGAAGACCGGCCGACCTACCTGGTGACGCCGCAGGTGCAGTACGGCCAGGCGATGCTGGGCGCGGGGGCACTTGCCGCGGCGCTGTATGCGAAGCTGCGCACGGGCAGGGGCCAGACGCTCGAGGTGAGCGGCCTGCACGGGGTGGCAGCGGTGGAGAGTGGCGGGACGATCAAGGCGGGGGAGATGTTCCGCCTCGGGGGCCGGGGGAGCAGGGGCGGTGTGCCGAACTACCGGCTGTACGAGTGCGCCGATGGCAAGTGGTTCTTCCTCGGCACACTGACGCCGCAGTTCTTCCTGAAGGCGCTGGAAGCGACGGACATGCTCCACCTGATGGCGCTGGAGGGCGTCGAGGGCGAGTTCACGAACCTGCTGAAGCCCGGGGTGAACCAGCAGGTGATCGAGGCGCTGGAGGCGAGATTTAAAGAAAAGCCGCGGCAGGAGTGGCTGGATATTCTCCAGGAGGCGGGCGTGCCCCGCGGGCCGGTTGGGACGCTCGAGGAGTGGTTCAACAGCGAGACGGTGCGCGCGAATGGGATGCGGGTGGAGCTGGCGCACGAGCGGCTGGGCAGGGTGGTCATCCCCGGGGTGCCGGTGAAGCTCAGCGCGACCCCGGGCGCCGTGCGGCATCTCCCGCAGCCGGCGGCCCTGGCGGACATCCCGGCGCACGAGCGGGTACGGGGCGGCGACGGGCCGGTGCTGCCGGGCGGGCCGCTGGCGGGGGTGCGGGTGCTCGACCTCGGCGCGTTCATCGCGGGGACGTACGCGCCGACCATCCTCGCGAACTGGGGCGCCGACGTGATCAAGGTGGAGCCGCTCGAGGGCGACCCGTTCCGGACGTACGGGCTGGGCTTCGTGGGCTACAACCGGGGCAAGCGGAGCCTGGCCATCGACCTGAAGCGGCCAGAGGGGCGGGAGGTGTTCCTCGACCTGGTGCGGGTGAGCGATGTGGTGCTCGACAACTTCCGGCTGGGGGTGCGGGAGCGGCTGGGGATCGACTATGCGGCGCTGCGGGCGGTGAACCCCCGGATCATCAGCTGTTCGGTGACGGGGTACGGGCCGAGCGGGCCGCTGGCGCAGGACCCGGGGTTCGACCCGCTGGTGCAGGCGCGGAGCGGCCTGATGGCGCTGCAGGGCGGCGACGACGAGCCGGTGTTCTACCAGATCCCGGTGAACGACACGGCGAGCGCCATGATGGCGGCCTTCGGGGTGGTGGCAGCGCTGGCGGCGCGGGAGGTCACGGGCGAGGGGCAGGAGGTGACGACCTGCCTCGCGAACCAGAGCGTGCTGACCCTTTCGGGCGAGGTGACGTGGTACGAAGGGCGCCCGCCGAACCCGAAGGGCGGGCTCGACCTGCTGGGTCTCTCGGCGCTGAACCGGTACTACCAGTGCGCGGACGGCTGGGTGCTCATCGCGGCCACGAAGCCGGAGCACTTCCACGGCGTGTGCGCGGGACTCGGGCACCCGGAGTGGGCCGGGGGCTGGCTGGCGGAGCAGGCGCTCCGGGAGCCGGTGGAGGGGAGGCTGGCCGAGCGGATCGCCGGGGTCCTGGCGGGAATGCCGCGGCTGGAGGTGCTGGACCGGCTGCTGACGCGGGGGGTGCCGGCGGCGTCAGCGGTCTCGACGGACGAGCTATTCGAGGACCCGTGGCTGCACGCCTCGGGGTACTTCGAGGATTTTGAGCACCCACAGCTGGGAACGGTCCGCGGGCCGCGGCTGCTGGGGTGGTTCCCGGAGATGCCGAACGGCTATCCGCGGCGGTCGCCGCTGGTGGGCGAGCACACGGTGGAGGTGCTGCGGGAGTGCGGCATCGGCGAGGAGCGGGTTGCGGCGCTGCTGGCGGCCGGGGTCGTCCTGCAGGCGCAGGGTTAGCCGGCGGCGGCGCGCTGGGGCTTCGGACGGGGCTCGGCCGGGGCTGCGGCCTGCGGCTGGCGCATGGGCCGGCGAATGCTCCACCGGCGGAAGCGCTCCTCGATCGGCTTCCCGGGTTCACGCTTCTCGCGCTCGGCCCGCTCGCGAAGGAAGTCCTCCTTCGTGCGGCCGCCGAGCTGGCTGGTGTGGCAGAGGATCGCTTCGATCTTCTTCTCCCAGTAGTCGGTGATATCGACGCTGTAGTCGGGCTTATCGGCGCCGGCGAGGAGGACTTCGTTGACCTGGTGGCTTTCGAGGCCTTCGTGCTCGTGGTGCTGGTAGAAGAGGCGGTCGCGGACGATGGGGTAGATGGCGTCCATGGTGGCCTGGCCGACGTTGCGGTGGTCGCGGTGGTTGAAGGTGCCGCGGAAGGCGTCCCAGGTGATGACGACATCGGGCCGGTAGAGGCGGAGGAGGCGGACGATCTGGCCGCGCAGCTCGGCGCTTTCGGAGGTGAAGCCGTCGGGGTAGCCGAGGAAGATGCACTCCTTGACGCCGAGGACGCGGCAGGCTTCGCGCTGCTCTTCTTCGCGGATGGCGGCGAGCTTTTCTGGGTGCATGGCCGGGTCGTGGGTGCCCTTGTCGCCGCTGGTGACGACGACGTAGATGACCTCCCAGCCCTCGGCGCACCACTTCGCGACGGTGCCGGCGCAGAGGAAGTCGGCGTCATCGGGATGGGCCATGATGACCATGGCGCGTGCGGGGCCCTGGATGGGCGGGAGGGCGTCGGGCTGGGGCTGGGGGGCCACGCTGGCCTCGGGCTGCTGGCGCTTCTTTTTCTGCCGTTTCTCTTTGCCTTTGCTCATGGACCTGCGGAGGGCGTCTGCGAGGGTGTGGGGCAACTGTACCAGAGGCGGGCGGGAGCCGGGCGGCACGGGCAGGCCTAGGCGCCGCGCGGGCGGACGCGGAGGGCGAGTTCGCCGCGGCCGATGGGGCGCCGCTCCACGAGCGCGAGGGAGGCGGCGGGGAGGAGGGGTTCGAGCTCCTCGGGGGCGGGCGACTCCGGTTCGGCGGGGTCGAGGATGAGCCAGGCCTCGCCACGGGCGACGGACGTCATCCATGCGAGGCGGCTGAGGAGGCCGGGTTCGAGCTGGGCGCGCTCGGGCCACCAGAGGATGCGGGGCGTGGGCTCGGCGGTGAGGATGGAGCTGGCGAACGCTGGCCGGGGCTTCATGCGTGAGGCTTCGGCGAGGACCGAATCAGGCGCAGAGACGAGCATGATGGGGCCATCGCCGGTGCTGAGGCCGAGGTCGGCGAGGGCGCCCATCAGCGGATCAGCTTCCGCCGTTTTGCGGCGCTGGAGCCCTTGCCGCCGCCCTGGGGCGCTGCGCCGAGCCGGCGGATTTCGTCGGGGCTGGGGCCGCTGGCCTTCGCGAGGATGGGCGCGGCTTTCTGCGCCGGCGCCGGGGCGGCAGCGCCGTCGCCGTCGGGAGCGGGTGCGGGCTGGGGAGCAGGCTGCTGGACGACCCGGACCTTGAAGATGGTCCGGGCGACCTGGCGGCGGATGTTCTGGACGAGCTGCTGGTACATGTCGTGGCCTTCGCGCTTGAAGGCGACAAGGGGGTCGACCTGGGCGTAGGCCTGGAGGCCGATGCTCTGTCGGAGCTCTTCGATGGCGGTGAGGTGTTCGCGCCAGTGGGTATCGATGGCTTCGAGGAGGAGCCAGTGCTCGACTTTGCGCATGTTTTCGGGGCCGATGGCGGCTTCCATCTGCTCGTAGCGGTCTTCGGCGCGGTCGAGCAGCTCGTCGGTGAGCTCGTCGCGGAGCTCGGCCATCTCCTCGATGGTGGGGAGGTCTTCGGGGAGGAAGATTTCGCGGAGCTCGGCGTGGGCGAGTTCGAGCGACTCGATATCGTCGGGGTTGACGTTCTCGGTGATGCGCTCGATCTCGCGGAAGAGCATCTCCTCGAGGACGTTGGCGCGGGTATCGACGCCGCGGAGGATTTTGTCGCGCTGCGTGTAGATCTGCTTGCGGTGCTCGTTGATGACGTCGTCGAACTCGACGAGGCGTTTGCGGATATCGAAGTTGTGGCCTTCGACCTTTTGCTGGGCCTGCTCGATGGCGCGGGTGACCATGCGCGATTCGAGGGGCATGTCCTCGGTCATGCCGAGCTTCTGCATCATGCCGGGGACCCAGTCGGGGGCGAAGCGCTTCATGATGTCGTCGCCGAAGGAGACGAAGAAGCGGGAGGAGCCGGGGTCGCCCTGGCGGCCGGCGCGGCCGCGGAGCTGGTTATCGATGCGGCGGGACTCGTGGCGTTCGGTGCCGATGACGTGGAGGCCGCCGAGCTCGGCGACGCCGGGGCCGAGCTTGATGTCGGTGCCGCGGCCGGCCATGTTGGTGGCGATGGTGACGGCGCCGCGCTGGCCGGCCTGGGCGACGATCAGGGCTTCGCGTTCGTGGTGCTTGGCGTTGAGGACCTGGTGGGGGATGCCCCGCCGGGTCAGGAGGCTGGAAAGGTACTCGGACTTTTCGATCGAGGTGGTGCCGACGAGGACGGGCCGGCCGATGCGGTGCATCTCCTCGATTTCGTTGACGACGGCGTTGAACTTGGCGCGCTCGTTGATGTAGACGACATCGGGGTGGTCGACGCGGATCATTGGGCGGTGGGTGGGGATGACGACCACATCGAGCCCGTAGATCTTGTGGAACTCTTCGGCCTCGGTTTCGGCGGTGCCGGTCATGCCCGCGAGCTTTTCGTAGAGGCGGAAGAGGTTCTGGAAGGTGATGGTGGCGTAGGTGATCGATTCGCGCTGGATGGGCACGCCCTCTTTGGCTTCGACGGCCTGGTGGATGCCGTGGCTCCAGCGGCGGCCGGGCATGAGGCGGCCGGTGAACTCGTCGACGATGATGACTTCGCCGTCGCGGACGACGTAGTCGCGGTCGATGCGCTTCAGGTACTCGGCATCGAGGGCAGCTTCGAGGTGGCGGGCGAGGCGGGGGTCGCCCTCGAAGATGTTGGGGATGCCGAGGGCGCGTTCGACGCGCTCGATGCCCTCTTCGGTGAGGGCGATGTGCTTCGCCTTGTGGTCGATGACGTAGTCGATCTCTTCGCGGAGGCCTTTGACGGCGCGGGCGAACTTGATGTACGTCGCGCTGGCCTCTTCGGCCTGGCCGCTGATGATGAGCGGAGTGCGGGCTTCGTCGATGAGGATGTTGTCGACTTCGTCGACGATGGCGAAGTAGAGGTCGCGCTGGGCCTTTTCTTCCCACTCGCGGACCATGTTGTCGCGGAGGTAGTCGAAGCCGAACTCGTTGTTGGTGCCGTAGGTGATGTCGGCCTGGTACACCTCCTTGCGGGTGGCCGGGCGGAGGTCTTTGTAGCCGGTTGCGGGGCCTTCGGCTTCGGGCTCGTAGCCCGGTTCGTACATGAAGGAGATGCCGGCGTTCTGGATGACGCCGACGGACATGCCAAGGGCGTGGTAGACGGGGCCGTACCAGGCGGCGTCGCGGCGGGCGAGGTAGTCGTTGACGGTGACGACGTGGACGCCGCGGCCGAGGAGGGCGTTCAGGTAGACGGGGGCGACGGCGGTGAGCGTTTTCCCTTCGCCGGTGCGCATTTCGGCGATGCGGCCTTCGTGAAGGACGATGCCGCCCATGAGCTGGACGTCGTAGGGGCGTTCGCCGACTTTGCGGGCGGCCATCTCCCGGGTGACGGCGAAGGCTTCGGGGAGGAGGTCATCGAGCGTTTCGCCTTCGGCGAGGCGCTCCTTGAATTCGACGGTTTTCGCGGCGAGCTCCTCATCGGAGAGGGCTTCGGTCTCGGGGGCGAGGTCGTTGATCTCGTCGACGATTTGTTGGAGGCGCCTCAGCTCCCGCTCGTTGGAGTCGCCGAGGATGCGATTGAGGAAACCAAGTTTCGGCATGCTACGCCCAGTGTAGCGCGGAACAGGCAAGGCGCGGCAAGGCCGGGGAAACGGGCTGAACGGGTGCCGCGGCTTTCCCGTATCCGAATGCCGGGTTTTCGTATGTGTTGACTGGCGGGTAAAGCCTCGTTTACGTTCCGCGGCGGGACAACCAAACAGGGGGAGGGCACGATGCTCAGGGTTCCGTCCGGTGCTCGGTCCGCCATGGCGGCCGCGCTTCTCGTTGCAGGGATCGCCGCAGGGCTGGGAGCCGGCTGCGGCGGGGATGACGACGATTCGACGACGCAGCTCAACGCTGAACTGGTCGACTGGGGGGTTAAGCTCGACCGGACTTCGGTACCGGCTGGGGACGTCCGGGTGAAGGCGAAGAACACCGGCTCGACAGAGCACGAGCTGGTCTTCGTGCGCACGGACCTGCCCGAAGACAAGCTGCCGGTCAAGGACAACAAGGTCGACGAAGAGCAGGTGGAGGTGGTCGGAGAGATTGAGAAGTTCCCGGCGGGGAAGTCGGAGTCGGCGACGCTCACTCTGCCCGCGGGCCGGTATGTGGTGATCTGCAACGTCGCGACCCACTACGGCCTCGGGATGCACACCGTGCTGCAGGTGCAGTAGGCGCGCCCGGTCGCGTTCAACCAGGCAGGAAGGCGCCGCAGCTGCGGCGCCTTCTTCGTGTGACGTGCGAGGTGCTTAAGGGACGGGAAGCGGCGCCCCGCTCAGTGCGCCTGGACGCGGGCGGCTGCCGCCGCGGAGGCCGCATCGAAGAGCGGGCGGGCGGCCCGCTCGGAGAGTTCGAAGGCCGGGCCGGGGTACATGCCGATGAAGAGGATGCCGACCAGGAGCACGGCGGCCAGCCCCCAGAGCACGGGCTGGACGCGGTAGCGGCTGGCATCGCCGACGGGGTCGAAGAGGTACATCTGGCGGATGACCATGAGGTAGTAGTAGAGGCTGATGAAGCTGTTCAGGACGGCGAGGGCGACGACCCAGATGGTCTCGTCGGTGGTGGCGCCCTGGAGGAGGAAGAGCTTGGTCGCGAAGCCTGCGAAGAACGGCAGGCCGGCGAAGGAGAAGAGCGACGCGGTAACGACCAGCGCAAGGAAGGGCTGGGTTTCGGCGAGGCCGCGGAGGCCGGCAATCTCTTCGCTGCCGGTGCGGTTGACGGCCGCGGTGAGGGCGGAGAAGAGGGCGAGGGTGGTGACGATGTAGCCGATGAGGTGGACGAGGAGGCCGCTGGTGGCGTTGAGGCCGACCTGGGCGTCGCCGTAGCCGAGGGCGGCGATGGTGATGAGCATGTAGCCGACCTGGCCGATGGAGGAGTAGGCCACGAGCCGCTTCAGGTTCTTCTGCTGGATGGCGATGAGGTTGCCGACGGTCATCGTCAGGGCGGCGAGGGCGAGGAATGCCCAGCGCCAGGTTTCGGCGTCGGTGACGAACGCGCTGGAGAAGAGGCGGAGGATGAGGGCGAAGCCTGCGGCCTTGGAGAGCGTCGAGAGGAAGGCGGTGATGGGGAGCGGAGCGCCTTCGTAGGCATCGGGGGCCCACATGTGGAACGGAGCAGCGGAGACCTTGAAGCCGACGCCAGCGAGGATGAGCATCAGGCCCACGACAACGGCCGGGTCGAGGCCGGAATCGCGGCGGGCATAGGCTTCAGCGATGCCGGCGTAGCTGCTGGTGCCGGCCGAGCCGTAGACGAGGGAAAGGCCGTAGAGGAAGAGCGCGCTGGAGAAGGCGCCGAGGAGGATGTACTTGAGGCTGGCTTCGTTGGAGCGGAGGTCGCGCTTGAGGATGCCGACGAGGATGTAGAGGGAGAAGGAGAGGACTTCGAGGGCGAGGTAGGCGGTGAGCAGCTCGGTGGCGCCGGCCATGATGGTCATGGCGGAGCCGGCGACGAGGAGGAGGCCGTAGAACTCGCCGTGGTCGACGCCCCTCTGGCGCTTCAGGAATTCGGCGGACATGAGGGCGACGACGAAGACGATGCCGGCGGCGAGGAGGCGGAAGAAGCTGGTGAAATCGTCGCTGAGGAAGAGCCCCTGGTAGGACTTGGGGTCGCGGTCGAGGAAGGCGAGTCCGGCGCCGAACCAGGCGAGCGCGCCGAGGGCTGTCAGGTAGGCGAGGACGTCCTTCCGGAACTTCGGCGCGAAGAGTTCGATGGCGATGACCAGGAGGGCGACGCCGCAGGCGATGTACTCGGGGACGAAGAGGGCGTAGTCGCGCATGTCAGCCGGTGACCCCCGGGAGGAGGGTGACAGTGTGGCCCACCCGGTCGATGAACGGCGCCCACCAGACGCCCATGATGACGATGGAGGCGATGAGCATGGCGCCGGAGAGGCGTTCGAGCGGGGTGAGGTCCTTCAAATCCTTCCAGTGCGGATTGGTGGGGCCGAAGAAGACGGTCGCGAACATGCGGAGCATGTAGGCAGCGGCGAGCGCTGCGGCGAAGATGGCGAGGGCGCCGAAGACCGGGTAGGTGCGGAAGGTGCCGACGAAGATGTGGAATTCGGCGGTGAACCCGGAGAACCCGGGGAGGCCGACGTTGGCGAGGCCGGCGATGGCGTAGAAGATGACCCAGAGGGGCATCACTTTGGCAAGCCCGCCGAACTCCTTCATGTCGCGCGTATGCGCCTGGTCGTAGAGGGCGCCGATCATGAGGAAGACGAGGGCGGTCATCACTCCGTGGGAGAACATCTGGAGGACGGCGCCGGTAATCCCGATGGTGTTCATGGTGGCGAGGCCCATGAGGACGTAGCCCATGTGGCTGACGGAGCTGTAGCCGGAGATGAGTTTGAAGTCGCGCTGGGTGAGGGCAGCGGTTGCGCCGTAGACGGCGCCGACGGTGCCGAGGACCATCAGGGCGGGCATCCAGAACTGCGCCCCTTCGGGGAGGAGCTGGATGCCGAGGCGGATGATGCCGAAGGCGCCGAGCTTCATGAGGACGCCGGCGTGGACCATGGAGACGGCGGTCGGGGCCGACATATGGCCGTCGGGGGACCATGTGTGGAACGGCCAGAGGGCGGCGAGGACGCCGCAACCGACGGCCATGAGCGGGAAGATGACCTTCTGGGCGGTCGGGCTGATGGTACCGTTTTGGCCGGCAGCCCAGAGCGAGGGCAGGTCGAAGGTGCCGATGTTGGCCTGGTGGAAGACGGCGAAGATGCCGATCCAGATGAGCACCGAGCCGCCGACAAGCATCAGCGTGAGCTTGGCTGCGCCGTACTCCTTCCGGGTCGAGCCCCAGACGCCGATGAGCAGGTAGAGCGGCATGACGGCGAGTTCGTAGAAGAAGAAGAAAAAGAAGAGGTCGTAGGCGAAAAAGGTGCCGTAGACGCCCGCGAGGAGGATCCAGTAGAGGATGTAGAAGTCTTTGTTGCGGTACTCGATTTTCCAGCTGGCCAGGGCGCCGGCGAACGCGACGACGCCGGTGAGGAGGGCGAGGAGGGCGGAGATGCCATCGACGGCAAGGCGGAGGGCGATGCCGTTTTCGCCGAGGAAGGCGGTGTTTTCGACCCAGGTCCACCGGAGGTTCATCTGGGCCTGGTCGCCGCCGACCTGGTAGGCGGCGAAGATGTAGATGGAGAGCGCCGCGAGGATGGCGCCTGTGACCGCGGAGATGTAGCGGACGGCCATCTTCTGCGAGCCGGGGGTGAAGACGAGGATGAGTGCCGCGAGCAGCGGCACGGCGATGGTGGCAAGGACGACGTAGCCCTGGCCTTCGTCGAAGGTCATGCGATTAGCCCCTCACCGCCAGGCCGGCGAGCGCAAGCCCGATGACACCGACGGCAACGGCCATGGCGTAGTTCGGGACGCGTCCGGTCTGGAGATATTTGAGAACACCGCCGGTGAACCCGGTGACCTGCGCCGAGCCATCGACGCCGGTGTCGTTGACGACGTAGCGGTCGAACCAGGAGACGATGTAGCTGACGCCGAGGACGCCGCGGTCGATCATGCCCTGGTAGAGCTCATCGAAGTAGAACTTGCGGCGGAGCATGTCGTAGAGGCGGGGCTGCCAGTTCGCGAGGGCGGTGGAGCGGCGGAGGTCGTTGCCCCAGTACATCCAGCCGGCAGTGAAAATACCGGTGACGGCCATGGCCACGGACGCGGCGGCGAAGCCCCACTTGAGCTCGTACTCGTGCGGGCCATGGTGCGGCAGGAAGATGAACTCGGTGATGCCGCCCGGGAAGCCGAGCGCTTTGCCGACGTCGTGGAAGACGACGAACCCGCTGGTCGCGGCGAGGACGGCAAGGAAGACGAGGGGCCCGGTCATGACGGGCGGGGTCTCGCGGGTGTTTTCGTACACGTGCGGGTCGGCGGGCCGGCCCATGAAGGTGCGGATGAAGAGGCGGGTGGTGTAGAAGGCAGTGGTGACGGCGCTGATGCCGAGGAGGATGACCGCCCAAGCGCCCCACTTGTGTTCGAGGGCGACAAAGATCTCGTCCTTCGACCAGAAGCCGGCGAGCGGCGGGAGCCCGGCGAGGGCGAGCGAGCCGATGAGGAAGGTGGTGCCGGTGATCGGCATCTTCTTCCAGAGGCCGCCGAGGCGGTCCATCTCCTGGTTGTGGTGGGTGCCGATGATGACCGAGCCGGCGCCGAGGAAGAGGAGCGCCTTGAAGAAGGCGTGGGTCATGAGGTGGAACATGGCGACGGCCGGTTCGCCGGCGCCGAGGGCGACGAACATGAAGCCGAGCTGGCCGACCGTGGAGTAGGCGAGGACCTTCTTGATATCGGTCTGGGCGAGGGCGATGAAGCCGGTGAGGAGGGCGGTGACGAGGCCGACGATGGTGACGACGAGGAGCATGCCGTCGGCGACTTCGAACATGGGGAGGAGCCGGGCGGTGAGGTAGACGCCGGCGACGACCATCGTGGCGGCGTGGATGAGGGCGGAGACGGGAGTGGGGCCTTCCATGGCGTCGGGGAGCCAGACGTGGAAGGGGACCTGGGCGCTCTTGCCCATGCAGCCGAGGAAAATGAAGGCGAGGGCGGTGAAGAGGTACGGCTGGCTGAAGTGGCCCTCTTCGGCGAGGTGGATGAGCTCCTGGATGTTGAAGGTGCCGCCCTCTTTCCAGAGGAGGATGATGCCGATGAGGAGGCCGACATCGCCGATGCGGGTGGTGACGAACGCCTTTTTGGCGGCCTCGGTGGCGGAGCGCTTCTCCCAGTAGAAGCCGATGAGGAGGAAGGAGCAGACGCCGACGAGCTCCCAGGAGATGTAGAGGAGGAGGAGGTTATCGGCCATGACCAGGAGGAGCATGGAGGCCGCGAAGAGCTGGAGGACGGCGTAGAACCAGAAGTAGCGGGGCTCTCCCTTCATGTAGCCGAGGGAGAAGATGTTGACCATGAGGGCGACGGTGGTGATGACCCCGAACATGACGATGGTGATGGGGTCGATGAAGATGCCCATCCGGAGGGTGAAGGTCTCCCCGATGGAGGACCATTCGATATCGTTGACGACGGGTCCGATTTTGCCGGGGGTATCGAGGAAATCGGCGAGGACGACGAAGAAGAGGACAAAGGACGAGGCGATGGCGGCGATGCCGAGGTAGTCGCCCCCGCGCGGCAGGGCGCGCCCGAAGAGCGCGAGCACCAGAAACACGCCCGCCGGGATAGCGGCGAGCACCCAGGCCTGTTCAGCTCCCATGCGTAGTCCTGGCCCCTTTTACCACTTCATGGTTGCTGCTTCGTCGACGTTCGCGGTCGCGCGGTTCCGGAAGAGCCGGATGACGATGGCGAGCGCGAGGCCGACTTCGGCAGCTGCGACGGTGATGATGAACACGGCGAAGATGGCGCCGACGATTCGACCCGGGTCGAGGTAGGCGGCGAACGCAACGAAGTTGAGGTTCACCGCGTTGAGCATCAGTTCGACGCTCATGAGGATGAGCACGGCGTTGCGGCGTGCGAGGACGCCGTAGACGCCGAGGGAGAACATGACGGCGCTGAGGGCGAGGTAGTTTTCCAGCGGTACCATCGGTCTACTCGCCCTCCTCTTGCCGAGCGACGATGATGGCCCCAATGAGGGCTACCAGCAAGAGGACGGAGGCGAGGATGAAGGGGAGGCCGTAGTCCTCGAACAGCCGCTGGCTGATGGTTTCGATGGCGATGTTGGTCGGCGCTTCGGTGTTGCCGACCCATTCGGTGCTCAGCCCCGCAACCAGCAGGACGGCGGCGATGGCGGCCCCGGCGAGGAGCGCGAAGGGCGCCTGGGGCCCGTTGACCTTTTCGGCGCGGCCGCTGGGGTCGGCGCGGGTGAGCATGAGCGCGAGCAGGACCAGCACGGTGACGGCGCCGCCGTAGATGAGGAACTGGGTCAGCGCGAGGAATTCGACGGTCATGAGGACGAACATGACGCCGACACCGGCGAGGCTGCCGATGAGGAAGATGGCGGAGTGGATGACCGAGCGGGAGAAGACGACGCCGGCCGAGAGGATAGTGATGAGGATGGCAAAGACCCACCAGATGACTTCGGTTGCCATTACTCAACGCCCTCCGGCAGGGTGCCGCCCAGCTCTTTGATCGTCTGGATGACATCCTCGGGGATGGGTTCGCCCTTCGCGAGGGCTTCGCGGGCGCGGCGCTCGGCGCGCATGCGGCGGGCGCGGACCTTTTCGAAGCTGTTCGGGTCGCCCTTTGGGCCGGTGCCGACGCCCGGCGGCGGGGTCCAGGCGCCGCTCTTCGCTGCCCCGGCGGCGCCGCCCGCGGCCGGCGCTGCCGCCGCGGCTCCGCCGCCGCCCTGTGCGGCGAGGGTCTGCCAGATGCTGCCGCCGGGGGCGAGGTCACTCCCCAGCTCGTAGAGCGTCTTCGCCAGCTCCTCCGGGATCGGCTCGCCCTTCTCGGTCAGTTCCTTGAACTGGCGCTCGGCCCGCATCCGGCGCGCGCGGACTTTCTCGTAGCTGTTCGGGTCGCCCTTCGGACCGATGCCGATGCCGGGCGGGAACCGCATGGTGCCGTCGGGGTTGGTGCCGGAGAGCACCTCGCCGGCGGGGGCGCCGGTCCCTGCGGCTGCGCCCGGGGCCGCGGCGGGCTGCCCCGGCTTCAGGTTCTTGTAGTACTCGATGCGGTCGAGAATCTCCTGCGGGACAGGCTCGCCGCGGTCGAGGTAGGCCTTGGCTTCGCGCTCGGCGCGCATCCGCTTCGCGCGGATTTTCGATTCGGAGAGGACCTCGGCCTCGCCGCCAGCGGCTGCGGCTGCCCCGGCTGCGGCAGCGGACGCGGCGGTCTTCGGCTTCTCCGGTTCGCGCTCCTGGATGGCGGCGGGCTCGCCGCGGGCGATCCGTTCGAGCTGGCGCTGGCGGTCCTCCGGGCGGCCGCCGACGAAGGAGGGGGGCGGCGGCTCCTCACCTTTGGCCTTCCGTTCGAGCGCTTCGATGTTGTCCTGCGGGCGGAAGGGGTGGACGAGCTGGCCGCTGCGGGCGACCTTCGTGAGCTCGTCGATATCCATGTGGAGGTCGCGCCGGTCGTAGACGGAGTGCTCGTGGCCCGCCCAGGTGTTGTCCATGACGATGGCTTCGAAGGGGCAGACCTCGACGCAGATGTTGCAGCGCATGCAGCGCGCGTAGTCGATCCAGAACTTGTCGACGATTTTGCGCCGGTTGCTGGTGCCCTCGGCGTACTTCGGATTGTCCTTCATCACCGCGGTCATGCAGTCGACCGGGCAGTTGCGGACGCAGACGTTGCAGCCGGTGCAGAAGGGCTCGTCGTGGTCGAAGTCCCAGGTGAGGACCGGGAAGGAGCGCTGGCGGATGGGGAGGACCTTCCGCTCGTCGGGGTATTCGATGGTGACGGGCTTCCGGAGGAAGGTGGAGAAGGTGACGCCGAGGCCTTTGAGGATGCCTTTCATGACGACGACGCTCCGAGGGTGCGGTAGGTGCCGAGGAGCCCTTTGGTCGAGCGGGCAGAGGCGTGGCGGATGATGAGGAAGATGAGGAAGGCGGCGCCGAGCGCGCTGGTGAGGGCGAGCAGCTCCTGGGGCCACTCGTAGTAGAGGATGATGCCGTTGACGACGAGCTGGAGGAAGGAGAGTTCGAGGAGAACCTTCCAGCTGAAGTTCATGAGCTGGTCGATGCGGAGGCGGGGGACGGTGGTCCGGATCCAGATGATGACGACGACGATGGCGAGGGCCTTGGTGAAGGTGGTTGCGAGCTGGACGGCCCAGTGGCTGTCGACGCCGAACGGCCAGGCCCAGCCGCCGAGGAAGACGACCGAGCCGAAGACGGCGAAGCCCCACATCGAGGCGTATTCCGTGAGCTGGAACATGCTCCAGCGGATGCCGGAGTACTCGACGAAGTAGCCGCCGACGATTTCGGATTCGGCGACGGGGATATCGAAGGGTGCGCGGTGGAGCTCGGAGAGCATCGCCGTGAAGAAGATGAGGAAGGCGAGCGGCTGGAGGACGATGTAGGGCCGGTCCTCCTGGAGGGCGGCGATGGTGTTGAGGTTCAGGGTGCCGACGCCGTTGCCGGTATCGGCGCCGGTGATCATGACGACGCAGAGGAGCGAGACGACGAGCGGGATTTCGTAGCTGATCATCTGGGCGGCGGCGCGGATGCCGCCGAGGAGGGCGTACTTGTTGCCGGAGCCGAGGCCGGCCATGAGGATGCCGACGATGTTGAGGCCGAGGACGGCGAAGACGAAGAAGACGCCGAGGGCGAGGTTGCGGACGCCCCAGTTCTCGGCGAAGGGGAGGACCATGAGGGTGAGGAGGACGGGGATGAAGGTCGCGTAGGGCGCGAGCTCGAAGACCCAGCGGTCGGCGTTCTTCGGGCGGATGTCCTCCTTGCCGACGAGCTTGAGGGCATCGGCGAAGCCCTGCCAGAGGCCCCAGGGGCCGGTGCGCATGGGGCCGAGGCGCTGCTGGAAGCGGGCGACGAGCTTCCGTTCGCCGTAGGTGCTGTAGACGACGATGACCGTCATGGCGAGGACGACGATGACGATGCGGATAACGGCATCGAGCCAGGCGGGGAGCCCGAAGAGGGGGTCGGCAAAGAGCATCATTTATCGACCTCGCCGAGCACGATATCGAGGGAGCCGAGGATGATGATGGCGTCGGCGACGTAGGTGCCGATGACCATTTCGCGGAGGGCGGAGAGGTTGCAGAAGGAGGGCGAGCGGAGCTTCATGCGGTAGGGCTTGTTGCCGCCCCTGGCGAGGGCGTAGACGCCGTATTCGCCCTTGGTGCCCTCGGTGCGGACGTAGCATTCGCCGCTGTCGATGCGGAGCGTCTTGGGCAGGTCGGGGTTGAGGACGAGTTCGCCTTCCATCTGGGAGAGGGCATCGAGGCACTGCTCGACGATGAGGGTGCTCTGCCAGACTTCGGCCATGCGGACCATGAAGCGGTCGAAGACGTCGCCGGTGGTGCCGGTGGGGATATCGAACTTGAGCTCGGGGTAGACGCTGTAGGGCTCGTCTTTGCGGAGGTCGAACCTGTAGCCGGTGGCGCGGAGGCAGGGGCCGGTGAGGCCCCAGGCGATCGCCTGTTCGGGGGTGACGGGGGAGAGGCCGCGGCAGCGTTCGACGAAGATTTCGTTGCCGACGAGGAGGCCGTCGAAGTCTTCGAGGCCCTGGCGGATGGAGCCGAGGAGCCAGCGGACCCGGTCCTGGTAGTTGTCGGGGAGGTCCATCTGGACGCCGCCGGGCCGGAAGTAGGTGGGGAACATGCGGTCGCCGGCGACTTCTTCGAAGAAGTCGTAGATGCGCTCGCGTTCGCGCCAGGCGTAGATGAAGGAGGTGCCGAAGGAGCCGACGTCGGCGCCGAAGGCGCCGAGGAACATGAAGTGGGAGAGGATGCGGGAGAGCTCGACCATCATGACGCGGATGTACTCCGCGCGGCGGGGGACGGCGATGTTGCCGAGCTTTTCGACGGCCATGCAGTAGGCCATTTCGCAGGCCATGCCGGCGAGGTAGTCGGTGCGGTCCCACCAGCCCATGGACTGGCGGTAGTCGTGGTTCTCGGTGAGCTTTTCGAGGCCGCGGTGGAGGTAGCCGATGTAGGGCTCGCAATCGACGACTTTTTCGCCGTCGACGGTGAGGACCATGCGGAAGACGCCGTGGGTGGCCGGGTGCTGGGGCCCGACGTTGATGGTCATATCGACGGTTTCGAAGCCGTCGTCGGCGAGGGCGCGGAGACGCTCTTCGGGCCAGATGCTCATGCGGCGTACCTCGGGCTGGCTCGGCGGATGGCGGCGGGCATCAGAACGGGAACCCCGGGGTAGTGTCTTCGATGCCCTGCAGGATCTCGGCCTTCTGGAGCGGGTGGGCCTTGAGGAGGGGGTGAATGCGGACGTCTTCGTCGAGCAGGAGGTTCTTGAGGTTTGGGTGCCCATCGAAGACGAGGCCCACCATCTCGGCGGCTTCGCGCTCGTGCCAGTTGGCTGCGGGGTAGAGGTCGGTGATGCTCGGGATGTGGGGGTTCCCCGGCGGCGTGAGAACGGTGACCTGGACCGACTGCCGGTTCTTATAGGAGAAGAACTGGTACTTGCAGGCGAGTCCCTCTTCGAGCATGTCGATGCCGACGATGTTGCGGAGGAAGTCGAAGGCGAGGTCGCGGTGGTTCTTCAGCTCTTCGACGACGGCGCGGAAGTGCTCGGGCGGGACATCGATGTTGGCGTCGGTGGCCGTCTGGGAGATGGTGACGGGGAGCTTGCCGAACCGCTGTTCGAGGAGTTTGACGACCTGGTCGATGGGCTTCGGGGCGAGGGGCTTGCTCATCCGACCATCCGCCTGTCTTCCATGATTTTCTCCTGGAGTCGGAGGAAGCCATCGAGGAGCGATTCAGGGCGCGGCGGGCAGCCGGGGACGTAGACATCGACCGGGATAATCTTGTCGACGCCCTGGAGGACGCGGTCGTATTCGGTGTAGGGGCCGCCGTTGGTGGCGCAGGCGCCCATCGAGATGACGTACTTCGGGTTCGGCATCTGCTCGTAGAGGAGCTTGATGGCCGGGGCCATCTTCTTCGTGACGGTGCCGGAGACGATCATGACGTCGCTCTGGCGGGGGCTGGGCCAGGGGACGATGCCGAAGCGGTCGAGGTCGTGGTTGGCCATGAAGGTGCCGATCATTTCGATGGCGCAGCAGGCGAGGCCGAAGGTCATGGGCCAGAGGGAGCTCTTCCGGCTCATGGCGAGGACGAGGTCGGCGCCGGTCTGGATGACGCCGGGAAGGACGATACGGTAGGCGGCGCGGGTTTGGGGCAGCTCGACCGGGCGGAGGCGTTCGGGCTCGGCGCCGTAATCGGGGACGTAGGGCGGGACGGTCGCTTCGCTCATTTCCACTCCAGGACGCCTCGCTTCCAGGCGTAGACGAGGCCAAGGCTGAGGATGGCGATGAAGAGGATCATCTGCCAGAAGATGAATTCTGCGAGCGAGAGGTAGGTGATCGCCCACGGGAAGATAAAGACGGTTTCGACGTCGAAGAGGAGGAAGACGATGGCGACGAGGTAGTAGCGGACGTGGACCTGGGCCCAGTTGCGGCCAATGGGGAGCATGCCGCACTCGTAGGAGAGGCCCTTGGCGCGCTCACGGGCGAAGGGTGCGAGGAGGCGGGTGCCGATGAGGGCCGTGAAGACGAGGATGAAGCCGGCGATGGCGGCGATAAGGATGGCGGACCACTGGTCGTAGAAGCTCATAGGGCGCACCGGATGCGGGGGAGCAAGGCCACGATGCGGCGTGCCGGGGCAGGGCAAGGCGAGGTGGCTGCTGCACTCATCGGCGGCGCGGGCTCCCAGGGCTTGTGCGACGGGCACGGGCTCGCGAGGGGCCCGGGCCCGTGCGGTCGTGAAGAAGCACACAAACTCTACCTTCGGCGGGCAGGGGAGGGCAAGGGGAGGGAAAGGAGGGAGGAGGGAGCCCCGCAGCCCTGCCGCCGCCGCCCCGAGGGAGGAGGGAGGAGGGAGGAGGGAGCAGGGAGCAGGGAGCAGGGAGCGGGGAGGAGGGAGCGGGGCGACCGGATTGCTCGATGCGGGGGCGGTTGCTACCCTCAAGGTTCGGCACACACCAGATCTGCCCCGGGTTCGTACCAGATGGCTCACCATAAGTCCGCTATCAAGCGCTGGCACCAGTCGCTCCGCGAACGGGAGCGCAACCGCTCGCGGCGCACCCGCGCCCGCAATGCTATCCGCAAGCTCCGCGAGGCGGTCGCGGCCGGCGACGGCGACGCGATCAAGGAAGCCCTCAGCCGGGCGTATTCGGCAGTGGACCGCGCCGCGAAGAAGGGCGCCATCCACGTGGGCAAGGCCGACCGCCTGAAGCGCCGCATGGCGCACCTCGTCCAGAAGGCCCAGTCGAAGCAGAACGCGGCCTGAGCACCGCCTTCCCGGGGCACCAGGAGACCGCGACGCCCGCCGCCCGGCGGGCGTTTTCGTTGCGCGCGGAACGAGGTCGGTTCGGCTACAATCCCGACGCTTACGTTGACGTCAGGGAGGGACCCCATTGGGCAGGCTGGATGGCAAGACGGTGATTGTGACCGGTGCGAGCCGGGGCATCGGCGCGGAGATTGCGCGCCTGTTCGCTGAAGAGGGCGGGCGCGTGGCCTGTGTGGCGCGCACGCTGCGGGAGGGCGATCACCCGCTCGAGGGCTCGCTGGAGCACACGGTCGAGACGATCCGGAAGGCGGGCGGCGAGGCGATCCCGATCGCCGCCGACATTTCGGAGTACGAGCAGTGCGTGCGGGCGGTGGAGGAGGCGCGGAAGGCGTTCGGGCCGATCGATGTGCTGGTGAACAACGCGGCCCTCACGTACTTCATCCCGATCAAGGACTATCCGATCAACAAGTGGCACCGGTCGATTGCGGTGAACTTCCATGCGCCGTTCTACCTGAGCCAGCTGGTGCTGCAGGACATGCTGCCTCGGAAGTCGGGCGCGATCGTCAACATTTCGAGCGGGGCGGCGATCGGGCCGGGCCGCGGGCCGTACCCCGAGAACATCGGCCGGGGCGGGACGCTGTACGGGGCGGAAAAGGCGGCGCTGGAGCGGTTCACGCAGGGGCTGGCGAGCGAGGTGTACCACGACGGGGTGAGCGTGACGTGCGTTTCGCCGTCGCAGGTGGTGCCGACGCCGGGGACCGTGTTCCACCACCTCGTGACAGGGATGGACGACCCGCGGGGCGAGCCGCCGATCCTGATGGCGAAGGCGGCGCTGCTGCTGGCGACCGAACCGAAGGAGAAGGTGGCGGGCCGGGTGACCTACAGCCAGGAGATCCTGCTCGAGTTCGGCTGGATCAGCGAAGGGAAGGGGCTCGGGGTGGAGCGGAAGGGGTCGGGCTACAGCCAGATCTGACTGCGCGGCCGGGCCGGGGGACCGCCCCGGCCCGGTATACTGCTCGAACGATGTTCGAAACCGTCCAGCGGCTGCGGCGGTCGGCGCGGGTGGCGCGGACCGGGGCCCGCATCTATCTCGGCTACAAGCGGACCCAGCGGCGTGCGCGGAAGCTGCCGCCGGCGGAGGCCGAGGCGGCATGGACGGCGCGGCACGAGCAGTTTGCCGAGCTGCTCTACCGGCTGGCGACGGACCTGCGCGGCCTGTACATCAAGTCGGGGCAGTTCATCGGCACGCGGACGGACCTGCTGCCCGAGCCGTACACCCGGTCGCTCTCGCGGCTGCAGGATGCAGTGCCGCCGCACCCGTTTCCGGTGGTTCGACGCACGATTGAGGAGCAGTTCGGAGAGGCGCTCGAGGAGCTGTTTGCGGCGTTCGACCCGGAGCCGCTCGCCTCGGCGTCGCTGGCGCAGGTGCACCGCGCCCGGCTGCCGGACGGCCGCGACGTGGTGGTGAAGGTGCAGTACCCGGAGGTCGCCGGGCTGGTGCGGCTGGATGTGCGGAACCTGAAGACGCTGGTCGGCATCGTCGCCAGGCTCGAACCGAACTTCGACTACCGGACGGTGGTGAACGAGATTGCGAGCCAGGTGCCGCTCGAGCTGGACTTCGAGCGCGAGGCGGAGATGACGCGGCGGGTGCGGGAGAACCTGGCACACCTACCGGGCGTTGTCGTCCCGGCGGTGGTCGACGGTTATGTACGTCCGAAGGTGCTCGTCACGGAGTACGTGGACGGGGTGCGGCTCCTCGATGCGGAGCGGCGGGATGCGCATGCGCCAGACCGGGCCGCGCTGGCCGAGGCGATCACGAATGCGTACGGCCACCAGATTATGGTCGACGGGCTGTTCCAGGCGGACCCGCACCCGGGGAACATCCTGGTGCTGCCGGGCGGGAGGGTCGCGCTGCTCGATTTCGGGCTGACGAAGGAGCTGCCGGAGACGGCGCGGCGCGGGTTCGCGCGGCTGGTGCTCGGGACGGCGAACCGGGACCCGGCGATGATCGTGGCTGCCTTCCGGGAGCTTGGGGTGCGGGTGCGCAACGAGGAGCCGGAGGCGCTGCTGGGCACGCTGGCGATCCTGTTCGAGCCGCGGCCGATCGATGCGCCGAGGGCCGAGCTGCGGGAGCGGAACCGGGCGCTGCGGTCGAACCCGGTGGAGCAGATCCCGGGCGACCTGGTGCTGCTTGGGCGGGTCATTGGGCTCCTGCGGGGCGTCTGCGCGAGCCTGGGGACCCCGCTCTCGCCGATGCAGATGCTGCGTCCCTACGCCGAGCGGGCCCTGGCGGGCTGACGCGACGCCGGGGCCCGCCGGCGGACGGTTTAGGTGCTGCGGCGCGCAAGGGCAACCGCCGCCAGGCCGGCAGAGCTGCTCAGCAGGACCAGGACCGCCAGGGCCGCGGGGCCGGGGAGCGCTGCGCGGCCGGCCGCTGGGGCGTTGCCGGCGCGCGGGGGCAGCGGCGTGGCGAGGGCGGCAGGCGGCGGCGCGCCGGTCGCGGAGGAGTCGGCCGGGGGCGTTTCGGTGCTGCTCGACTGCGCGGGCGGGGTCGGCGCCGCGGGCGGGGCCGGGACGGCGGGCTGGGGCGGAGCGGGGGGAGCCGGGGGAGGAGGGGGCGGGTCGGAGGGCGGCAGTTCGTAGCAGCCGACCATGCAGGGCGGGTTCCAGTCGCGGATGTTGAGGAAGGCGAGCGTGACGATTTCGCCGGGCTGGCGGGGCGAGGCGTCGCGGACCGCGAACTGGGCGGTCCAGCCGGGGCGGAGGGTTTCGGCGACGGTGTAGGAGCAGCCGACGGCCGGGGGCAGGTTCTCGAAGAGGGCGACACCATCAGGACCGGTGACGGCGGTGCGCGGCTCGATGCCGCAGCCTGAGAGGGTGAACTCCCAGCCGGCGCCGGGGCGCTCGAAGCCGACGATGTTCTCGGTCTTCGCGACGCGGATGGTGACACCGGCTTCGGCGGGGTCCTGGCTGACGGTCAGCGGCTCGTTGTAGAAGCAGACGAGGACGTGCTCGCCGGCGCCGGGGTTGGCCTCGGGCGTCGCGCCGACGGGTTCGATGGTCACGGGCGCGGTGTCGCCGGACTGGTCGGGGGCTGCGGGGCAGACCAGCCGGCCGGTCTGAATGTCGCAGCCGGTGCGGCACGGAGGGCCGCCGGGCCCGGTTTCGAAGCGGCCGTAGCTCCAGCCGAGGGTGCGGTAGCCGGTCCGGGGCAGCTCGCGGACGGTGTAGCCGCCGGGGGCGAGCACGAGCTGCCCGGGGTCGCCCTGCGCGAAGGTGACATTCGCGGTGAAGTCGGTGCCGACGCCGGCGACCGCGGCAGTGAACGGCGCTGCATCGCCCGGGGAGCCGGGGATGACCTTGGCGACGGTGAGGGTCGGTTTCTCGACGGGCGGGTCGCCATCGAGCCGGGTGTTGTAGAAGCAGATGACCCGGCGATCGCCCGCGCCGAGCTTGAGCTGGACCGGCTGCTCAGCGCTTTCGGGCCCGTCGGGGCAGTAGAGTTCGCCGCCCTTTTCGGCTCCCAGGGCCCAGCCGGCGAAACCGTAGGGCGAACGGGGCAGGATCTCCTCGCTCACCGACCAGCAGCCGGGTTCGAGCGGAAGGGTACCCGGGGACGGCTGACTGAACCCGACCCCGAACGGTGGCGGTGCGATGGGGTCGGTGTTGTCCCCGCACTGCGACACCCAGGCCTGGAAGTTCCGGTCATCGTCCGGGTGGCCGGGGATGACCTTGGCGACGGTGAGGGTAGCGCTGCCGGCGGGCGGGGGATCCCACGGGTCTGTCGGGCGCTCGTTTGCGCGGTTGTAGAAGCAGACGGCCTGGGCGCCGGTTTTGGCGCTGATATCGACTTTCGCGACCGAGGAGAACTCCGTGGGGCTGTCCGGGCAGGAGATCTGGGGCGTGCCATCTTTGCCCAGGGTGATGCGGCCAGGGGCCCAGCCGAGGTTGACGTAGCCCGCCGGGAGGCTGACCTCTTCGGCCTGCCAGCAGCCATCCTTGACCGCGACGCCGGCGGGGGCGCCCTGGCTGAAGGTCACGGAATTTGCCGCTTTGGGGTCGTCGCAGGGGGCATAGGACGCCTGGAAGACCGTCGTATCACCCGGGGACCCGGGCACGACCTTCGCGATGAACAGGTTTGCGTCGTCGCGGGGCTGGTCATTGGGGCCGGAGTTGAACTGGTTGTAGAAACAGACAACCACGGGATCGGCGGCGCCGACCTTCACCTCAGCCTGCGTTGAGCGACTGTCGATGGCTTCAGGGCAGACGGGCGAGCCGTTCTTGTCGAGCTGGCCGAGTGACCAGCCGAGATTCAGGTAGCCGCGCGGAGGCTGTTCGCTTACGAGCCAGCAGTCAGGCGCGACAGAAACGCTCGCGGGTTCCAGCTGGCTGAAGCCGAACGTCTTGCCGTCCTTCGGTTCGGCGCAGGGCGCGAGGGTTGCGAAGAAGGTCGTCGTATCGCCGGGGTCGCCGGGGATGACCTTGGCGATGACGAGGGTTCCATCGGGTTCCTGGGCGAGACCCCGGTGGACGGCGGGGAGCAGGAGGGCGGCTGCGACAAGCGCAACGGCCGCGGCCATGATGGGCCAGCGCTTGGGACGGATGGGACCGGCGGACACGGGAGGAACCTCCGGGTAGGGGCTGGAGGGGCTGCCGGCAGGCCGCGGCGGCGCGCAGGAGCTGCGCCGGCTTGATGGACAGGCCGGTAACACCCGAGAGGAAATTCGGAGGCGGGGGCAGGGCCTAACAGGGCGACCGGCTGCGCCGGCCGCCCGTTATGACGGACTGTCAGCTTCAGCGAAACGGTGTGTCGGCGGGTTGCCCGGCCGCCGGGGATGGGGGAACCTGCGGGGTATGGCCGGCCGGGTTTCGGTGGTCCGCCGATGGGTGCTGGCGGTGTTCGCGGCGGCAGCGTGCGCGGCGGGGACGGCGTGCTCGGCGGGTGCCGACGGGACAGCGGATGTGACGGTGCGGATGGTGACGCCGGCGGGGCCTTCGCCGACGCCGACGCTGCCGCCGGGCGTTTCGCCGACGCCGCTGGTGCCGCCGGAGCTGGTGGTCTCGACGCTGGAGGTGTACCAGGCAGGGGCGCTGCTGGTATCGGTGACGGGCGACGTGATCGGCGGGCAGGTGCAGTTCCTCGGGCGGAAGTACCCGCTGACGAAGGGGAGCCAGAGCCAGTACACCTTTGTGCCGGTCGATACGGACGAACTGCCGGGCCAGCATGAGCTGGTGGCGGATGTCCGCCTGCCCAACGGCACGCGGGGTACGCTCCAGGCGACGGTCACGGTGCTGCCGACGCAGTGGACCGTGGATTACCTCGCCTTCACGCCGGAGCAGACGGCGGCGCTTCTGGACCCGCAGGTCGTTGCGGACGAGCTGGCCCTGCTGAAGAGCATCTATGTCAAGGTAACGCCGCAAAAACTGTGGTCGGGGCCGTGGCTGCTGCCGACGCAGGGGGCGATCACGGCGCGGTTCGGCGAGCAGCGGTCGGTCAACGGGGGGGCGCCGAGCGGCCACCACGGCGGGACGGACATCGGCGCGGCGGAGGGCGCGCCGGTGGTGGCGACGAACTCGGGCGTGGTGGTGCTGGCGCGGGAGCTGCGGGTGCGCGGCAACATGGTCATCATCGACCACGGCGGCGGGCTGTACTCAGGGTATGCGCACCTGAGCAGCATCGCGGTGGCGGAAGGGGACCGGGTGGAGGCGGGGCAGCTCATCGGCGCGGTCGGGAATACCGGGCTTTCGACGGGCGCACACCTGCACTGGGAGATGGCGGCCCACGGCATCCTGCTCGATGCGCTCCGGTTCACCGACGGGACGAACGGGTTCTAGGGCGTCAGCTCAGGACTCGAGGAATTCGCGGACGGCGCGGCTGAAGGCCTCGGGCTGGTGGAGCGGCACCTGGTGGCCGGCGTCGGCGATTTCGATGAGGCGGCCGTTCGGCAGGCGGCGGACCATCTCCTCGGCGATCTCGGGCGAGAGGACTTTGCTCTTTTCGGCGCGGATAACGAGCGTGGGGCAGGTAATGTGTTCGAGGCTTTCCCAGAGGTAGGGGATTTCGACGATGGCGCCGCGGCCGGTGGCCTGGTGGATGGCGGGGTCGAAGCGGAAGACGAGGTTGCCGGTGGCCTCGTCGAGCTGAAGGGAGGCGTAGACCTGGCGGAGGAGGAAGTCGCGGTCGCGGCCGGGGTAGAGGCGGGCGAAATGTTCGATTGCCTCGGCTTCGGTGGCGAAGCCGGGGGCTTTCTGGGCCTCGCCGGTGCTGCGGCGGATGCCGCGGGCGCCCTGGTCGGCCATCTGGGGGCCCATATCGGCGAGGACGAGGTGCTTGAGGCGGTGGGAGTGGTCGCGGGCGTAGGCCATGGCGATGCGGCTGCCGATGCTGTGGGCGACGAGGTCGAAGGCTTCGAGGTCCATCTCTTCGACGAAGCCGCGGAGGTCCATGGCGAAGGCCCAGACAAGGTAGCCGCCGGGGGCGTGCTCGCTTTCGCCGTGACCACGGAGGTCGGGGGCGTAGACGCACCAGCGGTCGACGAACCGCTCGGCGATGTGCTCCCAGTAACGGGCGTTGTTCATGAGCCCGTGGAGAAGGACGAGGGGTTCGTTGTCGACGCTGCCCCAGCGGAGGTAGTGGTGCCGGAGGCCGTGGATGGTGAGGTAGCCGTCTTCGCCGTGGAGGGCCGGTTGGGTGGTCACGGTAGCTGAGTATACGGAGGGGCGGCTTTTGGGGTGAGCGTCCGGGTTGCGGGCGAGGGCGCGCGGTGGTTCGCTAAGGGCATGGCTGAAGCCGGTCCGGGGGAGCGCGCTGCGCCGGAGGTGCGCGGGGTTGCGGGGTACGAGTCGCCCTACCCGTACCTCGACCGCCTGCAGCCGAAGATGGAGGAGCGGCTGGCGCGGCGGGTGCCGGCGACGGGCCGGTTCTGCGGGTTCTGCTATGCGCGGCTGCGGGCGGAGGATGCGGTCTGTCCGTTCTGCGGGACGGCGACGGCCGCGCGGCCGCCGGTGGACGAGATCCCGCAGGAGGTGCTGCGCCTCTACCTTCAGAAGCAGAAGACCGAGGCGCGCTGGGTGCACGGGGGCGCGTTTTTCGGGCTGATCCTGGCCTCGGCGCTCTTCCTCTGGATGGTGATCTGGGGGCCGGGCATCCTCGGACACCCGGCGCTGGCGTTCGGGGTGCTGCTGCTCGGAGGGTACGTGCTGGCGCAGCTCTTCGGGACATTCATCGGGGCCCAGATCGGTTACCGGAGGGGGGCCCGGCGCCGGGACGAAGCCTGGGCAGCCTTCCTCGCGCAGCGTGAAGGCAGCGCCGGGCCCGGCGGGGAGCGGAGCGGGGCGGGCTAGGCGACGAGGCCGGACTCGAGAGCTTCGAGCAGGGCGCGGATGTGCCGGCCGAAGGACGCGCGGATGCGCTCGAGGTCGGCGGGCGGGCAGCCGGCGACGGTGACGCGGAGGGAGCCGCCGACGCGGACGTCGAGGCTGGCGATGGCGGCGAAGCGGAGCGGGGGCACCTCGATGACCTCGAATTCGATGTCTTCGCCGAAGGGGCCGCCGGCGCCCTCGATGGGGCGGGCGGTGGCGCGGAGGGCGAGGTCGCCGGCCTGCCAGGAGCGGAGGATGTGGAAGTCCCAGGTGCCGACGGCGCGGTGCTCTTCGATGCAAGCGTGGGGCGCGGGCAGCTCGCGGCCGAGGAGTTCGCCGAGCAGCGCGAGCACCTCCTGTTCGAAGACGCGCGCTTCGGCGAGGCGGCGGCGCGCGTCCATGGAAAGGTGGGGCGGCAGGATGATGACGAACTCCTCGGCCACGGCGGACCTCCTCGAGGCTAGCGGGTGTTCGCGAGCGCGCCGATCAGCTCGGCCATGAGCTGGAGGACGCGGCTGTCGCGGGTGGCGATGAGCATGGTGCCGACGCCGGAATCCTCCCACGCTTTGTAGCGCTCGCGGATGCGCTCGACGGGGCCAACGAGGGACATCTCATCGGCGAGCTCGTCGGGCACGGCTGCCTCGGCTTCGGCCTTGCGGCCGGCGAGGTAGAGCTCCTGCACGCGGGCGGCGGCCTCGGTGTAGCCGTAGCGCTGCATCAGCTCGTTGTAGAAGTTTTTCTGGCGGGCGCCCATGCCGCCGACGTAGAGGGCGATGCCGGGCTTGGTGGCGGCGAGGCCGGCCTTGACGTCGTCGGTGATGACGACGTTGCAGGTGGCGACGATGTCGAAGTCCTTCATGGACTTGCCGCCCCCGGCGCGGGCGAAGCCGGCCTCGAGGTCGGGCCGGAAGACGTCCATGCGGTAGGGGGAGAAGAAGGCAGGGATCCAGCCGTCGGCGATTTCGGCGGTGAGGCGGATGTTGTTGGGGCCGAGGGTGGCGAGGTAGATGGGCATGTTCCGCCCGTGGAGGATGCTCTTGAGGGGCTTGCCGAGGCCGGTGGCGCCGGGGCCGGTGTAGGGGAGGTTGTACTCCTTGCCGTGGAACTCGACCGGCTCTTCGCGGGCCCAGATCTTGCGGAGGATGGCGACGTATTCGCGGAGGCGCGCCGCCGGGTGGCCGTAGGGCTGCCCGTGCCAGCCTTCGACGACCTGGGGGCCGCTGAGGCCGAGGCCGACGAGCATGCGGCCGCCGCTGAGGGCATCGAGGGTCATGGCCGTCATCGCCGTCATCGCCGGGGTGCGGGCCGGGATCTGCATGATGGCGGTGCCGAGCTTGATGCGCTTCGTCAGGGCGGCGAGGTAGGCGAGCGGGGTGACGGCATCGGAGCCGTAGGCTTCGGCGGTCCAGACGGAATCCCAGCCGAGGCGTTCGGCTTCGAGGACGGTATCGACGGGCAGTTCGAGTTTTGCGCCGGAGTAACCGAGGTAGAGGCCGAGTTTCATGGGTGCACTCCAGGGTGTTGCAGGGGTCGGCGGATAGCGTAGCGCCCCGGACCCCGGCGTGCAGCGGCGGCTCAGCGGACGACGAGGCGCTCGAGGGTGCCGGGCTGGTCGCGGACGATGTAGAGCTCGCCGGCGTCGTCTTCGCCGAAGGAAGAGATGCCGGTCGGGAAGTCGGGCAGGCGGTCGGCGCGGACCCGTTCGCCCTCGCGGCGGATGGCCCACGCGGCGCCAGTGCAGTAGTCGGCGGCGAAGTAGGCGCCGCGGAGCGCGGGGAACGCGGCGCCGCGGTAGACGTACCCGCCGGTGATCGAGCAGCCGTCGCTGTGGGTGTATTCGAAGACGGGGAGGATGAGACCGGAGGACTCGCAGCCGCTGGTCGGGCGGTAGCAGGCGGTGCCTTCCATGATGCTCCAGCCGTAGTTCTGGCCGCCGGGGGAGCCGGCGGGCTGGAAATCGACCTCTTCACGGGCGTTCTGGCCGACATCGGCGATCCAGAGGTCGCCGGTCTGGCGGTCGAAGCTGAAGCGCCAGGGGTTGCGGAGGCCGTAGGCCCAGATTTCGGGGCGGGCGCCGGCGCGGCCGACGAACGGGTTATCCGACGGGATGGCGTAGGCGAGGCCGGCGGCGGGGGGTGCGTCGACATCGATGCGGAGGATGGAGCCGAGCGGGTTGGCGAGGTCCTGCGCGGAGCGGAGGGGGTCGCCGGCGCCGCCGCCGTCGCCGAGGGCGACGTAGAGGAAGCCATCAGGCCCGAAGGCGAGCATGCCGCCGTTGTGGTTGCTGTACTGGTCGGGGATGGCGAAGAGGACGCGCCCGGAGGCAGGGTCGGCGCGGTCCGGGTCGGCGCTGGAGACGCGGAACTCGGCGAGGGTGTTGGCACCGCCATCGGCGGCGGTGTAGTAGACGAAGAAGCGGCCGTTTTCGGCGAAGCGGGGGTGGAAGGCGAGGCCGAGGAGCCCCTGCTCGTTGCCGCTGGAAGTGACCCGGGAGCGGATATCGAGGAACGGCTCGTCGGCGACCTGTCCGCCGCGGACGATGCGGATGGTGCCGCGCTTTTCGAGGACGAAGAGCCTGCCGCTGCCGTCGCCGGCCCCGGTGACGAAGGTGGGGCGCTGGAAGCCAGCGGCGACGCGTTCGAAGGCGATCCCCGGGAGGGGAGGGAGGGCGGGTGTGGTCGGCGTACCGCTCCCGGCGGGCGATTGGGCGGGGGTGGGTTCGGGGGCGGGGGCGTCGGCGGTGCCGTCGCAGGCAACGGCGATGACCCAGACGACGAAGGGAAGGATGCCGATGGAGAGCGCTCGCACCACGGCATGGTGGCACAGGCAACGGTTAGGCGCGGAGAAAGGGGCCATTCGGAGAACCTATCGGGGCATCGACCGGTTTTGACGCGACGTGGATGCGAATCCGCGATACTGGGGACGCGCCCGGTTCGGCGCGGAGGGGACGCGCGTGGAGTTCGACACGCTGCTTTCTGCGCGGGCCCTGATGGGGCTGTCGCTCGTCTTCCACACCTTCTTCACCCCGCTCGGGATCGGCCTGCCGCTGCTGCTGTTCATCGCGGAGGGGCTGGCACTGAAGACCGGCGACCAGCGGTACCGGCAGCTGGCGCGGGCATGGACGCCGGTGGTGGGGCTGCTGTTCGCGGTCGGCGCAGTTTCGGGGACGGTGCTGTCGTTCGAACTGGGGCTGCTCTGGCCGCGGTTCATGGAGTACGCGGGCGGGATCATCGGGATGCCATTCTCGCTCGAGGGGTTCGCGTTCTTCACGGAGGCGATTTTCCTCGCGATCTACATCTACGGCTGGAACCGGATGTCGGCGTTCGCGCACTGGCTGGTGACGATTCCGATTGTCATCAGCTCGGCGATTTCGGCGGTGTTCGTGATCTCGGCGAACGCGTGGATGAACACGCCGGAGGGGTTCCGGGTGGTCGACGGGCAGGTCGTGGACGTGAACCCGTGGGATGCGATGTTCAACGCGGCGTGGCTGCACGAGGCGATCCACGGGACGCTGGCCTCGTACGTGGTGACGGGCTTCTCGGTGGCGGCGGTGTACGCGTGGCTGCTCTGGCGGAAGAAGCCGGCGGTGAACGCGCGGCTCGGGCTGCAGCTGGCGATGGCCGTGGCAGCGGTGTCGATCCCGCTGCAGATTGTGGCGGGGGATTTCGCCGCGCGGCGGGTGGCGGAGCTCCAGCCGGTGAAGTTCGCGGCGATGGAGGGGCAGTACGAAACGGAGCGGGGCGCGCCGCTGCGCATCGGCGGCATCCCGGTAGACGGGGAGACCAGGTTCGCCATCGAAATCCCGAAGCTGCTGAGCTACCTGGGCTATCGGGACTTCAACGCTGAGGTGGTGGGCCTGAATGCTGTGCCGAAGGAGGACCGGCCTAACGAGCTGCTGACGCACCTGTCGTTCCAGGTGATGGTGGGTGCGGGGTTTGCGCTGCTGTTCATCGGCGGGTGGTACTGGTGGGCGTGGTGGCGGCGGCGGAGGGCGGAGCCGGGCTGGCTGCCGGGACGGTGGCTTTCGTGGGCGCTGGCGGCGAGCGGGTTCCTCTCGTTCGCGGCGCTCCAGGCCGGGTGGTTCGTGACCGAGTTCGGGCGGCAGCCGTGGGTGGTGTACGGGTATCTGCGCACCTCGGAGGGGGTGACCGAGCGGGATGGCATCCTCGTCTTCTTCGTGCTGTTTACGCTGCTCTATGTCGTGATTTCGGCTGCGCTGATCGTGGCCCTGCTGAAGTGGCCGCACGGGCCGAAGCAGCCGGCGCGGCTGCCGGGTGCGGCCGGGAAGGAGGCCGAAGGTGTCGCCTGAACTGGCAGCGGCGGGCGTGGCGCTCGCGGCGGTGATGCTGTACGCGATGTTCGGCGGGGCCGATTTCGGCGGCGGGATCTGGTCGCTGCTGGCGTGGGGGCCGCGGAAGCAGGAGCAGCGGCTGGCGCTGGAGAAGGCGATCGGGCCAGTGTGGGAGACGAACCACGTGTGGCTGATCCTGCTGGTGGTGACGCTGTTCGTGGTGTTCCCGACGGCCTATGCGGTGATTTTCGAGGCGCTGTACGTGCCGCTGTTCATCGCGCTGCTGGGCATTGTGGCGCGGGGCGCGGCCTTCGCCTTCCGGCACTACGGGCAGCGGGAGAGCCGGCTGGCGCGGCAGTCGCTCCAGTGGTTCTCATGGGCGAGCGTGGCGACGCCGTTCACCTTCGGGCTGGTGATCGGTGCGGTAACGGGCGGGCACATCAAGGTGGATGGCTCACGGGTGCTCTCCGGGCCGTTTGCGGGGTGGCTGGGGCCGTTCGCGTTGATGTGCGGGCTGATCGGGCTGCTGACCTGCGCGTTCCTTGCGGCGGCGTACATGGTGCCGCGGACGGAGGGGGCCCTGCAGGAGGACTTCCGACGGCGGGCGATTGCGGCGTCGCTGGCGCTCGGCGTTGCCACGACGGTGGCGATTCCCGTGGCGGCTGCCGATGCCGACGCCTTCGCAAGTCACCTGGACGATGCGCGGGTGGTTGCTGCGATGGCGGCGACGGCGCTGCTCGGGCTGGCTGCGCTCTGGGCGCTCTGGACGCGGCGGGCCCGGCTGGCGCCGCCGCTGGCCGCGGCGACGGTGGCGGGGGTGGTGGGCGCCTGGGGGCTGGCGCAGCACCCCTACCTGCTGGCGAACGCGCTGACCTACCGGGAGGCCGCAGCGGAGCGGATCACGGTGGTGTCGTTCCTGGTGGCGCTGCCGATCGGGTCGCTCATCCTGGTGCCGTCGCTCTGGCTGCTCTACTGGACGTTCTCGCGGGATACGCTCCGGGGCGAGGAGATTGCGCACTAGGCGCGGCTATTCGAGGGCGGCGAGGAAGGCGCGGACGGCATCGGCGTAGCCCTCGGGGTCGACGTTCCAGGCGCGGACGTGGCCGGCGCCGGGGACGCGGACGTACCGGACGATATCCGGGCGGGCGGCGGCGAGGGCGTCGCTCGTTGCGACGGGGACGGTCGGGTCGGCGTCGCCGTGGAAGAGGAGGACCGGGACCTGGAGGTCCATGGCGGTGCGGCGGTAGTCGAAGTCGTCCCAGCTGAACCGGTAGCGGCGGGCGGCGATGCGGTTGGAGACGGCGAGGTACCAGAGGGGGATGCGGCGCTGGCGGGCGCCGTGGGCGACGGTGCTGCGGAGGTCGAGCATGGGGGCATCGAGGATGAAGCCGGCGGTGCGGGAGGCGAGGTTGGAGCGCTCCATGAAGGAGAGGCAGATGGCGCCGCCCATGGAGTAGCCGACGAGGAGGATGCGGCGGGCGCCGAGTTCGATGGCGAAGCGGACGGCGGCTTCGAGCTCTTCGTATTCGTCGCGGCCGTAGGTGTAACGGCCGTGCGGCGCGGGCGGGCAGCCTTCGTCGTTGCGGTAGGTGATGGCGAGGGAGGGGTAGCCGGCCTCGGCGAGGAGGGGGAGCAGGCGGAGGGTCTCGCGACGGTTGGCGCCCTTGCCGTGGACCATGACGGCCCAGGTTTCGCGCCGGCCGGGGGTGTACCACGCGGGGAAGCGGCCGAGGGGGGCGGGCACGTCGACCTCGTCGAAGTCGATGCCGTGGGCTTCGCGGGGGTCGCCGGGGAAGGCGAAGGGGTCGAGGCGGGCGAAATCGCCGACGCGGAGGTCGCCATCGAGGGGGGTGAATTCGCGGATGGCGACGACGCCGTTGGATTCGAGCACGGGGCCGAGGAAGGCGCGGCCGCGGGCGGCTTCGAGGAGGTAGCGGCCGGGTTCGAGATGGGCTCCGGGTGCGCCGGCCGGCCCCCGGCGGAGGGTGATGCGGCCGGGGGCGATGGCGGTGATGCGGACGCTGAACGGAGCGGGGAGCCGGTCGGACGCTGGGTCGAAGCCGGCACGGTGGAGCATGCGGGAGAGGAGGACGCCGGGTGCGAGGAAGGCGGCGGCGCTGGCGGCTGCGGCGGCGGCCGCGAGGGTGCGGGTGCGCATACGAGGATGGTAGCGGAGGCGGAGGCTGCTCAGAACAGGGCGATGGGGTTGACGGGTGAGCCGGTGCCGCCGCGGACGTTGAGCGGGGCAACGGTGAGCATGAACTCCCAGCGGCCCTCTTCGCGGCAGGCGCGGGCGAGGGGGTCGAGGTTGGCGTTATCGAGCAGGGGGAGGCCCATGAAGACGATGGCGAGGACGTGGACGGGCCCGCCGGCGCGGGGCGGGTCGTCGAAGATGGCGTAGCCGCTGGGGCGGGCGTCCATCATGTCCCAGCCGAGGAGGGCGACGTCGTGCCGCTTCAGGACGGGGGCCGTGTCGGCGTGGAGGCCGGGCGACGGCTGGACGCCGGGCGTGCTGCCGGGGTTGGCGGCGTAGAAGGCGGTGCGGCCGCTGTAGACGAGGACGGCGTCGCCGGGTTCGAGGGGGGTGCCCTGGGCCTCGGCGGCGGCTTCGAGCTCCCAGCCGCGGACGGGGGCATCGAGGGTGACGTACTCCGTCCCGCGGAGGCGGGGGATATCGAGGAGGACGCCGCGGGTGACGATGCCGTCCTTCCACGCATCGACGGCGCCGGCGCGGGCGCCGAGTGAGGTGACCTCGCTGGCCGGGCGGCCGTTGTACATCTGGCCCTGCCAGAAGATGTGGCAGAGGGCATCGATGTGGGTGGTGGCGTAGCCGTGGAAGAGAAGGCCGATGTAGTCGACGGAGAAGTCGGCGCCGGTGCGGACCCAGTGCTGGGCCGGGTTCCAGTTGCCGGGGCCGCCGACGGTGTTGAGCGGGTGGGCGATGGAGACGGCCCGGCCGGTGCGGACGAGGGCGGCGGCCCGGCGGCGCTTTTCAGCGGTAATGAGGTTGATGGTGCCGGCGGAGTCGCCGGGGCCCCAGCGGCCCCAGTTCGAACAGAGGTCGAAGTAGCGGGCGACCTCGTCTGGCGTGGGCAGGGGATGGTCCGGCATGGCGCACCTCGCGGCGTGGTGGTGCGCGGGAGTCTAGCACCGCGGGCGCGCGACAGGCGGCGCCCCGGGAGGGCAGAATGCGGGGCGTGAGCACAGCCTTCATCGTCGAGCCGGAGCGGCGGGTGCCGGTCATCGCCGAGACCGATGTGCTCGTCGTGGGCGGCGGAGCGGCGGGCATCGCCGCGGCGGTGGCGGCGGCACGGCAGGGCGCCCGGGCGATGCTCGTGGAGCGGTACGGTTCGCTCGGCGGGCTGGCGACGAACGGGCTGATCATCCTGCTGCTGACGCTGGACGACGGGCGGGGCCGCCAGGTGGTGGCGGGGCTGTGCCAGGAGATGGTCGACCGGCTGACGGCGCGGGGGGCGTGCATCGCGCCGCCGCGGGAGGAGTGGGGCTCGCCGGACCCGGCGCTCATCGAGAAGTACCGGCGGCTGGGGCTGGTGTGGGGGAGCGGGCCGCACGTGGTGCGCTACTCGGCCGCGTACGACCCGGAGGAGTTCCGGGTCGAGGCGGACCGGCTGGTGCTCGAGGCCGGGGTCGACCTCCGCTTCCACCGGTGGGCGGTGGGCGTGCGGAAGGAGGGCGGCAGGATTACGCACGTCATCTTCGAATCGAAGGCGGGGCGCGAGGCGGTGGCGTGCGGCGCGGTGGTCGATGCGACAGGCGATGCGGATATCGCCGTGCTGGCGGGCGAGCCGGTGGAGCGGGAGCTGGTGCACCCGTGGCTCTGGTTCCGGACGGCGAACGTGGACGAGGCGGCGGCGGAGGCATCGCCGCTGCGGCCGACGTACTACCGGACGGTGCACCCGGGCGGCTACCTCCACCCGTGGGGCGCGGCCGAGCGGATCGGCCGGGCGATCGACGCGACGAACCCGGATGACCTGACGTACGCCGAGGTGGAGTGCCGCAGGCTGGCCCGGGCGGAGCTGGACCGGCTGCGCGGGCAGGCTGCGGGCTTCGAGCGGGCGTGGCTGGCAGGGTTCGCGGCGACGCTGGGGATTACCGAGTCGCGGCGGCTGGTCGGGCGGCACCAGCTCAGCCGGGAGGAGATGGACTGCCACCTCGAGGACGTGGTGGCTGTCACGGGCCACTGGACGAAGTACGGCGCGGTGTACGAAATCCCCTGGCGGTCGCTGACGGCGGCGGGGACGGCGAACCTCGCGGCCGCCGGGCGGTGCATTTCGGTGGACCACCGGGTCCACCACGCGACGAAGGAGATCCCGGCGTGCTTCGCGACCGGCGAAGCGGCGGGGGTGGGCGCGGCGCTCGCGCTGGAGCGGGGGTGCGGGCTGGCGGAGGTGGAGGTGTCGACGCTGCAGGCGCGGCTGCGGGCTGCAGGGGCGTGGCTGCCGGGCCCGTAGCGGGGGCGGTGGCGTAGGATCGGCGGCGAAGTTTCGCGCGGGGGCGAAGAGCCATGAAGGCAGTCGTGATCACGCGGCCGGGCGGGCCGGAGGTGCTGGAGTACCGCGAGGTGCCGGACCCGGTCGCGGGGCCGGAGGACCTGCTCATCCGGGTGCGGGCGACCGCGCTGAACCGGGCCGACCTGCTGCAGCGGATGGGCGGCTACCCGCAGCCGGGCCCGAAGCCGGCGTTCGAGATTCCCGGGCTGGAGTATGCGGGCGAGGTGATCGCGGTCGGTGAGCGGGTGGAGGGCTTCGCCGTTGGCGACCGGGTGATGGGGCTGCTGGCGGGCGGGGGCTACGCCGAGCTGGTGGCGACCCACTACCGGCTGGCGGTGAAAGTGCCCGACGTCCTCTCGTGGGAGGAGGCAGGCGCGACGCCGGAGGTGTTCATCACGGCGCACGACGCGCTGCTGCAGTGCGGGCTCGCGGCCGGGGAGCGGGTGCTCATCCATGCCGCGGGGAGCGGGGTGGGCGTGGCGGCGACCCAGATTGCGAAGGTGATGGGGGCCTCGCTGGTGGCCGGCACGGCGGGCAGCGCGGAGAAGCTGGCGCGCGCGGCGGAGCTGGGGCTCGACCTCGGGATCAACTACCGGGAGCAGGACTTCGCCGAGGAGGTGCTGCGGGCGACGGAAGGGAAGGGGGTGGATGTGATCCTCGATGTGATCGGCGCGGAGTACTGGGAGCGGAACCTGCGGGCGCTGGCCGTGAAGGGGCGCATGGTGGTCGTGGGGCTGATGGGCGGCACGGGGGCGAGCACGAACCTCGGGGTGCTCCTGCAGAAGCGGCTGCAGGTGCGGGGGACGACGCTGCGCGCCCGGCCGATGGAGGAGAAGGCGGCGGCCACCCGGGCGTTCGAGAAGAGCGTGCTCCCGCACATCGCAAGCGGGCGGGTGAAGGTGGTGATCGACCGGGTGTACGCGCTGCGGGATGCGGCGGAGGCGCACGCGTACATGGCGACGAACGCGAACTTCGGGAAGATCGTGCTGGTTGCGGAGTGACGGAGTTGACGCGTTGACGGCGGACCGGCTAGGGTGCGGCTAACCGCAGCGGCTTTCGCTTCCGAATGCCGCTCGGAATTCTTGCGTGCGCACCAAGGAGCAAGCACGATGGCCGTAGACGGCACCTGGAATATCACCCTTTCGACGCCGATGGGCGACCGGCCGGCGCAGCTGACGCTGAAGACCGACGGCAACGCGCTGAGCGGGACCTTTGGGAGCGAGCGTGGCTCGCAGGAGTTCTCGGGCGGGACGGTCGATGGGAACAACGTGACCTGGAAGACGATGTTCAGCGGCGCGATGGGGCCGATGGAGCTGACGTTCACCGGCACGGTCGACGGCGACACGATCGGCGGGACCGTGCAGTTCGGGGCCTTCGGCTCCGGGACGTGGAAGGGCACCCGGGCGTAACCACGGCACCACGACGGGCGGGGGCGGCTATCGCCGCCCCCGTTCGTTTCTGCGGGGCGAGGAGCTGCACGCGCACGGCGGGCGAGCAGCGGAATTTCTGCGAAAGTTCGTCGAATTCTTGACGATGCAACTGCAGGGCGAAGGAGGGCGGCTAGAATGCCGGGCAACGCAGCGCAGGGAGCGACGGAGATGCCGATCGTGGAGACCAGTTTCGGGCGGCTGGAAGGCGTAGCCCGGGAAGGCCATGTTGCGTTCCTGGGTGTGCCGTACGCGGCGGCGCCGATCGGACCGCTGCGATGGAAGGCGCCGATACCGCCCATCGCGTGGCCGGGGACCCGCCCGGCGGTGAAGCCGGGGCCTGCGGCCCGCCAGACCTCGCACCCGATCCCGGGGTTCGCCGCGAGCGGCCCGCAGAGCGAGGACTGCCTGTACCTGAACGTGTTCACGCCGGCGTGCGACGGGGGGCGGCGCCCCGTGCTGTTCTGGATTCACGGCGGCGGGTTCACCCACGGCAGCGGTTCGGAGGCGCTGTACGACGGCGGGCCGCTGGCGCGGCGGGGCGACGTCGTGGTGGTGACGATCAACTACCGGCTGGGGGCGTTCGGCTACTTGCATCCTTCGACCCGGCTGCCCGGGCGCGGGCTGGCGAACAACTGCGGCCAGCTCGACGCCATCGCGGCGCTGCGGTGGGTGCACGAGCACATCGCCGCGTTCGGGGGCGACCCGGGGAACGTCACGATTTTCGGCGAATCGGCGGGGGCGGCATCGGTCGGCACGCTGCTGGCGATGCCGGCTGCGAGGGGGCTGTTCCACAAGGCGATTCTGCAGAGCGGGGCCGGGCGGGCGATGGACCGGGACGGCGCGGGAGCGGTGGTCGACCGGGTCGTCGAGTCGGCAGGGCTGCCGTCGGCGGAGCGGCTGCTCACGGTCGATGCCGACCGGCTGCTGGAGGCCCAGGCGAAGGTGGCGGCGAGCCGCGGGTTCGGCACGCTGCTGTTCGCGCCGATGGTCGACGGGGAGACGCTGCCGATCCAGCCGTTCGAGGCGGTGCGGGCGGGGGCCGCGGCAGGCATCCCGGTGCTGATTGGGACGAACCGGGATGAGGTGAAGCTGTTCACGGCGATGCAGCAGCGGGCGCCGCTGGACGATGGCGGGCTCGAGCGGGCCGTTGCGGGGATGTTCCCCGGGGCGGGTACGGAGGCTGTGCGTGCTGCCATCGGCGCGGTGCGGGAGAGCCGGGCGCGGCGGGGCCTCCCGGCGGAGAACCTGGACATTCTCGACGCGCTCTGGTCGGAGGGGATGTTCCGGGCGAACGCGCAGCGGCTCGCGCTGGCGCAGCGGGCGCATGAGCCCAGGACGTACGTGTACCTGTTCACGTACGCCTCGCCGGCGCGGCGGGGCGCGCTTGGGGCGTGCCACGCGCTGGAGATGCCGTTCGTGTTCGGGACGCTGGGCGCTCCGGGGCAGGACCGGTTCGCGGGCACGGGCCCGGAGGTGGAGCGGCTCTCCGCGAACATGATGGATGCGTGGATTGCGTTTGCGCGGACGGGCGACCCCTCGCACCCGGGGATCGGGCGGTGGGAGCCGTACGAGGAGGAGACGCGGCCGACGATGGTGTTCGACCTGGAGAGCCGGCTGGAGCGGGACCCGTATGCGGAGGAGCGGCTGGCGGCGGCGGCGCTGCTGGGGGCGGCGGTCGGTTAGCCCCAGGGCTCCGGGTAGTACTCAGCGGCGTCGCGGACGGCGCGGGCGAGCTCTTCGCCCCAGAGGCGGCGGATGAGGTGGAGGGCCATGTCGATCCCGGCGGAGACGCCGGCGGCGGTGACGATGTCGCCTTCATCGACGTAGCGAGCGCCCTCGACGAGTGTGACCCGGGGGTTCCTGGCGAGGATGGGAAGCCCGACGCGGTGCGTGACGGCACGACGGCCATCGAGGAGGCCGGCGCGTTCGAGCACGAGCGCTCCTGTGCAAACGGAGGCGGTAACGGCGGCGCCCCTGCGGAGCCGTTCGATGGCTGCCAGCATGGCCGGGTTGTCCCGCTCGCGGCGGGTGCCGATTCCGCCGGGGATGATGACGACATCTGCGGCCGGAGCGTCGTCGAAGGTACAATCCGGGAGGACGCGGAGCCCTTTGGCGCAGGTGACGACGGCGCCGGTTTCGCTGGCGGTGTAACAGCGGACGTCACCGGGGCGCAGTTCGCCGGCGAGCGTGAACATCTCCCATGGACCGATGAAATCGAGTTCTTCGGCGTCGTCGAAGAGCAGGAAAGCGATGGTGTGGGGCACGCGCGGTCCCCGAGCTTGTGAACCAGGGAACGGTAGCAGCCGGCGCGGCGGAAGAAAACGGCGGCGCCCCGGGTGGGGCGCCGCCGTGCGGCTGGAGGGCGGTGCGGGCAGCCTACGCGTCGAAGTAGAGTTCGAACTCGTAGGGATGCGGGCGCATGCGGATGGGGTCGACCTCGTTTTCGTACTTGTAGGCGATCCAGGTCTCGAGGACGTCCTCGGTGAAAACGCCGCCCTTGAGAAGGAACTCGTGGTCTTCTTCGAGGGCGCGGAGGGAGCCATCGAGCGACTGGGCGACGGTGGGGATGTTGGCGAGCTCTTCGGGGCTGAGGTCGAAGAGGTTGATCTTGTCGAGCGGCTCGCCGGGGTCCCACTCGTTGATGATGCCGTCGAGGCCGGCCATGAGGATGGCGGCGAAGGTGAGGTAGGGGTTGCCGGAGGGGTCCGGCGGGCGGAACTCGACGCGCTTCTGGCGCGGGTCGGGGCTGACGAGCGGGATACGGCAGGCCGCGGAGCGGTTTCGGGCGGAGTAGACGAGGTTGACGGGCGCTTCGTAGCCGGGGACGAGGCGCTTGTAGCTGTTGGTGGTGGGGGCGGCGATGGCCATGAGGGCGCGGCCGTGGCGGATGAGGCCGGCGATGTAGTGCTTGCAGAGCTTCGAGATGCCGGCGTACTCCTCCCCGGCGAAGAGGTTGACGCCGTTCTTCCAGATGGACAGGTGGGTGTGCATGCCGGAGCCGTTATCGCCGTACAGGGGCTTCGGCATGAAGGTCGCGACCTTGCCGTTGCGGCGGGCGACGTTCTTCACGATGTACTTGTAGAGGAGGGCCTTATCGCCCATGCGGGTGAGGGTATCGAACCGCATGTCGATTTCGCCCTGGCCGGCGGTGGCGACTTCGTGGTGGTGGAGCTCCACCTGGATGCCGCACTCCTCCATGACCTCGACCATCTCGTTGCGGATGTCGGTCTGGCTGTCGTGCGGTGCGACGGGGAAGTAGCCGCCCTTGACGCGGGGGCGGTAGCCCTGGTTGAGGTCGCCGCGGAGGGTGGCTTCGGCGTTGCTGTTCCAGATGCCTTCGTCGGAGTCGACGAGGTAGGAGGCGGTGTGCATCTGGTTGGAGAAGCGGACCTCATCGAAGATGAAGAACTCGAGTTCGGGGCCGATGTAGACCGTGTCGCCGACGCCGGTTTCGCGGAGGTACTGCTCGGCCTTCCGGGCGATGTAACGGGCATCGCGGCTGTAGGGCTGGCGGGTGACCGGGTCTTCGACGTTGGCGATGACCGAGAGGGTGGGGGTTTCGATGAAGGGGTCGATGAAGGCGGTTTCCGGATCGGGGATGAGGAGCATGTCGGACTCCTCGATCTTCTGGAAGCCGCGGATGGAGGAGCCGTCGAAGCCGTAGCCGTTCCGCCAGGGTGAGCGGTTGTAGTCGGTCCAGTCGTTCAGCTCGCGGATGGGGCGGGTGATGTGCTGCCACTGGCCGAACAGGTCGACGAATTTGACGTCGACGAAGCGGACGCCGTTCTGCTCGCAGTAGGCTTTGATCTCTTCGGGGGTCATCGCACTCCTCTGGGTGGTGGTGGGCGGGCCTCCCGATTGTCGCCCGGGCGCCGATTACGGCCACGCGCAGCGCAGGGGCTGCCGTATGAAGCTTGTGTTTCGGCGGCGGGCTGGCTCCGGGAGCGCCCTGTGTGTCGGATGCAGGGTAGGCCGCGGCGGTTTCGTGCGAATTGCGCCGGTGTTACGAACAGGTTTCGCGGGCGGTTCGCGGCAAGCGGAGGCGGCGCGTAGGATCGGGGCTGGTGCCCGGGCGGGCACGGGAGTGTCGATGCATCAGCGAACGGTTCTCGAGAACGGCCTGCGCGTGGTGACGGCGGAGCTGCCGCACACGCGCTCGGCGACGGTGAGCGTATACGTTGGCGCGGGCAGCCGGTATGAGCGCGACGAGGAGGCGGGGCTTTCCCATTTCCTCGAGCACATGCTGTTCAAGGGGGCATCGCGGCGGCCGACGGCGCGGGAGATTTCGGAGGCGATCGAGTCGGTCGGCGGGGTCCACAATGCGGCGACGGACCGGGAGGCGACGCTGTACTACGCGAAGGTGCCCCATACGGCTGCGCTGACGGTGATCGACATCCTCGCGGACATGGTGACGGAGCCGGTGATGGACCCGGCCGAGCTGGAGAAGGAGCGGGCGGTGATCCTCGAGGAGCTGGCGGGGGTGGAGGACAGCCCGGCGGAGCTGAGCGCGATCCTTGTCGATGAGACGCTCTGGCCGGCGCAGCCGCTGGGGCGGGAGATCGGGGGGACGCCGGAGAGCGTGAAGGCGCTGCCGCTGGAGGCGGTGGTGCGGTACTTCCGGAAGCAGTACGTGCCCGGCAACATGGTGCTCGCGGTGGCCGGCAATGTCCGCCACGAGGAGGTGGTCGCGGCGGCCGAGCAGTGGCTGGGGGGCGTTGCACCCGCGGAGCCGGGGCCGTGGTACCCGGCCATGCCGCGGAACGGGGCGCCGCGGGTACGGGTGCGGGAGAAGGCGACGGAGCAGGCGCACCTGTGCTTCGCCTTCCCGAGCGTGCCGCTGGACAGCGACCGGCGCTTTGCGGTGAGCCTGTTGAACATGCTCCTTGGCGAGGGGATGTCGAGCCGGCTCTTCCTCGAGCTGCGGGAGGAGCGGGCGCTGGTGTACGACATCCACAGCTATACGAGCGAGTTCCGGGATGCCGGTTCGCTGACGATTTACGCGGGGTGCGACCCGGAGAACGCGCGGGTGACGGCGGAAGCGACGCTGGAGGAGACGCTGAAGCTGCTCGCGGGGGTGCCGCCGGCGGAGCTGCAGAAGGCGAAGGAGATGGCGAAGGGGCGGATCCAGCTGCGGATGGAGGACACGCGTTCGGTGGCGGGCTGGCTGGGGTCGCAGGAGCTGCTGCGCGGGAAGGTGCTGACCGTCGACGAGGTGGTGGCGCGGTTCGATGCGGTGACGCTGGACGAGCTGCTGGAGGTGGGGCGCGACGTGCTCGACCCGGCGAAGGCGGTGCTGGCCGCAGTCGGGCCGCTCGACGAGGGGACGTTCGCGGGGATCCTCGCCTGAGGGACGCGGGTTCGACAGGCGGGCCGACCGGGCGGAGAATCGCGGTATGAGCCACGCCTACTTCGGACGGCCGCAGCCGGGTTTTACACCGGGCGGCGCGCACGTGGCGGTGTACCTCGTGCCGGTGTTTGCGGGCCGGCTGACGGTATTCGACGTGACGGCGCCGGGGGTACGGGGGAAATGGCTGCCGTGGACGGTGATGGAGTATGGGGCGAACCCGTACGAGACGGCGGCGGCGCTGGCGGATGACTGGTGCGACGGGGCGATTTCGGCGCTCGAAGTTGCCGATGTGCTCAGCTTTCCGTTCGATGCCGACGGCTGGGAGCTGGCGCTCGTGTACCGGGCGGAGCTGACGGCGCTGCCGCCGGGCGATGCGAACCGGCGGCCGGTGCTGTTCGCACCGGGCGAGGCAGACGCGATCGGGCCGTTCGACCCGGTCGACCTGCTGCGGTGGGTGGAGCGGAGCCCGGCCTGCGACCCGGGTGCGGCCCGGGCGGGCGGGGAGCCGCTGGTGTTCTGACGGGGAGCCGGAGGCGGCTAGAACGGCTTGAAGACGGCGAGCCAGGCGAGGAGGGGGACGCTCAGGACGAGGATGGTGCCGAAGACGATGGGCACGCGGTCTTCGAGGACCTGGCGGAGTTCGTCGGTTTCTTCGCCCTTCTTCTGGGCGATGAGGGCGGCGAGCCTGGCCCGCCGGAGGCCGAAGCCGAGCAGGGGCAGACAGACGAAGTAGAAGAAGATGTAGAGCAGGGTGAGGATGCCGAGCCAGGCATCCTTGAGGAAGTTGTATTCGGCGGCGACGGCCCAGAAGAAGCCGGTGATGCCGCTGGCCATGGCGCCGGGGAGGAGCACACGGGTTTCGTTGTTGGCGGCTTCAATGAGGAGGGTCGCGCGGTAGCGGAGGTCGTTGGTTGCCCAGGCGCGGAGGATGAGGGGGTAGGTGGCGCCCAGGCCGGCGCCGAGCCAGATGAGAGAAAGGACGTGGACAATGCGCCACCAGTCCAAATGGGGCCTCCGAAGAGCAGCCGGGGTGCGAAGCGGCGGGCTTCGCACCCCAGACTAGACACAGCCAGTGACTGGGTCGAGGGTCAGGCGGCGACGGGCTGCCGGAGCTGCAGCGCGGAGAGGATGACGCTGGCTGCGGCGCTCGTTTCGGTTACTGGACGACGGTGAGTTCGCCGGGGCCAGTGGCGGCGATGGTGAGAATGCCGCCGATTTCCTCCACAGTGCCGCGGACGCAGACCTCCCGGCCGGCGAAGCCGAGGAGCGGGTCGGCCGGGAAGTTCTGGCGGCTGCCGGAGGGGACGACAACCTCAACGCGGAGGAGGGCATCGAGCGGAGCGCCGACGGCGAGGACGGCATCGCCGTTGCGGTCCATGACGCCGAAGACGCGGCCCTGGAGTTCGACCTGCTGGCCGCGGTTGAGGCGCGCCTCGAGCGGCGTGATGGGATTCGCGCAGGTGAAGGTGGGCGTAAGGACGACCGGTGTCGGTGTGGCTGCCGGGGCGGTTGCCGCGGGTGTGGGCGACGTGCCCGGGGTTGCGGCAGTGGGCGTGGCAGCGGCCGGGGTTTCGACGCTGCCGGGCGTGGGTGTGGGGTCATCACCGTCGCCGCCGCAGGCCGCGAGGGCCATGGCGGCTGCGGCGGCGAGGCTGAGCATGGCGGCGCAAGCGCCGCGCGGACCCCTCATGACGCGGCCTCGAGGGAGCGGCGGCCCGGGATGGCGACGGCGTGCGTGAGCGCCGGCGAGAGCCGGTGGACGGGCCAGAGGAGGGTCCCGTGGGTGAACTCGGCGGTGGAAGGATGGAATTCGACGGGGCCGGCGCTGCCGCAATCGACGGCGATCTCGCCGCTGAGCTCACGGATGACGGCCCGGATTTCGTCGAAGCGGACGACGCGGAGCGAGACGGCGGGCATGTGGGCGGCCGCATCGCTGAAGACGCCGGTCTGGGGGTGCGGCTGGACGAGTCCGCCGACGGGGAGATGGACCTCGCAGAGCAGGTCGGACCGGACGCGGACGAAGGGGAGGCCGACGATGCGTTCGCCGGAGACGAGCGCCCAAGAGCGGAGCCTGGTTGCGGCCTCGCGGATGCGGACAAGGCTGAGTTCGGTTTCGCGGTAGACGGTCGTGCGGGGAAGGATGGCGGACGGGGAAATGGCGTACTGCATGACGCGTACCTCCTGTGTGCTGGCGGCGGGCGGGAGGGCCCGCCTGGACCGGATCGCAGAGGAGGCAGAGGCTCCTCCGAACGCCTACGGGGTTAGCTGACGGGTTCGGCGTCGGAAGTCGCCGTCCTTCGCTGTGGAAGGATGCACCCCAGGTGGTGGGTCCCCCGTTCCCGGCAGGGCCGGGATTCGGCCGAACCACCGTACCACGGAGCGGAAGGGGCGTGCACGCAGCAGCCGGAAATTGGCAGGTTTTTGGGGTTTACCCGGCACTCCCGGCTCGAGGGCATTCAGGGAGCGGACGCGATGCGGACTTCGAGCTCCATGCCGGCCTGGCGGTGGCCTGTGATGTCGCAATAGATGGGGTAGGTGCCGGAGGCGGGCGCGGTCCAGGTGACCTTCCGGGTCCTGCCCTTCGGGATGACCACCTCGTCGATGCCGGCCTCGTCGCTCTCGAATTCGTGGTCGCCGGAGCCCTCATTCTTGATGTAGAAGGTGACTTTTTCGCCGGGTGCGAGGGTCAGCGTCTTCGGTTCAAAGTACATGGTGCCATTGGGCCCGTCGCCAGCGACGATGTCGATGCGTCGGCCTTCGCTGCCGGAGCAGGCGGATGCGGCGGCGATGAGGATGGCGGCGGCAGCAAGCGGGAGGAAACGGGCGGTGTTCATGCGTGTTCAGCTCCTGGACCGGGCGTGAGATTGGGAGCGGGTCGGCCGGCAGCTGTGTAGATGGCCGCGGCAGCCGCGAGGTAGGCGATGTAGGCGATGACCTGGCCGGCGAAGGGGCTGGCGTCGTAGCCGAGGATGGCTGCAAGGAGGCGGCCGGGTCCCTGGTTGTCGGGCAGGAGGGTGTAGGTATCCCAGAGGCGCGGCCCGAGGTCGAAGAGCAGGCGGGCCTCAGCGAGTTCTTTGAGCGCGTTGGGGACCATGCCCGCGGCGAGGATGATGAGCGCGACGGCACTGACGTTGAAGAAGGCCCGGATGGGGATGGCCGCAGAGCCCCGGTAGATGGCCGCACCGGCGGCGGCGGCGATGGCCAGACCGGCGAAGGCTCCGAACCAGTACGCTGCGGCGGAATCGGCGCGGCCGCTGCCGCCGAAGAGGAAAAGGGCGGTCTCGAGGCCCTCGCGGCCGACGGCAGTGAAGGCGAGCAGGCCAAGGGCAAATCCGGAGCCGGCATCGAGCGCGACATCGACGCGCTGGCGGAGTTCACGCCCGATGGTGGCGGACTGGCGGCGCATCCAGGCGAGCATCCAGGTGAGAACTGTGACCGCGAGGAGCATCGCGAACCCTTCGATGGCCTCCTGCCAGCGGCCGGGGAGCTCGACGGCGAGGAGTTCGAGGAGAATGGCGGCGCCGAGGCTGAGGCCGGCTGCGGCGCCGGCGCCGAGCCAGACCGGCCGGGCGGAGGCGCCGGGCCGCGCGCGGCGGAGGTAGGAGAGCACGATGCCGAGGATGAGCGCGGCTTCGAGCCCTTCGCGGAAGGTGATGAGCAGGGAGTAGAGCATCGGAATCTCCTGCGCGAGGAGGGCTTCTGCTCCTCGCGCTGCCTGATCGAAGGTTAGAAATTAGGTACGGCTAATGTCGAGTGACAGTTCTGACCCATAATCAGGCGGTCGGCAGGGCTACCAGCGGGGAGGGGCGGGTTCGGCTAGGATCACGGCATGCGGGATGGCGGGAACGGGCCCGGGCACGATGACGTCGCGCTGCTCGTCGACTGGGAGAACCTGAAGTTCAGCCTGATGCAGCGGAACCGGCGCCCGAACGTGACGGCGCTGCGGGAGGCGGCGGAGCGGTTCGGGCGGGTGGCCTATGCGCGGGCATACGCAGACTGGATGGACCCGGTGCAGGCGGGCGACCCGGCGTCGCTGTACACGGCGGGGCTGGAGCCGGTGTACGTGCTCACCCGGCGGTACACGACGGCGGAGGGCGAGGCGCGCATCCAGAACTCGGTCGATGTGAAACTGGCGGTCGACTGCATCGAGGCGAGCCACCTCTACCCGAACATCGGGACGTTCGTCATCGCCTCGGGCGACCACAGCTTTTTCCATGTGGTGATGCTGCTGCGGGCGCGGGGGAAGCGGGTGGTGGTGATCGGGGTATCGTGGGCTACGTCGGCGCAGCTCGTGCAGCAGGCGGATGTGGTGCTGTACTACGACCTGGACGTGGAGCCGGAGGTGGATCGCGCGGCAGCGGCGCCCGCCAAAGAGCCGGCGGCGGTCGAGAAGATCGAGCCGCGGCTGGCCGCGGCGGCGGCGCGGGCGCTGGAGCTGGCGCAGGCGAAGGGCCCGATCTCGGCGGAGCCGCGGGAGATCGCCGAGGTGCTGAAGCAGATCCTCGCGATTGTGCAGGACTTCCGAACGAACGGGCGCGACCTGCCGCTTTCGCTGGTGGGGCAGGAGCTGCAGAAGCGGATGCCGCAGGCAGACTTCCAGCGGCTGGCGCGCGGCCGGGCGGGCGACTTCGCGCGGGCGCTGCACGAGAGCGGGCTGCTCATGATGGTAAACGCGGACTTCACGGACTGGCTGTTCCTGCCGAACGAGCGGACGGAGGCGATCGAGCGGCCGCGCAACGTGGGGCAGGAGCTGGCGAAGTACGACTACGCGCGGTTCAACTACAACGACCTGACCGAGGAGCAGCGGCGGGCGGTGATCGTGGCGATCCACGACGAGCGGAACAAGCCGGGGATCGGCTGGCTGACGTTCAATCGGATTGTGGACACGCTGAAACCGGTGGTGCGGCGCGAGGATACGGATGTGAAGAACCTGGTGAACAGCATGCTCTCGTGGGGCGTGCTGCGGGTCGGCGAGGAGCGGACGGGGTACGCGCCGGATACGGGGCAGATGTACCACTTCAAGACGTTCGAGCTGGATTTGCAGAACCCGGACGTGCGGCGGGCGCTGCACCTCGAGTAGGCGGGGCGCTCAGGCGGTGGCGGGCGCGGCTGCGCCGGCGGCGCGCCGGGCGAGGGCGGCAGCGACGAACTCCCGGAAGAGCGGATGGGGGCGGTTCGGCCGGCTCTGGAGTTCGGGGTGGAACTGGGTGCCGAGCATGAACGGGTGGCCGGAGATTTCGGAGATTTCGACGAGGGCGCCATCGGGCGAGGTGCCGCTCACACGCAGGCCCGCGGCTTCGAGGCGGGCGCGGTAGGCGTTGTTGAACTCCCAGCGGTGGCGGTGGCGTTCGCTGACAACGTCGGTGCCGTAGGCGCGGTGGGCGAGCGTGCCGGGCAGGAGGCGGCAGGGGTAGGCGCCGAGCCGCATGGTGCCGCCGAGATTGACGACGGCGTGCTGCTCTTCGAGGAGGCTGATGACGGGGTGGGGTGTTTCGGGGTCGAATTCGGTGCTGTTGGCGCCGACGAGCCCGCAGGCGTGGCGGGCGAATTCGGTGACGAGGGCCTGCATGCCGAGGCAGAGGCCGAGGTAGGGCGTGCCGGTGGTGCGGGCGTATTCGGCGGCGCGGATTTTGCCTTCCCAGCCGCGTTCGCCGAAGCCGCCGGGGACGACGATGCCGTCGATACCGGCGAGGAGGTCGGCCGGGTCGCGGGTTTCGAGGGCCTCGGCAGGCACCCAGCGGATGGTCACGTCGGCCTCGTGGGCGATGCCGGCGTGGACGAGGGCCTCCTTGACGGAGATGTAGGCATCGCGGAGTTCGACGTACTTGCCGACGACGGCGACTTCGGCGGTGCGGCGCGGGTGCTTCAGGCGGTACACGAGGTCGCGCCATTCGGCGAGGTCGCGGCGGCCTTCGAGGCCGAGGCGGTCGAGGACGAAGTCGCCGAGGCCGCGTTCTTCGAGGGTGATTGGAACTTCGTAGATGGTGTCGGCCGTTTCCATGGGGATGACGGCGCGGGGTTCGACGTCGCAGAAGAGGGCGACCTTGTCGGTGATGTCGCGGGGGACGGGGTGGTCGCTGCGGAGGACGATGGCGTCGGGCTGGATGCCCTTGGAGCGAAGTTCGCGGACGGAGTGCTGGGTGGGCTTGGTCTTCAGTTCACCGGTGGCGCCGACCCAGGGGAGGAAGCAGACGTGGACGCTGAGGGTCGCATCGCGGGGCTGTTCGTGGCGGATCTGGCGGATGGCTTCGATGAAGGTTTCGCCTTCGATGTCGCCGACGGTGCCGCCGACTTCGCAGATGAGGACGTCGCAGCCGGTCTGCTCGGCGACGCCGTAGATGCGGGCCTTGATTTCGTTCGTGAGGTGGGGGACCTGCTGGATGGTGCCGCCGAGGTAGTCGCCGCGGCGTTCGCGTTCGAGGACGGCGAGGTAGATTTGGCCGGACGTGACGGAGGAGGCGGCGGTGAGGTCCTGGTCGATGAACCGCTCGTAGTGGCCGAGGTCAAGGTCGGTCTCGGCGCCGTCGACGGTGACGAACACCTCCCCGTGCTGGTAGGGGGACATGGTGCCGGGGTCGACGTTGAGGTAGGGGTCGAGCTTCTGGATGGAGACTTTGATGCCGCGGGATTTGAGGATGCGGCCGAGGCTGGCGGTGGTGATGCCTTTGCCGACTGAGCTGACGACGCCGCCGGTGACGAAAATGAACTTCGGCATGGCCTCCTGCGTCCCGCGGTGCTCGTTCGATGCTACGTCCCGGGGTGGGCGCGGTCAACGAACATTTGTGTTACGTCACGCCGAGCCTGACTGTGCGGCCCGGGCGGCGAGGCGCTGGCGGGCGAAGGCGGTCACCATATCGGCGATGCCCATGAGGCCCATGCCTTTGCCCATGGAGACCTCCTTGCCGAAGACGGTGAAGACGCTGTCGCAGGGGACGGCGGCGACCTCTTCGAGCGGCTGGCCGGAGAGGGTCTCATCGAGGATGACGGCCCAGGCTTTGGCGGAGAGGCCCTGGGGGTTTTCGACGGCGAAGTGGAACTTCAGGGTTCCGTCGGGCAGGTCTTCGGCCCAGACGTAGGCATCGGATTCGCACTTCTGGACGTGGTGTTCTTCGGGGAAGGGGCGGGTGGCGATCCGCTCCGGGACCTCCTTGAAGCGGTCGGCGTACTCGATGAGCATGTCGATCCGCTCCTGGCGGTCGGCGAAGGCGAAATCTTCGATGACCTGCTGGAAGGCTTTTGGCGGCTGGGCCATGGGCGTGCTCCGGGAAGGCGCGCGGCGGGCAGCTGCGCCGCCCGCCGCGCGGGGGATTCGGGATCCAGCGTAGCGAAGTTCAGCGTTCGATGGGGACGCCGACGGAGTTGCCCCATTCCGTCCAGGAGCCGTCGTAGTTGCGGACGTTGGGGTAGCCGAGGAGGTACTTCAGCACGAACCAGGTGTGGGAGCTGCGTTCGCCGATGCGACAGTAGGCGATGACTTCGTCGTTGGGGGTGAGGCCGGCTTCCTGCTCGTAGATCGCCTTGAGCTCGGCGGCGGACTTGAAGGTGCCGTCTTCGGGGTTGGCCGCGCGGGCCCAGGGGACGTTCTTCGCCCCGGGGATGTGGCCGCCGCGGAGGACGCCCTCCTGCGGGTATTCGGGCATGTGGGTGCGCTCGCCGGTGTATTCCTGGGGGCTGCGCACGTCGACGAGTTTGACGCCGGTGCCGAGCTTTTTCAGCACTTCGTCGCGGAAGATGCGGATTTTGGAGTCGTCGCGCTCGCGGGCGCGGTACTCGGTGGGCGGGTAGGTGGGGACTTCCTTGACCAGCGGCCGTCCTTCCTTCTCCCACTTGAGGCGGCCGCCGTCCATCACCTTTGCGTTGGTGTGGCCGAAGAGCTGGAAGACCCAGAAGGCGTAGCAGGCCCACCAGTTGTTCTTGTCGCCGTAGAAGACGACGGTGGTTTCGGGGGTGACGCCGATGCGGCTCATGAGCTTTTCGAAGCCGGCGCGGTCGAGGTAGTCGCGGCGGAGGGGGTCGTTGAGGTCAGCGGCCCAGTCGACCTGGACGGCGCCGGGGATGTGGCCGGAGGGGTAGAGGAGGGGGTCTTCGTTCGATTCGACGATGCGGACGGAGGGGTCGTTGAGGTGCTGGGCGACCCATTCGGTGGTGACCAGGACTTCGGGATGGGCGTACCCGCGGGTAGCGATTTCGGGGTCGGACATGGGGGTGCTCCGTTCGTGATGGGGGAGGATTGCGGCGATGCCGCTGGCTGCAGTGTAACGCAGGCAGTGCACTAAGTCGAGTGATCGAGTCAACAATCAGGCCGGGGCGAGGAAGTCGTCGCGGCCGGGGAGGCGCCGGGTGAGCTGGCCGCCGTCAACGGGGAGGTCGTGGCCGGTGATGAAGCTGGAGGCATCGGAGGCGAGCCAGAGGATCGCTTCGACGACGTCGTCGACGGTGCCCATGCGACGAAGCGGGGTTTCGCGGGTGAAGGCGCGGACGACGGGCGGGATGAACATGTGGGCCGTCATTGGGGTTTCGATGAGGCCGGGGGAGACGACGTTGACGCGGACGCCCTGGGGGCCGTACTCAAGGGCCGCGATGCGGGTGATGTGGTTGATGGCGGCCTTGGAGCCCCCGTAGGCCGCGAGCCCTTCGCCGACGAGCCGGGCGGTGATGGAGGAGATGGTGATGAGCGAGCCGCCGCCGGTCGCGGCCATGGCGTTCGCCATGTGGCGGATGAAGGAGACGGCGCCGAGGAACTGGACGCTCGCCATGGCGTAGAGCCGCTCGGGGGTGAGGTCACGGATGGGGGTGCTCTGTTCGAAGCCGGCGCAGTTGAGGGCGACATCGAGCGCGCCGAAGCGGTCGAGGGGGGCGCGGGCGAGGGCTTCGACCTGGTCGTCGCGGGTGATGTCGCAGGGCACGGGGATGGCCCCGCACTCGCGGGCGAGGGCTTCGAGTTCGGGCACGCGCCGGGCTGCGGCGATGACCTTCGCCCCTTCGCAGGCGAAGCGGAGGGCGGCGGCGCGGCCGATGCCGGAGGAGGCGCCGAGGACGACGGCGACCTTGCCGGCGAGCCGGCCCGCGGGCGCCTCCGGGGGTGCCGGCTGCGGGGTCGGTTCGGCGGTCATTCGAGCTTGCCCCAGAGCTGCTTCGCCTGGGCGCGGAGCTCGGCGCGGAAATCGGGGTGGGCGATGGCGATGAGCTCCTCGGCGCGCTGGCGGTGGTTCTTATCGAGCAGGCGGGCGATGCCGTACTCGGTGATGACGGTATCGGCGAGGTAGCGCGGCACGGTGACGAGGGTGCCCTCGGGGTGCTGGGCGACGATCTTGGAGACGGTGCCTTCGAGGGCCGTGGAGCGGAGGACGGTGATGGCCCGGCCGTCGGGGCAGAGGGCGGCGGAGAGGTGGGCATCGGGCTGGCCGCCGGTGCCGTTGACCATGTGGCCGCCGAAGCGGTCCTCGGCGGCGACCTGCCCGAGGAGGTCGACGGCGACGGCGCTGTTGATGGAGGTCATCTGGCGGTTCTGGGCCATGAGGAGCGGGTTGAGGAGGTAGTTCGAGTCGTAGAGTTCGAAGGCGGGGTTCCCGGCGATGATGCGGAGGTCCGTTCCGTCGCAGCCGGTCCAGGCGGTGGCGACGGCGCGGCCTCTGTGGATGGATTTGCGTGCGCCGGTGAGGACGCCCTTCTCCCAGAGGCGGGCGAGGCCGGGGGAGCCGAGCTCGGTGTGGAGGCCGAGGTCGTGGGCGTGGTCGAAGGCGCCGGCCTTGAACATGAGGGAGCTGGGCTGGCCGACGCCGACCTGGATGGTGTCGCCATCGCGGATGAGCGTCTTGAGGTGGTCGGCAATCGCCTGCGCGGCCGGGTCGACCTCGGAGAGGCCGAACGCCTGCTCGAGGATGCCCGGCGGCATGAGGTGGAACATGTCCTCAACGAGGGCGATTTGGTCGGGAGAGGCCTGGTTGAGGATCTTCAGGAGGGCGTCGCGGTGCTCGGGCGGGGCCTGGGTTTCGACGCGCTGGCGGACGGCGGGGATATCGACGGGCTTGATGTAGCCATCGACGAAGGTGTCGATCTCGGAGACGTGGATCCAGGTGTCGCCGAAGACGGGCACGATGTTCGGGTCGATGGCGGCGATGGTGTGGCGGCAGCGGCGGACGTAGGCCTTCTTGTGCCACATGTGGGGGCCGAAGTTGACGTAGCCCTTTTCGTTGGGCGGGGAGACGGCCACGAGGAAAACGTCGGGGATGCGGGCCTCGGGCCGGCCGGCATCGAAGGCTTTGAAGCCGAGCATGAACGTGTTCGGCAGGTAGGTGGCGATGCGCTGGTCGTGGGCGGGGCGGAGGGCATCGCCGATGAAGAGCTCGATCTCCTTTTCGCCTTTGGGGCCATCGGGGGAGAAGAGCGGCACTTCGCGGGGGGCGAGGCAGCGGATATCGACGCGCTCGAGCTGGCGGGCGCGTTCGAGGAGCGCCTGGCTGAGGACGCCGGGGCAGAGGATGCCGAGGCCGACGAGGTGGCCGTTCTGCACAACCTCGAGGGCTTCGGCGGGGCTCTTTTTGCGCGACTCGAACTCGTCGCGCCAGTCGGAGTAGCGGCGGGTTGCGGGTGCGGTCATTCGAGGTCCTCCGGGAGGTGTGCTGGCTGCGGCGCCGGCTGGACGGCCGCGGCCTCGCGGGCGGCGCGGCGGATGGCGGCGGGGAAGTCGGCCGGGGCGAGGTCGCCGGATTCCAGCCGGCGGACGGCGGCGCGGACGGCGGCGAGGATGGCGAGCTGGCGGGTGGCCTCGCGGGCGAGCCAGGCGGGCTGTGCGTCGGCGGCGAGGGCGCGGAGCTCCGCGGCGGTGTAGAGGCCGGCTTCGCGGAGGAGGCCGGGCAGGCGGTAGAGGACGAAGGGGCGGAGGTCGGGCAGGGCGCTGTGGAACGCCGCGGTGGAGCGGCTAATGGGCGCGCGGGCGAAGGCCTCCCTGGCGAGCGCCTCGAGGGCGGTGCGGGCGGCCTCCAGCGCGTCGAGCAGGGCGTCGACGTCGGCGGGGGTGGCGGCGCCGGCGAGGGCGAGCGCCCCGGCCAGGTCGGCCGGGGCGGGCGGTTCATCGAGCCAGGCGAGCGCGCAGGGCGCGGGCATGGCAGCTATTCGAGCTCCATCCAGCGGTCGTAGAGCTGGTGGAAGTGGCGGATCTTCGTTTCGTTGTAGCTGGCGAAGACGACTTCCGGCCGCTTCATGGTCTTGAGGCCGAGCTGGACCTTCGGGATGTTGAAGGTGTCCTGGTTGAAGACGCGGGCAAGCATGCCGAGTTCGGGGGCGTCGGCCCAGTCGTCATCGGGGCCGAGCCAGTGGATGGGCGCGGCCGGGGGCTTCGGCTCGCCCTTCGGCCAGGGCGCCAGGAACATGCACTCCATGATGCACTCGTCGGGGTTGTCGCCGTGGGGGCGGAAGCGGTAGGTGATGCGGTTGAAGGCGCCCCAGGGGTGGAAGTTGGGGAAGACGGTGAAGTAGAAGGAGTCGAGGTATTCGGCGTCGCAGTAGGTATCGGCCTCGTCGCCGATGACGGCGCGCATGCCTTCGCGGCTGAGCATGGCGGCGAACTGGCGGGCGCCCATGCCGGGCGGCACCTCGGCGAGCGGCGGGGTATCGAGGTTGCGGTCGAACATGGCGTCGAGCATGTCCTGCTGGCTGGGAACCTCGCGCAGGTGGGGGCTCGGGGTGCCGTTCGGGGTGATGGCGCGGGAGAAGTTGCCGAAGACGTCGTACTGGGAGTTGGAGTCGCCGATGCCGTTGAGGAGCTGGGGGTGGGTGGCGACGACGTGGTAGGCCTCCATGAAGGCTTCCTGGGCGACCTTCCAGTTGCAGCGGAGGATCTTGGCGACGTGGGCCTGCTTGAAGCGGTTGGCGAGGTCCCACCGTTCGAAGTGGCGGGGGAGGTCGCCGAGGAACTGCTCAAGGGGCTCGGCGTTGGGGTCGGGGTTGATGAAGACGAAGCCACCCCAGGTGCCGACCTTCACCTCGGGAAGGTGGTAGTCGCGCTCGTTGACTTCGGGAAAGTCCCACTGGCAGACGACTTCTTTGAGGGAGCCGTCGATCTCCCAGCACCAGCCGTGGAAGGGGCAGCGGAACTCCTGGGCGCCGCGGCCGTCGAATTCGCGGAGCTGGCGGCCGCGGTGGAGGCAGGCGTTATGGAAGGCCTGGATGCGGTCGGGCGCGCTGCGGACGACGAGGAAGGAGAGGTGGGCGATGTCGTAGACGATGTAGTCGCCGACTTCGGGGATGTCTTCCTCGCGGCAGGCCATCTGCCAGACGCGCTTCCAGACCTTCTCGACCTCGCGGTCGTGGATGGCCTTGCTGTAGTACTGTTCGGCGGGGACGCGGGTGACGCCGGGCTCGATGGGGGATTCGAGGCGGAGGACTTCGGGGACCGGGCGGGAATCCTGGTCGAGGAGCTCCTGGTAGAGAGTGCCGGCGGAGCGGTAGCCGGCTTCGGTGAGGCGGCCCTGGTCGCCGACGGTCTTGAGTGCCATGGTGGATGCCTCCGTGGGAAGGGTCAGTCGTGGACGATTTCGAGGCCGCGGGCGCGCTCGGCGCGGTGGCCGAGGCCTTCGACCGGCTTGCCGCCGACCCAGATGATCATGTGGGGGTCGGCGTAGGTGAGGGGGCCCTCGATGTGGCGGGTGGTGAAGCCATCGAAGATGCCCCAGCTCTCGCCCTTGGTGACGCGGACGCGGTTGCCGGGGAGCTCTTCGTAGATGGCGCCGGAAAGGGGGTGCCGCTTCTTGCGGGGCGGACGGTTGAGGGCGGGTGCGGACTCGGCTGGTGCGTCGGCCATGGCTATCGTCCCTGCCAGATTTTTGGCTGATTGGCCAGTGTCGCGACTATACTGTGCGCGGAGATCGATTGCAACGGTTTCTCCCGGCTATCGACGGGGGAAATCGCAGGAGGGAACGATGCGACGCTGGGAGGGCGAGGCCGAGCTGGAGGTGCTGCGGGCAGGCTACCGGCGGCGGGTGCGGCTCGAGCTGTTCACGAAGCCGACGCCGCCCGGGAAGGTGCAGGGCTGGGGCGGTGCGTTCCGGGCGGAGCCGCTGGTGGTGCCGGCGATCGGGCGGGGCGTGGTAACGCTCGACACCGGCGACGAGCTGGAAGTGATGGTGGAGAGCTTCGACGCCGTGACGGGGAAGGGGACGCTCTTCGGGCTGGGTGCGCCACCGAAGGTCCTGCGGGGTTAGCCGGCAGCGGCCGCCTGGGGACTGTAGGCCGCCGAACCCGGCGTCGGGAGGACGGTGACGGGCATCTCCTCCGGTTCGAGGCCGAGGGTGATGAGCACCTTCGCGAGGCCGAGGAAGAGCCCAACCCCGAGGGTCAGCTCAGCGAGGCCGGCGTCGCCGAGTTCGTCGCCGAGGGCGGCGCCGAGGGCGGGGTCAGCGCGGGAGGGGTCGCCGATGATGGCGTCGGTGAACTGGAGGATGCGCTTCTCGCGCGGGCTGAGCGGGGCATCGAGGTAGGCGTCGGTGACGAGGTCGAGCGTGGCTTCGTCGAGCCCTTCCTCGCGGGCGAGGGAGAAGCGGACCTGGCGGCAGAAGCCGCAGGCGGTGACGCGGGCGTTGCGGATGCGGGCGATCTCCTTGTCGCGCTGGGAGAGGGCCGAGTCCATCCAGAACGCGCCGTAGAGGTCCGCGAACCGCTGCTGGATGGCGGGCGCGTGCGCGAGGACGGTGTGGAAGGCGGGCGGCTGGCCGGGGACGGCGGAGGGGACGCGGGGGACGGTGGACATGGTCAGGCTCCTTCGAGGCGGCGGGCGACGAGGGTCATCCGGCAGACGGCATCGAACATGGCGAGGGCGGCGAGGAGCGTGACGGTCGCGCGGTCGCCGCACTCGCCGCGGAAGGCGAGGACGGGAGCGTCGGGCAGGTCGTGGTGGCTCCAGGGGATGCAGCGGGCGATATCGAGCGCGAGGGCATCGGCGCGGGGGAGGCCGGAGGGGACCTCGGCGCGGGCGAGGAGCTCGGCCTCGGACTCCGGCAGGTCCGCGAGGGCGGGACCGCAATCTGCGGGGTCGGCGCCGTGGAGCGCGGCGACGAGGCGCCGGCAGCGCTCGAGGGTGGCGGCGGGCACGGCGGCCGTATCGAAGCAGGCGGCGAGGAACTGTTCGAAGCCGTCGCGGAGGGCGGGAATGGGCGCGAGGCGGCCGGCGAGGGGCCCGGGGATGACGGACTGCGGCATGCGGGAATACTGGACTATTGGCCAAAGCTTTGTCCAGCAGGATAAACTCCCGGCGACTCGATTTCGGGAGGGTTGCATGGAGATCGCGGGCAAGGTTGCGCTGGTCACCGGCGCAGGGTCGGGCATCGGCCGGGCGTGCGCGGAGCGGCTGGCGCGGGAAGGGGCGAAGGTTATCGTCGTCGACATCGACGCAGCGGGCGGGGAGGAGACGGTGCGGCGGATTGCCGCGGCGGGCGGCGAGGCGGCGTTCGTGCAGGGCGACGTGGGGTCGCCGGAGGGCATCGCGGAGACGTTCCGGGCGGCGAAGCGGGTCTTCGGGCGGCTCGACATCGTGCACAACAACGCGGGAATCATGACGGGCGACACGCCGGGCTGGCCGGATGCGCCGCTTGAGAAGGTGCACCGGGTGATTTCGGTGAATACGTCGGGCGTGATCATGGGGACGCGGGCGGCCGTGGAGGCGTTCCGGGAGCACGGCGAGGGCGGCGTGGTGGTGAACACGGCGAGCATCGCGGGGCTGGGGCCGCTGCCGTTCGACCCCGTGTACGCGGCTTCGAAGGCGGCCGTCATCCACTTCACGAAGTCGTGCGCGATCCTGAAGGAGCTGGAGAACGTGCGGGTGAACGCCGTGGCGCCGGGGATGGTCGATACGCCGATCATCGCCAAGACGGGCGACGGGACGCGGCCGGCGAGGTGGCTGGAGCCGTCGCTGGAGGGTGCGGTGCTGCTCCAGCCGGAGCGGATCGCCGACGAGGTGGTGCGGCTCATCCGTGATGACGCGCTCGCCGGGGAGGTGAGCGTGGTGATGCACGAGAGCACACAGCCCGCGGCGGGCGGGTAGGGTCGGCCGCGCTGCGGACGGGTACGCCCGACTCCGCGGCCGTGGACGCACATCGAAGGGAAAGGAAGGTAGTTCGAGATGCCGCTGGAGAGTCTGCCGGTTGAGTTCCTCTTTACGATGACGGCGAACGTTGGGGCGCCGACGATGATCCAGGGCGGCCCGCAGGGGTCGCGGCTGATTGTGAGCGTGCCGGGCGGCACGTTCGAAGGCCCGAAGCTGAAGGGCACGATTGTGCCGCATTCGGGCGGGGACTGGGTGACGCTGCGGCCGGACGGGAGCATGAAGCTGGACGTGCGGCTGACCCTGCAGACGGACGACGGGGCGCACATCCTGGTGACGTACACGGGCATCGGCGCGCGGGCCGCCGACGGGAGCACGAAGGTGTACTCGACGCCGCTGTTCGAGACGGGCGCGGAGAAGTACGCGTGGCTGAACACCGTGCAGGCGGTCGCCGTCGGGAGCACGGGGCCGAACGGCGTGACCTACGAGGTGTATGCGCTCCGGGCGTAAGGTCAGCCGGCCAGGCGGCGGGCCGCTTCGGCGAGGAGCTCCAGGGGCGACGGGTGCCAGGCGACGAGGGCGGCGGCTTGGTCGGCCGTCGCCTCGGCCTGCATGAGCGCGGCGGCGGCGCTGACGAGTTCGTGCGCACCGGGGCCGGCGGCCTGGGCGCCCACAATTTCGCCGGTTCGCCGGTCGGCGTGGAGGCGGAGGAGGCCGGGGTGGCCGCCGCGGGCGACGGACGCGGCGGTGCCTTCGAAGCCGAGCGTGGCAGTCGCCAGGGGGATGCCGGCCTCCTGCGCGTCGGAGGCCGTGCGCCCGACGGCGGCGACGGGCGGGACGGTGTGGACGAGCACCGGGACGGCCGATATGCGGGCACGGCGGCGGTCCCCGGCGGCATTCGCCCCGGCGACCCGGCCCTGCACGGCGGCCGTTGACGAGAGCATGCCCCGGCCGGTGATATCGCCGGCGGCGTAGATGCCGGGCACGGCGGTCGCGCAGCCCTCGTCGACCGGGATGGCGCCGTCGGCACCGGGGGCGAGCCCGGCGTGGTCGAGGGCGAGGCCGCGGGCCGAGGGAACGCGCGGGTCGGCGGCGAGCACGCAGGCCGCTGCGACCGGGCGCTCGCCGGCGGCGGTTGCGAGGATGACCGCTTCGCCTTCGGCGCGGAGGGGCGAGGCGCCGGTGGCGACGGTGATGCCGAGCGGCTGGAGGAGGTCGGCGAGGAGCGGCTGGAGGTCCGCATCGAAGCCGGCGAAGATGCCCGGGCCGGGGGCAGCGAGGGTGACCGCGGAGCCGGCAAGGGCCAGCAGCGTCGCGTACTCGAGGGCGAAGACGCCGCCGGATGGCCCGCCGCCGAGGACGAGGCAGGAGGGCGGCGGCTCGCGCCACGACTGGACGACATCGGGCGTGACGAGGCGGTCGGCGGGGAGGCCGGGGATGGCGGGCGGCTCCCAGCGGGCGCCGATGGCGATGACGATGGCATCGGCGGCGAGCTCGCCGGCGCCGGCGACGGTCAGCAGCCCGGGCTCGCGGAAGCTGGCGTGGCCGGCGACGACCTCCACGCGGGCGCGGCGCAGGGAGGTTTCGAGCCCGGCGGCGAGGGAGCGGACGAGGGCGCGGGCGCGGTCGTTGGCGCGGCCGAGCTGAAGGGTCTCGCCGGCGGCAAGGACCCCGGCGACGGCGAGTTCGCGGGCGCGGACGAACCCCTCGGCGGCGTCGAGGAGGATGGAGGTGGGGATGCAGGTGAAGTGGACGCAGGAGCCGCCGGGGCGCTCGGCCTCGACCAGGGCGACCGAGGCGCCGAGGCGGGCGGCTTCGAGGGCGGCGGCGACGCCGGCGGCGCCCCCGCCGATGACGGCGACATCGAAGCGGCGGGCGGTGCTCATGGCAGGAGGAGCCGGTAGGGGGCTTCGAGGAGGTCGCGGACGGTGCCGAGGAAGGCCGCGCCGGGGGCGCCGTCGACCGCGCGGTGGTCGATGGTGAGGGAGAGTGTGAGGGTCCGGGCGCGGAGGGGCCGGTCGCCGTCCCAGCGGATGTCGTCGACGACCTGCCCGACGCCAAGGATGGCGACGTTGGGCGGATTGATGATCGGCGTGAAGAACTCGACGCCGGCCATGCCGAGGGAGGTAACGGAGAAGGTCTGGCCGGCATAGTCATCGAGGCCGAGGGTGCCGGCGCGGGCAGCCTCGGCGAGGCGGGCGGTTTCGCGGGCGAGGTCGCGCAGGTGGAGGGTATCGGCGTTGCGGATCACGGGCACGACGAGCCCGGCGTCGAGGGCGACGGCCATGCCGATGTGGACCTCCGGCTCGAGGACGATGGCGTCCGGCTCGACGCGGGCGTTGAGGGCGGGGTGCTGGCGCAGGGCCCGGGCGACAGCGCGGATGACCAGGTCGGTGATGGAGGGGCGGATGCCCTCGGGCTGCCACTCGGCGATGAGCTGCTCGCGGAGGCGAAGGGCATCGTCCATGCGGACGCGCATGCCGAGGGTGAGCTGGGCCATCTCCTGGAGGCTGCGGTGCATCCGCTCGGCGATGGTCTTGCGCATGCCACGGAGGGGGATGCGCTGGCCGGGGGCGGCCCCCGCAGCAGCAGGGGCCGGGACCGGGGGCGCCGAAGGCGGCGAGGCGGCCGGGCGGGCTGCGGCGGCAGCCTCGACGTCCTCTTTCGTGATGCGGCCGCCGGGGCCGGTGCCGCGGACGGCGGCGAGGTCGATGCCGAGTTCGCGGCCGAGGGCGCGGGCGACCGGGGTGGCGGGCGGCGGTTCGGCGGGGAGGGGAGGCGGGGCTGCAGGGGCGGCCGGGCGGGCTGCGGCGGCATGGGCGCGGCGCACGTCCTCCTCGGTGATGCGGCCGCCGGGGCCGGTGCCGAGGACCGTTTCGAGCGCCACGCCGAGTTCAGCGGCGAGGCGGCGGGCGGCCGGCGATGCCGGGACGCGGCCGGCTTCGGGCGGCGGGGGCGGGGCGCCGGGGGCGCCCTGCGGAGCGGCGGCTGCGGGGGCGCCGGCGGGCGGGGCCTCGCCGGGGGCCAGGATGTAGCCGACGACCGAGCCGGGCGGGAGGGTGGTGCCCGCAGGGACGGCGTGGCGGAGGATGCCGTCGGACTCGGCTTCGACCTGGAACTCAATTTTCTCGGTCTCGAGGCGGTAGACGATGTCGCCGGCGCGGACGGGGGCGCCGTCGGGCACGAGCCATTCGGCGACGGTGCCCTCGGTCATCGTCATGCCCAGCTTGGGGATGAGGACGTCAGTCGGCATGGGCTGCTCCGCAGGGGACTTCGATAAAGAGCCCGGCCTCGGCGGCGCGGGCGAGGATGCGGCCGGGTTCGAGGACGAGGGGGCCGTCGGGGAAGGCGACGAGGCGGGCGCGCTGGCCGGGGAGGAGGCGACGCTCGCGCTCGCCGTCGAGGGCGAGGATGCCGGGGCCGCACCACTCGACGGGCTCGCCGAAGGGCACCGGCCGGTGGCCGCGCACGGCGACGGGAACAACGAGCCCGGGAGCGAGCGGAACGCGGACGGAGCGGCCGGGCTCGCCGAGGTCGATGGCGAGGGCGGCGCCCTCGGGGACGGGCAGGCCGAGCATCCCGCCGATGGCGGCGAGGCCGGTGACGGCGGGGTCGGAGCGCAGGAGGAGGACGGCCGTGAGCTCGGCGGGCTTCCAGACGGCGCGGGCGCCGGCGAAGCGGTCGTTCACGAGGGCGGCATCGACGAGGGCGAGGTCGGGCGGTTCGCCCTCGACCTCGACGTGGATGCGCGGGCACCGGCTGGCGGCATCGTCGAGCGGAACGCGGCCGGCGGCGACGAGCCCGGCGGCGAGGCCGGCGACGGTGGGCTCGCAAGCGAAGGGGAAGACGTTGTTCGTGCCCGTCGAGAGGGGAAGGATGGGCAGCCCGGGCCAGGCTGCGGCCGCGGCCCGGCAGGTACCGTCGCCGCCGAGGACAACGACCGCAGCGGCTCCGCGCTCGCGGAGGAGGCGGGCGGCGGAGCGGGTATCGAGCGCCGAGCCGGTGAAGTCGACGGGGAGCGCCTCGGCCTCGAGGGCGAGGTCGAGGCCGTCGAGGGCATCTTCGACGAGGCGGTGCGGGCCGGGCAGGTAGTGGACGCGGCGGGCGCCGGCGGCGGCAGCGCCGATGAGCAGGCGGCGGAGGATGCCGCGCCTGGCGGCGTCGCTGACGACGGCAGCGTGGGCGATGAGGCGGCGGATATCCTTGCCGGATGCCGGGTTGGCGATGACCCCGAGGATGCCGGGCTCCATGGTCAGCCGGAGCGTCCGAGGAGGCGGAGGACTTCGCCGGCGATGCGGTCGGCGTTCGGGACGTAGTGGGCTTCGAGGGCGGGGCTGAAGGGGACCGGGGAGAAGGGCGCGCCGACCCGGCCGATGGGGGCATCCAGGTAGTCGAAGGCGGCTTCCTGGAGCTGGGCGGCGATTTCGGCGCCGAAGCCGGCGAAGCGGACGGCCTCGTGGACGACGAGGGCGCGGTGGGTCTTGCGGACGGATTCGACGAGGGTCGCGGTATCGAGGGGTACGAGGGAGCGGGGGTCGATGACCTCGGCGTCGATGCCGTGCTCGAGGAGCTTTTCGGCGGCGGCGAGGCTCTCCTGGACCATGCGACCGGTGGCGATGATGGTGAAGTTCGTGCCCGGGCGGACGACGGCGGCCTGGCCGAGGGGGATCTCGTACATCTCCTCGGGGACGTGGCCGGCGAGGCCGAGGAGCGCCTTGTTGTTGACGACGATGACGGGGCTGTCGTCGTGGACGGCGGCGATGAGGAGGCCCTTGGCCTCGTAGGGGCCGGAGGCCATGACGACCTTGAGGCCGGGGACGTGGCAGAACCAGGCTTCGAGGCTCTGGGAGTGCTGGGCGGCGAGGTTGAGGCCGGCGCCGGCCATGGTGTGGATGGTGAGAGGGAGGCGGGCCTTGCCGCCGAACATGTAGCGCATCTTGGCGGCCTGGTTGACGAGCTGGTCCATGGCCACGCCCATGAAGTCCATGAACATGATGTCGATGATGGGGCGGAGGCCGGTGGCGGCGGCGCCGACGCCCAGGCCGACGAGGGCGGCTTCGGAGATGGGGGTATCGACGACGCGCTCGGGGCCGAATTCATCGAGCAGGCCGCGGCTGAAGCCGAAGACGGAGCCGTAGAGGGCGACGTCCTCGCCGGCGAGGAAGACGTTCGGGTCTTCCTGCATGAGCTGGCGGATCGCTTCGTTGATGGCCATCACGACGGGGAGCTGGCGCTGGGCGGTTGCGGTGGTCATGGCTCTGGCTCCGTGGGGCTAGCTGGCGTAGACGTCTTCGGTGAGGGTCGCGGGGTCGGGGAAGGGGCTCGCCTCGGCGAAGGCGACGGCTTCGCGGACCTCGGCGTGGACCTGGTCGCGGACGGCAGCGGCGCCGGGCGCATCGAGGATGCCGAGTTCGGCGAGGCGGCGCTCGAGCAGGGTGATGGGGTCGCGTTCGCGCCAGGCGCGGACTTCGTCGTCGGAGCGGTAGACGACGCCCATGCCGCGGACGCCGACGTGGTCGTAGAAGCGGTAGGTTTTGCACTCGAGGAGGGTAGGGCCCTCGCCGCGGCGGGCGCGGGCGATGGCTTCGCCGGCGGCTTCGTAGACCGCAATGACGTCCATGCCGTCGACGACGACGCCGGGGAATCCGTAGCCGGCGGCGCGGTCGGCGATGTCGCGGATCGCCTGGTGGCGGTCCTGGCGGGTGAACTCGCCGAAGCCGTTGTTTTCGCAGACGAAAATGAGGGGGAGGCGGTAGAGGCCGGCCATGTTGGCGGCTTCGTGGAAGCTGCCCTCGTTGGAGGCGCCGTCGCCGAAGAAGCAGGCGGTGACGTTCTGGGTTTTGCGGTACTTGTTGGAGAAGGCGGCGCCGACGGCGATGGGCGGGCCGCCGCCGACGATGCCGTTGGCGCCGAGCATGCCGAGGTCCATGTCGGCGATGTGCATGGAGCCTCCCTTGCCGCGGCAGTAGCCGGTGGCGCGGCCGAAGAGCTCGGCGAACATACGGCGGAAGTCGCCGCCGACGGCGACGAGGTGGCCGTGGCCGCGGTGGGTGGAGGTGACCTGGTCGCCCTGGCCGAGGTGGGCGGCGACGCCGGCAGCGACGGCCTCCTCGCCGACGTAGAGGTGGAGGGCGCCGGGGATGCGGCCGGCCTCGGAGAGCCTGCCGGCCTCCTCTTCGAAGAGGCGGATGCGGAGCATGCGGCGGTGGAGGTCGAGGAGGGTTTCGGGCGAGGGGGTCATTGGCATCACCGGAAGGGAATTTGGCTGTCCGTCCAAGTGCGCGCGTAACTGTACCGAAACCGGGGGAGGAGCGGAAGGGGCGTACAGGGCTTCGGCCTGCTAGCCTAAAAGTTAGACAGGCAGACACCACGGGGGAACTGCCCCCGCGAGGACGTTGACCGATGGCACGCTTGGACATCAACGCAATTCGACGACGGCAGATCATTGACGCGGCCGTGGCGGTCATGGCCGAAAAGGGCTGGGCGGAGACCTCCATCGACGAAGCGACGCGGCGTGCGGAGGTCAGCCGCGGGCTGGTCTCGTACCACTTCAAGGACAAGGCCGACCTCCTCTCGGGGGTGCTGGCGCGCTGCCAGGAGATTTTCAATGAGTCGGTGGCGCAGGCGCAGAAAGAAGGGCAGAACCCGGTCGAGACGATGCGGGCGGTGACGCGCATCGGGATCGAGCTGGCGAAGGTGAACCCGGTGCCGTATGAGGTGTTCGTCCAGTTCACGGCGAGCGCGAAGCGGGACCCGCGGCTGGGGGACGAGGTGCGCGCGCTGTGGGAGGGATTCCGGCGGGCGACGGCGGCGGCGATCCGGGCCGGCCAGCGGGCCGGGCAGTTCCGCGCCGACCTCGATGCGGACGCGGCGGCGGCGCGGCACATCGGCGCGGTGACCGGGGTGGCGCTCCAGTGGCTGCTCGAGCCGGGGGCGTTCGACTTCGAGGAGACGGAGCGCCAGACGATCGACATGCTGATGCGGTACCTCGTGGCGGAGGGGGTGGACCCGGTGACGGGCGCTGCAACGCCGGTCGCCGCGAGCCTCGACGGCTGAGGGAGGGGACGGCCGGGAACCTCCCGCGGCCAGTTCCTTGGCCGCTCTTCCAAACTTTCGGGCAATGTGGTAAAAGCGTCCGGCAGCAGCGCAGGGCGCGGGTTCAGCGCGCCCGACGGCAGATGGAGGGACGCAGATGCAGATGCTCGAAGGGAAGGTGGCCGCGGTCACCGGGGGGAGCCGCGGCATCGGCAGGGGGCTGGTCGAGGCCTTCCTGCGCGAAGGCGCGATGGTCGCCTTCAACGGGAGGGACCAGAAGAAGGGCGAGCAGGCGCTCGCCGAGCTGGGCGCGGGCGTCCGGGCGGTCTTCGTGCAGGGGGATGCCCGGAACAGCGCCGACGTGAAGCGGCTGGTCGACACGGCGGTCGAGCGGTGGGGCCGGCTGGACATCATGGTGAACAACGCCGGCGGGATTACGCGGCCGGCGCCGATCGCCCAGCTCGATGACGACGCGTGGGAGAACGACATCCGCTGGAACCTGGGCGGGGTGTTCTACGGGACGAAGTGGGCGCTCCAGCAGATGATCCCGCGCGGCTCGGGCCGAATCATCAACATCTCGTCGGTCGAGGGGAAGCAGGGGGCCGCCGGGATGGCGGGGTACGTGGCGGCGAAGCACGGCGTGAACGGGCTGACGAAGACCACGGCGCTCGAGGTCGGGCGGCTGGGGATCACCTGCAACGCGATCTGCCCGGGGCTCATCATCACCGACGCGGTGCGGGAGTCGGGCGATGCGACCGCGAAGGCGATGGGCCTTTCTGGGCTGGACGAGATGGTGGAGAAGATCTTCAAGGCAAAGACGGCGACCGGGGAGATCAACACGGTCGAGCAGGTGGCCGCCGTGGCGCTGCTGCTGGCGAGCGAGGCCGGGGCCGGGATCACGGGCGCGTGCATCTCGGTCGATTGCGGGACGGCGCAGTACTGAGGAGGGCGGAAGGATGACGGAGAAACTCTGCTCGTGGGATGCGGAGCCGAACCCGCGCTACCGGCTGGTTACGACCGGGAACGTTGAGGAGGTGCTGCCGGGGGTGATCAAGCCGCTGACGGCGGACCTGATCAACCAGTGGGACTACCGGTTCACGACGCGGATGGCGGAGGAGCTGGGCGTGCTCGACCTGGTGCCGACGGCGCCGCCACCGGCGATGAACGTGCTCGGGGTGGTCGGCGGCCGGTGGACGCTGGGGGTGGCGTGGTCGATGGCGATCACCTCGACGTACCAGGTGGGCGGCGGGACGGACATGCTCCAGCAGTTCGTCGAAGGCGAGGGGCTGACGGCCGGCCAGGCGCAGGACATCAAGCGGGCGAAGGCGGCGCGCCGGCGGATTATGGCGCGCTGGCGGAACGCCGAGCGGGAGATCGCACGCGGCGCGGAGATTTCGACGAAGGCATACCGGCAGGCATGGGCGCGGGAGTATCCGCGGCTGGGGGCCGATGACCTGCTGCACGCGATCGACGAGAACATCGAGGCTGTCGCCGGGCTGTTCGTCTCGCACGTGATCGTGTCGGTCGGGGGCGCGGAGTACACGGGCATCCTGGGCGCCATGCTGGACCAGCACGTGCCGAAGCACCCGCCGACGTGGGTGACGACGCTGACGAGCGCGCTCCGCGATGTGGAGAGCGCGAAGCCGGGAAAGGCGACGTGGGACCTTGCGCGGGCCGGGCGGCAGAGCGCGGTGATTGCGGCGGCGTTCGCGGAGCTGCCGACGGAGGCGCTGCTGGCGCGGCTGGCGGCACCGGTGTCGCCGGCCTGGGAGGCGTTCGCGACGCGGTACCGGGAGCTGATCCGGGAGTACGGGTACCGCGGGCAGCGGGAGACCGACCCGTCGACGTCGACGTGGGACGAGGCGCCGGGGTTCCTGCTGGGGGCGCTCCGGGCCGATATGGCGGCGCCGGCCTCGGCGGACCCGCACCGGAAGGAGGCGCGGGCGGCTGCGGCGCGGGAGCGGCTCGAGGCGCGGGTGGAGAGCCTGCTGCCGAACCGCGTGCGGCGACAGTTCCGGGAGACGCTGGTGATGGCGCAGCGGCTCAACCGCGGCCGCGAAGGGACGAAGGCGAACTGGGCGCGGGCCTGCCGGGCGTTCCGGCCGCCGCTTTTGGAGATTGGCCGGCGGCTGGTGCGGCGGGGCGCGCTGGAGCAGACGGAGGACGTGTTCTTCCTGCGGCTGGCGGAGGTGCGCCAGTTCGAGACGCTGGACCCGGCAGCCGCGAAGGCGGCGGTGCGGGAGCGTCAGGAGGAGTACCGCCGGCTGGAGGGCTACCGGCTGCCGGGGGGCGTGTTCGAGCTGCCGACGCAGCTCGTCCCCGCGGGCGAGGCGGCCGGCCCGGGCGCGGCGGCGCTGAGCGGGCAGGGTGTCAGCCCCGGGAAGGCGACCGGCCCGGCGCGGGTCATCGCCAGCGCTGATGCGGCGCTCGAGACGGAGGTCCAGCCGGGCGAGGTGCTCGTGCTGCCGGTGTTCGATGCGCCGATGGCGCCGCTGTTCGTGCCGGCCGCGGCGCTGGTGGTGGAGACCGGCGGCATGCTGAGCCACGCGGCGATTGTGGCGCGGGAGTACGGCATCCCGGCGGTCGTCGGGGCGAAGTACGCCACGCGGGTCATCCGCGACGGCCAGGTGGTGACGGTCGACGGGGATACGGGGACGGTCACCCTGGCGTGAACCAATCGGTATCGTTTCGGGAGCGAATCCCGGGAAGGAGTTCGATGAGATGGACCTTGGACTGCAGGGGAAGCGTGCGCTGATCACGGGTGCGAGCCGCGGCATCGGCCGGGCGATCGCGGAGACGCTGGCGGCTGAGGGCGTGCACCTCGGCATCTGCGCGCGGACGCCGGACGGGCTGAACGCTGCCGCGGAGGCGCTGCGGCGCCATGGCGTGACCGTCGCGGCGGAGCCGGTCGACGTGGGCAAGCGGGACGAGTACATCGCCTGGATCGCGCGCGCCGGCGAGCAGCTCGGCGGGATCGACATCTTCGTGAGCAACACCAGCGGGGGCGCCGCGCCGGGCGAGCAGGGATTCGTGCAGAACTTCGAGGTCGACATGCTGGGCGCAGTCCGCGGTTTCGAGGCGGCCCGGCCGTTCCTGGAGAAGTCGGAGGCGCCGGCGGTGGTGTTCATCAGCACGACGGCGGCCGTGGAGACGTTCGGGCAGCCGAACGGCTACGGTGCAATGAAGGCGGCGCTCATCAACTACGCGAATGCGCTCTCGCAGGCCTATGCGTCGAAGGGGATCCGGGTGAACGTGGTCTCGCCGGGGCCGATTTACTTCGAGGGCGGGCCGTGGGCGATGATCAGGCAGGCGATGCCGCAGTTCTATGAGGCGACGCTGAAGCAGCAGCCGATGGGGCGGATGGGCACGCCGGAGGAGGTGGCGCGGGCGGTAGCGTTCCTGGCGAGCCCTGCGGCCTCGTGGATTACCGGGGTGAACCTGGTCGTCGACGGCGGTTTCACGAAGCGGGTGAACTTCTAGCCCGGGGCGCCGGCGCGCGAAGGAGGGGTGCGCGATGGGCCGGATTGACGGCTACCTGGTGTGCGGGGGCAACTGGCACGACTTCGACTACCCGCGGCTGCGGCTGCTGGAGCTGCTGGCGGAGCACGAGGACGTGCGGGTGCTCGTCGGGCGCGATTTCCGGGACATCGAGGGAATCGCGGGCTGCCGGTTCGTGGTGACGTACACGTGCGACCTGCGCCCGGGCGAGGCCGAGGTGGAGAACCTGGCACGGTTCGTGGAGCGGGGCGGGCGGTGGTTCGCCCTGCACGGGACGAACGCGGTGTTCGAGATGGAGCCGGACGGCGTGCACAGCCCGCGGATTCTCCCGCGGTACATGGAGACGCTGGGGAGCCAGTTCATCGCGCACCCGCCGACCGGGCGGTACCCCGTGTGGCCGGTGGCGGAGCACCCGCTGGTCGAGGGGCTGGGGCGCTGGGAGACCGGCGATGGGGAGGAGCTCTACCTCTGCGAGTATCACGGGGAGGTGCGGCCGCTCCTGGCCACGCGGTTCGGGGGAGAGGCGCCGGGCTTCGCGGAATCGTCGTGGCCGGAGGAGCGGGAGTGGCCGGTGCTGTACCTGCACCCGTTCGGCGAGGGAGCGGTGCTCTACCTGACGCCGGGGCACCGGCGCCGGAAGTACGACATGCTGGTGGCACCGGGCGGGCAGGCGTTCGGGAGCGCGGCGGGGCGGTTCCAGTTCCCGGAGTACCCGCGGTTCGAGCCGGGCTCGTGGGAGGTGCCGGAATACGTGGAGCTGCTGCGGCGGGGCATCCGCTGGGCAAAGGGCGAGTACCCGCTGCTGTAAGGCGGGCAGGGCGGGAGGGAGCGCCCTGCCCGCGGAGAGGCCGGAATCAGTCGCGCGGGAGGCCGAGACCGCGCTGGGCGATGATGTTGCGCTGGATTTCGCTGGTGCCGCCCGCGATGGTGAGCGAGACGGCGTTGAGATAGGCGCGGGCGGCTTCGCCTTTGAACGGCGCGGAGCGGTCCATGAGCACGCCGGCGGTGCCGAGCATGCGGAGGGCGGTATGCGCGATGCGCTGGCCGGTCTCGGAGGTGAAGAGCTTGGCGATGGAGGCTTCGGCGTTAGGAATCTTGCCGGCCGCCTGCATGCTGATGATGCGGTAGGCGAGGAGGGTAAGGACCTGCACGTCGACGGCGCGGTCGGCCCAGGCGAGGCGTATGGCCGCGACGGTGGAGGGCGGGAGCTGGGCGCGGTGGTCGCGCAGCCAGGCGGTGTACCGTTCGATGCTCTTGCGCTGGCCGACGGCGGTGCCGATGGAGGAGCGCTCGAAGTCGAGGGTGGTGGCGCCGACGTACCAGCCGCGGTTGACCTCGCCGACGACGTTGCGCGCGGGGACGCGGACGTCTTCGAAGAAAACCTCGTTGAAGTCGTGGCCGCCGGCCATGTTGACCAGCGGGCGGACGGTGATCCCCGGCGACTTCATATCGACGAGGAAGTAGGTGATCCCGCGGTGCTTGGGGGCGTCGGGGTCGGTCCGGGCGAGGAGGAAGCACCAGTCGGCGAAGTGGGCGAAGGAGGTCCAGATCTTCTGGCCGTTGATGATGAAGTCGTCGCCGTCGCGGACGGCGCGGGTCTGGAGGCCGGCGAGGTCGGAGCCGGCGCCGGGTTCGGAGTAGCCCTGGCACCAGATGACCTCGCCGCTGAGGATGCGGGGGAGGTGTTCGCGCTTCTGCTCTTCGGTGCCGTGGGTGATGAGGGTGGGGCCGAGCATCATGACGCCGAGGCCGCCGGGCTGGGGGGCGCCGGCCTCGGCGAACTCCTGGTTGAGGATGAACTGTTCGACGACGGTCATGCCGGCGCCGCCGTACTCCTTCGGCCAGGCGGGTGCGATCCAGCCGCGGCGGACGAGGGCATCGCGCCACTGGCCGAAGGCGGGGTTGGTGCGGGGGTCGTAGAAGTAGCCGGTGACGCCGCGGATCTCGGCGGGGAGATTCTCGCGGATGAAGGCGCGGACCTCTTCGCGCCAGGCGGCCTGTTCGGGGGTATCGCGGAGCTGCATGCGGCGGGCGGTCTCCTCAGGCGGGTTCGAACTCGAGGTAGAGGGCCTTGAGGCCACGGAGGATCACGCTGGGGACGTGGGTGTAGTCGTTCTTGCCCTCGGCGGCGCGGATGTTCTTGAGCCGGCTGAGGAGGAGGGTGAACGCAACGCGCGCCTCGAGGCGGGCGAGGGCGGCGCCCAGGCAGTAGTGGACGCCGCGGCCGAAGGCGAGGTGGCCTTCGGGTGCCTCGCGCTCGAGGTCGATCTGGTCGGCGTGGGGGAACTCGGCTTCGTCGCGGTTGGCGGAGGCGTAGGAGAGGAGGATGCGGGCGCCGGCAGGGATGGGTGTGCCGCCGATTTCGGTATCGACGACGGCCTGGCGGAAGAGGCCCTGGACCGGCGATTCGAGGCGGAGGGCTTCTTCGACGAAGTTGGGAATGAGCTCGGGCTGCGCGCGGAGCCGCTCCATGACCTCCGGACGATGGATGAGGAGCATCATGCCGGAGGCGATGAGGTTTGTGGTGGTTTCGTTCCCGGCGACGAGGATCTGCTGGAGGATGCTGAGCATCTCGGCCATATCGAGCGGGCGGGATTCGTCGCCCTCGAGGCCGATGTGGGCGTTGAGGAGGTCGGTGAGGATATCGTCGCGGGGGCTGGTGCGCCGCTCTTCGAGCCGCTCGGCGAAATAGTGCTGGAACTCGACGATCGACTTCGCGCACTCGATTTCGCGTTCGCGGGTGAGGAAGCCGCCGAGGGGTGCGACGGAGTCGTCGGACCAGCGCTTGAAGCGGTCCATATCGGCGCGGTCGACGCCGAGGGCATCGGCGATCACGGTGAGGGGGAGCGGCACGGCGAACTGGCGGACGAGCTCGACCTCGCCGTCGTTGATGAAGCGGTCAATGAGGTCGTTGGCGATTGCGGTGACGGAGGGTTCGAGGCTGGCGACGCGCCGGGCGGAGAAGGCCTTATTGACGAGCGCGCGGTAGCGGGAGTGGGCGGGCGGGTCCTGGGTGAGGAGGGTGTTCACGGGCATCCAGCCCTGGCGCATGATGGCGAGGATCTCTTCATCGGGAACGGGCCGGAGGCCGGGGCCGGACTTAGAGGAGAAGATTTCGGGGTGGCGGAGGACGTGGAGGATGTCCTCAAAGCGGGAGACGATGAAGAAGCCGGCGCCGGGGACCTGGTAGACGGGGCACTCGCGGCGCATGGCTTCGTAGAAGGGGAAGGGGCACTCGGCGGTTTCGGGTGCGAGGGGGTTGATTTCGGCGAGGCTCGGCATTTGGCTACCACCGCAAGGATTTGGCCGGTCGTCCAGCGGCGGAAAGTGTAGCGCGGGCGGCGCGGTTCGGGAAGGGGTGGTATCGGCGGCGTCGATGCTTGCAATGGACGCGGCCGCACCTATACTACCCGTGACCCGGCGATTGGCCAGATGGCCAAAGTTTTGGACCGAAGCGTTTGCCGGGCGACCAAACAGGGGAGGGACTGCGATGGAATCCACCTACTGGCGCCGCTACTGGCGCGCACGCATCCGGCGGCGCGCCTTCCTGGCAGGGACCGGGATGGCGGCCCTCGGCGCGGCCGGCCTGAGCGTCGGCTGCGGCGACGATGATGACGATACTGGCGGCGCGACGGCCACGGCGCCCCAAGGGGGCGCCACGCAGCCGGCGGGCAGCCCGACGCCGGCGCCGGCCGGCAAGCGGGGCGGGACGATGCGCATCGCCAAGGCCTCGCCGGACACCGGGCTTGACCCGCACATCATCGTGACGAACCCGATCCACCCGGCGAAGGCGTACTCGCATCTCTGGACCTACCAGGCATCGACGAAGACGGTGTGCTACGACCTTGCGCTCGAGCACGAGCAGGTGGACCCGCTGACGCTGCGGGTGAAGATCCGCCAGGGGGTGAAGTTCCAGGCGGACGTCGCGAACGGCCGGGAGCTGACGGCCGAGGACATCGCTTACTCGTACACGCGCTTCCCGGTGGCCCTGACGAAGGGTTCGCAGGTGAACCAGATCCAGTGGGGCTGGATCGACAAGATCGAGACCCCGGACAAGTACACGGTCGTCATCAAGCAGAAGAACCCGTTCGCCTCGAACGTGATTTCGCTGGGGTCGAGCGCCTTCGCGGTGGTGGCGAAGGAGGTGGTGGAGGCGAACGGCGGCGACCTGATGAAGGTGATGAACGCCGGGAGCGGGCCGTACCGGATGGTGAAGCGCGAGCCGACGGGGACGCGCTACGAGCGGAATCCGAACTACTTCCAGCACGACCCGCCCTCGCCGACCTACGTGAAGGAAGGGCCGTACATCGACGCCTGGGAGGAGTCGATCATCCCGGACCCGGCGACGATCAAGGCGAAGTTCCTCGCGGGCGAGCTGGACGTCCTGACGGTCGTGAACATCGACAAACTGGTGGCCGATGAGCTGGGGCGGGAGAAAGGGATCAAGGTGGCGAAGGGGCCGGCGAACGGCCACCTGGTCATGCAGTTCGACAACTTCAAGTGGACGGACAAACGGCTCCGCCAGGCCGTCTGGATGGCGATCGACCGGGATGCGTTCATCAAGAATCTCTACCTGGGCGAGGGGCTGTACGGCGGGCCGACGGCCTCGGAGTTCGCGAAGGAGGGGTACGGCCTTTCGCAGGAGGAGCTGAAGAAGCTCCAGGCGTTCAACCCGGGGGATGCGAAGAAGCTGTGGCAGGAGGCGAGCGGGTCGCAGACGTTCCCGACGATCAAGATGGTGACGATGCAGGCGATCCCGATCTTCGCGACGGCCACCGAGTTCGTGAAGAAGCAGCTGGAGCAGAACCTCGGCGTGAAGGTGGAGGTGGAGGTGGTCGACCCTGCGACCTACGTGGCGCGGGCGGTGGCCGGCTTCGCCGAGAAGGCACCGAAGCCGTGGGACCTGTTCATCGCGTGGGAGCTTTCGCTCCAGACGATCCCGGACTACAACGCGCTGGCGCACTACGTGCCGGTGGGCTACGGCGCGATCTTCGGGAACCTGCGGCCGGATTCGCCGAAGTCGGACACGGCGGCATTCGCGGGGCGGATGCAGCAGCTCTGGAACGCGCAGGCGCAGGAGCTGAACCCGGAGGCGCGCAAGCAGAAGGTCCAGGAGATCGTGCGGGTCATCCACCAGGAGTACGGGCCGGCGATCCCGCTGCCGGTGCCGGAGTTCCAGTACGCGGCCTTCCGCGACCGGGTGAAGAACTACCCGGAGAAGGACTTCATGTACGCGAACGCGGGCACGGGGCCGTTCCGCGTCCAGGACATCTGGCTGGACGCCTGACACCGCGGGGGGAAGGCGGGACCGCCCCGTTCCGGCCTTCCCCCTTTCGCGATGGGAGAAGCATGCGATGCGGACGTACATCCTGCGGCGGCTGGCGCTCTTTCCGGTGACGTTGCTGGGCGTCTCGATCCTTTCGTTCGCGCTGATCCGGGCGCTGCCGGCCGATGCGGCGACGATCCGGCTCGGCGCTTCGGGGTCGGCCTGCGAAGAGTGCATCGCGGTCGTCAAGAAGGAGCTGGGCCTGGATAAGTCGAAGCCGGAGCAGTACCTGATCTGGCTGGGGAATGCGCTCCGCGGCGACTTCGGACTTTCGACGGCGACGCGCCGGGAGATCACGCCGGAGCTGCGCGACCGGTTCTTCACGACGCTGCAGCTTGGGCTGGTGACCATTTTCTTCACGCTGGCGATTGGGGTGCCGATTGGGGCGCTTTCGGCGGTCCGGGCGCACTCGGTCTCGGATTACACGGCGCGGTTCTTTTCGATCCTGGGGCTCTCGGTGCCGAACTTCTGGCTGGGGACGCTGGTGATCTACCTCCCGGCCTACTGGTGGGGGTGGACGCCGGTGAAGCAGTGGCGCGGGCTGACGGAAGACCCGGTGACGCATGTTGCGCTGCTGCTCCTGCCGGCGCTGGTGCTGGCGATCGGGGCCTCGGCCTACGTGGCGCGGATCGTGCGCTCGAGCATGATTGAGGCGCTCTACGCGGATTACGTGCGGACGGCGCGGGCGAAGGGGCTGAAGGAGCAGAGCGTTGTCTGGGTGCACGTGTTCCGCAACGCGGTGCTGACGCTGCTCACGGTGATCGGCCTGCAGTTCGGGCTCATCCTCGGCGGGTCGATTGTGATTGAGCAGCTGTTCGGCATCCCGGGGATGGGGTCGATGGCGGCGAAGGCGGTGGCCGACCGGGACCACCAGACGATCCAGGCGGTGACGGTGGTGATCGCAGCGTCGTTCCTGACGGTGACGCTGATTGTCGACGTGCTGTACGCGTGGGCCGACCCGCGGCTGCGGGTGTAACGGCGCGGGAGGAAGGCAACGATGGCGACGGAAGCGCAGGCTGGCGTGCTGGCAGTCCCCGGGCAGCGGCGGATCGACTTCGGCCTCGGGAAGGTCCGGCGGTTCGCACGGCGGCAGCCGCTGGGGACGGCCTCGGCGGTCGTGATCGCGGGGCTGGTGCTGATGGCGGTCTTCGCCGATGCGCCGTTCATGCGGACGACGGACCCGAAGGAGTTCGGCTCGGACATTCTCGTCGGGCCGAGCGCAGACCACTGGTTTGGGACGAACCGGAACGGGCAGGACCTGTACTCGCGGGTGGTGTATGGAGCGCGCCCGTCGCTGATGGTGGGCACTGCAACGGTGCTGATCAGCGTGGTCGGCGGGACGGTGCTGGGGCTGCTGGCCGGCTACCTCGGGAGATTCGTGGACACGCTGATCAGCCGGCTGTCGGAGGTGCTGCTCTCGTTCCCGGCGATCCTGTTCGGGCTGGTAGTCGCGACGTGGCTGGGACCGGGGCTGCGGTCGGTCATCATTGCGATCAGCATCATCTTCACGCCGGTGATCATGCGGATCATCCGCGGCGGCGTGCTGGTGGAACGGCAGCGGGTGTATGTCGAGGCGGCGCGGGTCATCGGGTGCTCGGAGGCGCGGGTGATGTTCCGGCACATCCTGCCGAACATCGGGCCGCTGGTGATTGTGGTGGCGAGCACAACGCTGCCGGCGGCGATCCTCGCGGAATCGGCGCTGACGTTCCTGGGCGTTGGGCTGCCGCTGGGCGAGCCGTCGTGGGGGAACGACCTGGGGCCGCAGGCGCGCGCCTACTTCAATACGGCGTGGTGGCTGGCGGTCTTCCCCGGGCTGGCGCTGAGCCTGACGGTGCTCGCCTTCAACCTGCTGGGCGATGCGCTCCGCGACGAGCTCGACCCGCGCCTGCGGGGCAGCGGCCTCGGCGAACGGTGACGGGGAGCAGGGAGCAGGGAGCGGGGAGCCGGGAGCGGGGAGCGGGGAGCCGGGAGCGGGGAGCGGGGAGCCGGGAGCGGGGAGCGGGGAGCAGGGGGCGGGGAGCGAGCGTAAACGGGGCTTCCGTATCCCGTAGCGGGCCGGGTGGTAATCTCGGGGCTGAGCCGGCGGGCAGGCGCTGCCCGTCGGCCGCCGTGTGAGTCTACCTTTTCGAACAGGAAGAGTCCCATGTCGAATCGCCAGGCACGCCGCGAAATGAGCCGGACGCAGGGGACGCGACCACCGCGCGCCCCGCGCGCTTCGACACCGCCGCCGCGCCGGACGGGGGGCGGCGGGAGCGAGATTTTCACGCGGCCGTTCGTGCTGATCGTCGCGGCGGTCATCGTCGTGCTCGGGGCGATCCTCGTGGCGGTGCTGGTCACCTCGGGCGGGGGTTCGAGCGACACGATTGCGAGCCGGCTGAAGGCGAAGGCGAACGACCTGCCGACCGACCTTGCGAACGGGATGAAGCTCGGGAAGGACGATGCGCCGGTGAAGCTGACGGTCTATGCCGATTTCCAGTGCCCGTTCTGCCTGAAGTTCACGGGCGAGCAGGAGATCGACATCATCGAGGAGTTTGTGAAGCCGGGCATCGTGCAGCTCGAGTACCAGAACCTGCCGATCCTCGGGCCGGAGTCGGTGCGGGCCGCCCTGGCAGGCATGTGCGCGGCCGACCAGAACAAGTTCTGGCAGTACCACAACAAGCTGTTCCTCGTGCAGGCGGAGGCCGGCCAGGCCGACGATGAGAAGCTGAACGTCGGGCGGTTCTCGGACGAGAACCTGAAGAAGTACGCGGCCGAGCTGGGGCTGGACACGGCGAAGTTCAACCAGTGTTTCGACAGCTCGCAGCACCTGGACGAGGTCACGCAGCAGCAGCGGACGGCGAGCTCGTTCGGCATCCGGGGGACGCCGGGCTTCCTCGTGAACGGGCAGCCGCTCGGTGCGGGGACTCCGGCCGATATGGACGCGTGGCGGAGCCTCTTCCAGCAGGTGCAGGCGCAGCTGGCGACGGCGACGGCGCAGGCGGGGTCGACCGCGACGCCGGCGGCTTCGCCGACGGGCGCTGCGAGCCCGGCGCCAACGCCGACGAAGGCGCCCTAAGGGGCGGCAGCCTCCGGACCGCGGGATTCGGGAGCGGGTTCGGCGTTGACCTCGCGGACGAGCTCCATGAAGCGGCCGAGGGTTTCGAGCCGCTCGGCGAGGGTGTGCCCGGCGGGGCTGACCTGGAGCGTGGTGACGCCGCCGTCGCGGTAGACGCGGATGCGGTCGCGGACCATTTCGTCGGTTCCGAGGAGGTTCGCCTCGAGGACGAACTCGTCGGGGATGAGGGCGGCGGCTTCATCGCGGCGGCGTTCGAGCCAGAGGGCCTGGACGCGGTCGACGAGGTCGGCGTAGCCCTGGCGGGCGTAGGCATCTTTGTAGAAATTGCGGGTTGGGGAGCCCATGGCCCCGATTTCGAAGGCGAAGCCGGGCTTGCGGGGAGCGACGAGACGTTCGAGGTCGTCGCCGAAGGCGACAACGCCGCCGGCGACCACCTCGAAGCCATCGAGGGAGCGGCCCGCGCGGGCTGCGCCGCGGCGGATGGGCTCGAGGAAGACGCTGGAGTGCCGGGGCATGAAGGAGGAGGCGATCCACCCGTCGGCAAGCTCGCCGGTCATTTCAAGCGCGCGGGGCCCGAGGGTCGCGAGGAAGATGGGCACCGGTGCGGGCGGGGCGCTGGTGCGGAGCGCCCGGCCCTCGCCGCCGGGGAGAGGAAGGGTGTACACGGTTCCGGAGTAGGCGACCCGCTCCCCGGAGCATGCGAGACGGACGATCTCGACGATTTCGCGAAGGCGCTGGAGGGGCTGGCGGAAGGGGATTCCATGCCAGCCTTCGATGACCTGGGGACCGCTGGAGCCGAGACCGAGGATGAACCTGCCCCCGGAGATGGAGCTGAGGGTCAGGGCGGTCATTGCAACGAGCGCGGGCGTGCGGGTGCCGGCCTGCATGATGCCGGTGCCGAGCCGCAGGCGCTCGGTTCGACCGGCGAGGAGCGCGAGCGGCGTCACGGCGTCGAATCCCCAGGCCTCGGAAGTCCAGGCCGAGTCCACTCCCAGGCGTTCGGCTTCGCGGGCGAAGGTGAGCGCTTCGTCCCAGCCGCCGGGGCCGGGGCCGAAGCCGATGGCAACGCGGAGCGCGCTCATGGGGCCGGCTCCGCGAGGGCTGCAGCAATCGCCTGGAGCTGCCGCAGGTGGTCGAGGTCGTGCACCCGCATGAAGAGGAACCATTCTCGCCAGTTGAGCTCGCCGAACACGGGATGGCGGAGCGTACGGTCGAGGTGTTCATCGCCGCGCGCCGCGGCGACGCGGGCGAGCAGGCGTTCGCGGCGCTCGAGGTAGCGGGCATAGCACGAGGGCCCGTCCTGGAGGCTGCTCCCGCCCGGGACGAGGCGATCATCAACGGAGCGGCTCGCGGGCTCGCGGCCATCCAGGATTGCCTCGATTGCGGCGGCGCCGGCTTCGTTCATCTCAAGGATGTGATGCCAGACCTCAGCGGCCGACCACTCGCCGGGCGCCGGGGGCTCGTGGAAGCGGGCCGGGGGAACCGCACGCGCGGCGTCAGCGAGCGGGAGGCAGTCGGCACGCACCTTTTCGACGAGCTGGGGAATCGTGAGCTTCGCGGCCTGGGAGACGAGATAGGAGCGGATGCGCTCGGCTTCGGTTCCGGGGGCGGTCATCGGGACCTCCAAGAGTGAGTTGCACCATGCTACTGACAGGGGGTCCCGGGCGTCAACGGCGCCGGCCGGGTAGGATGGCGCCATGGCGAGGTTCGTGGGCGCTGCGCCCGGGAGCGCACGGATATGGGCGGGGGCGGCTGTGGTGCTGGCAGCGGCGGCGGCGGTGCTCGGCGGGCTGCTGGCCTGGCGCTGGGACGGCAGCGGGGAGGACACGGAGCGGCGGGCCGACGCACCGTGGACAGCCGCAGGCCCCCGGGCGCCGACGCACGAGCACGCGGACTTCGCGCTGGTGATCCGCGGCCAGCGGTTCGATTTCGGGCAGCCGCAGTTCCTGTCGGATGCGGAAGGCAGGGAACTGAGCGAGCACGTGCATATCCACGCGCCGCGCGTCACGGTGGTGCATGTGCATTCGACGCTCGTGACGTGGGATGAGTTCTTCCGGAGCCTCGGGTTCACCCTGACGGACCCATCCTTCCCGGGCGTGACCCCGGACCGGACCTGCCTGCAGCTCCCTTCGGGGGAAAAGCTGTGCAACAGCGGCACCGAACGGTGGTCGTTCATTGCCAACGGCGTGCCAGTCGACGGGCTGGCCACGGTGACCATCGGCGACCTGGACCGGGTGCTGTTCAGCTACGGCCCGGAGACGCCGGAAGAGGCGCTGGCGAAGTACTGGGGGCTGGTGACCGACCAGGCGTGCATCCCGTCGGAGCTGTGCCGCGCCCGCATCCCGGCGGACGAGCCGCCGGAAACCTG